>NZ_JAWOTE010000006.1:0-224794 GCF_033338695.1 Vibrio sp. Vb1166 | reverse complement strand
GCGATTGATCATGGTGTAGGTCAAGATGAGCTGGTGACTAACGTATTGGTTGAAAGCATTCAAAGTGATGCTGACGGTACACAAGAGACGGTTGTGGCACCGTTAACGATTACTATTTATGACTCTGATCCGGTGATTAGAGATGACACATACTCAGTCGCAGAAGATCAAACAATTACGGGCAATCTACTTGAAAATGATATTGATCTTGATGGAACACTTTATGTGAAATTTGTAGAGGCTGGCGGGGAGCAGAAGTCAATTCTAGAGGGGGGATCCGTAAGTTTTAGTTTAGAAAAAGGCGAATTAACCGTATTTTCTGATGGCTCTTGGCAGTTTGATGCAGGTCGAAACCTAGATCATTCGGTCGAGCAAAGTGTTTCTTTCAGCTATTTAGCTGCAGATGACTCCCAAGACTATGGCTTGGCTAACGCGACGATTGATATTAGTGATGGACAAGCAGGTTACGTAGGCAATGCGACTATAGACGTAACAGAAGTCCCTTTGGATGGCCCGATATTGAACTCTGAAGGAACTGTTAATATTGTCGCGGGATCTGACAATCCGGATCCGAGTAGTTTGCATTTCGGTGGGTCATCTATTACTAAGTTAGAAGCATTAGGGCTTACAAGCTCAGTCTCTGATAATGAGCTTAGCTACACGTTAAGTTCCAGTGGAAAGCAAATTACAGCATTTGCGAATGGTGTCACTGTATTTACGTTAACGTTGAGTGGCGTTGAGTCGGGTAACGATGTATTAGCTTCAATTTCGCTTACTCTTGAGCACCCTATCGATCAATTCAATAGCAGTGATACGGTCACTTTCCCGTTGACCATTGGTGGCGTAGATTTAGATGCCACACCGCTTGTAGAGAATGAAATTGACTATGTTCTAAAGGATGGCGCAGACCCAACTTTAAATAATTTGAATGGGGTAGAAGTAAAAGAATCTGATCTCGCAAATGGAGGTGTGTTGAGCTCAGGGAATTTTCAAGTTGAGGTTGGCAGTGATTACCTCGAATCTTTGTCGTTCATCGTCTCTGAACAACCCTTGTTGACGAGTGGTGAACAAGTTGTGCTTTATCAAGTCTCTGCGGATGGCAAAACACTTGATGGTTATATTCTTGACGAAGATGGGCAAACTCAGATTCCCATCTTTCAAGCTATCCTCAATGCTTCTTTACCTATTGATGCAAATGGCGACATTACCTACTCCTTTGAGCTTTTTCAGGCTCTCGACCAACAAGAAAATACTGATCCAAACGTACCTCTCGTTGTTACTGCAATGGACTCAGACCAAGATAACACGTCGGTCGTTTTAGACATTAATGTGATAGATAACGACAATGGACAAGCGCTAATCAATAGTGGCAATGTCGAGTTAACCGAAACACCTGTCGATACAAACATTGCTCCTGATGGGGTTTCAGCCATAGCGAATACGGATGTGATAGTTACGTCATCATTCGATCCGATTGTGTATCTGGGTGTTGACATAAATGATGGAGATACTGTCAAAACTACGCTTGGTGATGCTGTTACTTATAACGGAGAGGCTGTCACTTGGTACGATAACAATGATGGAAGCTTTGACGCAATTTCAGACACTGGAGACGTTGTATTTAGGGTCACGTTACCTAGTGACTTCTCTTTGCCATCAAATGATACGTCTACCGTTAATGTAACTGTAGAGCTTTATCACTCGCTTGACCATGTTTTAGGTGATGGGACGCAATTGTCGATCTCTATGCCCATCGTGGCGAGAGATTCTGATGGAAGCGAGATCTCTACGGAGTCCAACATACTGGTCTATGATGGCTTGTTTCCGGAACTAGTAATTACAGAGGGAATCACAGTCAATGAAAGCGGGTTGAATGATGATTCGCTTGATTCTGGCATCGAGGGCTCGTCACCATCCATTACGCTATTACAAGGTTCAGACTCTATCGCCAGTGTGAGCGTGAATATCGATATGTTCAATGCGCTCGGCTATAAAACAAGTAGTGGTAGCCTGGTTTCGCTTGATTCACCGGACTCGAATGGTTGGTTATATGCAAGAGATGAAAGTGAGCAAGACGTCTTTAGAATTAGATTTAATACCGATGGGACTGTCGAGTTTGATCTATACCGTGCACTTGAACACGATGAACCTGACGATGTTCCAGCGGACGAGAACACATTAGAACTCAGTTTTTCAATTTATGCCGTTGATAAGGATGGCGACCAGTCTGAAGCTGAGACATATACCGTAAGTGTAGTGGATGATATCCCCGAAGACACAAGCTCACCAATAGAAATTGAACTTACCGAGGGGGATGAGTTTTCGGGAAACTGGTTTAGCAATAATGCTGACTTAATCAGTTCAGATGGCACGTTGATTTCAAGTTTGACCTATGCAGGTGAAACATACGATACGGCGAGTTCGGTATTTAGCAATGATGCTTGGACCATCGATTTAATCAATAGTAGTGATGGTAACTTAAAATATGGAACGCTGACTATTGCTCAAGATGGGACATTTACGCTAACTACCGAGCTTATTGTTAATACGCCTGTAGGTGGTTTGCTTGATGATCTAACGATAACTGTGACGGATGCAGACGGTGACCAAGCAAGCAGTGAAGCTCAATTAATTCTTGATGATGCTAGGGGCTTTATTCGAACTGTTAATGTAGATACGTTAGAAGATAATGGCGCGAATAACAGTGGAGACCCCACGCCAGTCGCGTTACCGATTAGAGTTTCTCCTGGGGATACGGAGAATAATGAGCGTGTTGAAGCGATAAGGATCTCTGTTGAATCTCTACAAGGAGGGGCTCTGTTTTTAGACGGAGTGCGCCTTGAAGATGATGATAATGACGGATTTATTAGTCTTTCTGGTACAGAGCTAATGGGGGTGGGTATATTCACCGTTCCAAATGGTGATCTCACTTATCAACCAGCGCTAAACCTGTCGGGCAACACTATCAAAGTTTCGTTAGCAGTGTCTGCATTAATCGTATCTGATGTCGAACCAGATGGTTTTGTATTACAAGGCAATAACACGTTAAATGTTAACGTTTTACCGGTTGCAGATTTGCCAGAGTGGTCTAATGATTCGGACTTTTCTTATCAAAGTGTTGAAGATTCCGCTGAATCACTTTCACTCAATATTGTCGCTGAAAAGTTTGACCAAGACGGTTCTGAAACGCTCCACTACCAAATTTCGAATATTCCAGATGGACTTATATTAACACTTAACGGAAGTGCTATTGAGGAAGGGAAAGCGTATAGCCAATCCGAGTTAGATCAAATTGAAATCACATCTAACGAAAACTTAGCCGGAAGATTTACTTTTGATGTAACGGCAGTAACGACTGAGTCGGGTAGTGTGTTTGCCGATGAGCAAGATAAAACAGCGGAGATCACTGAGCAAGTAGTTATCGATATATCTCCAGATGCCGATGTGCCTACGCTGACCGTTAAAAACATTCAGGGGCTTGAAGACCAAGCGATTGACTTAAAAGAGTACATCCTAGGGCGGCTCACTGACACAGATGGCTCGGAGTCTCTGTCTTATCGCATAGAAGTTCAAGATGGTTGGACATTGCCTGTCGGAGCTGGGATCACGCTTATCGGTATTAATACCTACCTAGTGACCTCCAATGCTCTAGCCAATTCAGAGGCGTTACTTCAACCAAAATCGGATATCAGCTCATTTACTGAATCTCTATCCCTTCAAGTAACCGCCATTTCAACAGAGTCGACTATTGATGGCTTAGCACCTCTTAATGAAACCGCCGAGAGCCAATTTGCAACCATTGATATTAAGCTAAAAGGCGTGGTCGATGAACCAATTGTCCTAGATGGTGGACAGGGGAATTGGCAATATGATCAAGCGACTAAAGTAATTAGTAATCTCTCTACGTTAGACGAAGATAACCTGATACAACTGGATTTTATCATCCAGACATCAGACGACGATCTATCAGAAGAAATTAATATCTTGCTTCAGAACATCCCTTTGGGAACACAACTGACAGATGTAAATGGTGACCCTATTGTTCTTCCAATTGCTTACGTGGACCCAATAACGGGGCCAGTTTATCAGGTCTCGAACGCTGTTCTTGAAAACACTTACCTCAAAACAGAGCAAGATTTTAGTGGAACACTGAGCATGGATGTTATCGTCGTTTCAACAGAGCCGGATGGTGATTCTGCTGAAACCCCTCTTAAAGTGGAAATGGAAATATCACCTATTGTTGATCAAACTGACGGTCAAGAATTACAAAGCAATGGTGTTGAGGACAATTTCATCACACTAAATCTTGAGCCTGTCGTTAATCAAGATATAGATTCTAGTGAGTCCTTGACAGGATACACCATTGTATCCATTCCAGATGGCTTAACACTTTACTTTGATGGTAATGCAGTAGAGGAAAGTAATTTACCGTTAGAACTCAATGAACTACTCGATGGTAGCTCGGCAACATTATCTGAGTTGTTAAACAGTGGACGAATCACTGTAAAAGCTAATGAAGACCTAAGTGGGACATTTAGCCTGGAAGTTCAGTACGAAGTGACAGACACGTCTCCGACGATGGAGACTGATGTAAAGGCAATCAATGGCTCTTTGAGCGTCGTGGTTTCTGGCAAAGTGGATATTGGTAATGAAGATATTGACAAAACACGTTTAGAAGGCGCGACTGAAGTATTCACAAGTACGGATGGGTCTGCTGTTGACGTGAGTGGAGGCATTACATTTACAGAAGCGGATATTGATGGTTCAGAGTATCTCGATTACATCGTTTTACAGATACCGCAGGGTCAAGACCTCATTGTTACTCATCCGAACGGTGCTTCTCAAGATGCCGATGGGAACTGGCTGATTCCAATGGAAGGAATCACAAGTGATAGCGTGTTGGAAACCGCTCAAGATTTGCTTGCTGGCGCATCGATTTATAGCCCATCTAATACAGAGATACTTGATGTGAATGTGTTAGCGTATGTTCGAGATGGAACGGATGCTCAATACATCACAGGTCAGTTCCAAATTCAAATTACTGGCCATGAAGGAGATGGAGACCAGTGTGCTGATCCTGGTGAACCAGGAAGCGTTCAAAGTGGGGATATTGTAGGTAAAGAAGGTGAAGATGTCTCAATTGGGGCGTTTTTAAACCCTGATGTAGCGAGTAGTGATGGTAACTTAGTTTCCTTCTTTGTCGCCGCAGATTCTTTACCTGAAGGAGTCGAGCTTACTGGCGAAGGTGTGATACCTGCTTATGATAATGCGGGCAATCTGTTAGGTTATTCAATTTCTAGCGCTGGATTGTCTTCCTTGACGCTTACTGGCGTGGATGAGGACTTTGCTGGTTGCATTACTTTCAATTTAGAAGTGACAGAAACGGCCCCATGCGATGGTGACTCGAAAACAACCGCTCAGACCATTACGGTACAAATCTCTCCTGTTGTCGATGATATCGCGATAGCACCAAGCCAAGTTACGGTTCAAGAAGATACTATAACCAACCTGAATCTTGCTCTTGTATTGGGCGATAGTGAAGGACCAATGCAGTCCATTACTGGAGAAGGTGACGCAGCGACTGGCCTTGAAAGTGTCAATTGGGTTTCTTTATCGGTGTCTGACGAGAATGCGCGGTTTACGGCCGTGGACCCGAGCCTACTCATTGACAACGGTGATGGAACATGGGTAGTGACAGATGTTACGCGTCTAAACGAAATTCAGTTAATCCCACCTGAAAACTACAGTGGAGAGCTTGTTATTTCCGTTGACGCAAACATTACTGATGAAGTCACGGGAAGTTGTTTAAGTACTGACAGTGCGAAAGATACTAAAACTAAATCAACAGAAGTTACCGTTACCATTGCCCCAGTGGTTGATAAAGCGGTTCTGGAAACAGAAGACGTAGTTGGTGATGAAGATAATTATATTTATTTAGGAAACTTATCTGCATCATTAATCGATCAAGATGGTTCTGAGTCGATGTCTTTGGTCATGACAGGAGTGCCAGACGGAGCCGTGTTGGTTTGGGACAATAATGGGACGTTCGAATTACTCCCTGATAACGGTTCAACGGATGGTGAGAGCAAGGAGTGGCAGCTAACTCAAGCACAACTTGATAAGGTTTACTTTCTACCGCCACTAGATTTTAGTGGGGATATTTCATTAACACTGCAAGCTATTACCCAAGAGTCTGGATCAAACGACTATAACTATACCACTTCTCAGTTCAACGTCGGCGTAAAACCGATTGGCGATGATGTATCGTTGAATACAACCTCTAACACGTTCACTGGAGATGAAGGTGATTCCATTTCGATTGACTTTTTAGCGAGCGGTTTTGAAACAAATAGCAACGAATATATAGAAGTGTCGATGTTGATCAAAGCAAGCTCTGAACCCTCTGCATTGGAAGGCTTAGGTAGGATTCGTATCGGGACTCAATTCTCATCCTTTACCTTCGATGACGCGGGCAATGCCGTGGCGACGGTATTAGTGCGAGCAAATGAAGTGTCAGGTTTGGAGTTCGTTCCGAAGGATGCATTTGGAACGATGGATGTTGCTCTCAATGTTAGAACGTTTGATCAAGCGATAGTGTCAGGGAAACTCGAAACCGATTTTGGAGATGTGCAAAGCACCGATCTAACCATTGTTGTTACCCCTGAAGCTGATGAACCAACACTAACGGCCGATTATCAATCTATTGTGTCTGAAGCGTCTGGGAGTATTCCTTTAGGGTTGAGCATGAATTTAGTCAACCCTGCACCCGAAGAGTTTGGAAGTGTGGAGATTCGCGGATTACCAACAGATCTAGAGTTGAGTCATGGTGAAAGATTGAACGGCTTTTATACTGTTGATCAAGAGGATGTCGCTGATCTTTCCATCGTTGGCGGGTTTAGCGGTGCAAGTGATTTTACGTTGTCGATAAAACCGATTGCAACACTGGGTGCTACAGTCGCAGAAGGTGCTGCTCAGACAGTCAATGTTGCCTTAGTGGAAGAGGGTGACCAAACATTACTTGCGACAGATGCTAATGATTTGCTTATTGGAGGAAGTGGCAGCGATGTATTCGAGTTTGACAGTTCAGGGCTCGGTAACGAGTTAAAGCCCTCGTACGATGTGATCAACGACTTCCAAATATCCGTTATTGGTGATGATAATGACACAATTGATATCGCCTCGATAATCACCGCTACCTCGATAACAGAAGTCGATAATAAGCTCGATTTAACAGAGAATGATGATGGCGTAACGCTTCACATAAAACCAGAAGAGACGGGGACAAAACAACAGATTCTTATGCAGGGCGTCACTCTCGATCAGCTTTACAAAGGTGACTCGACTGGCGTAGCCGAAGAAAATGTCTTACAGAAGATGATTGATGACAACAACTTGCTAGTAGGTGGTATGTCATGAAGCATCACTCATCCTCATCAAGTGAGCTGACTAACGATCCTTGGGGGCATTCGTTAACTTGGTTGATGCGTTATTTTGAGGTTAGACACCATACAAAAAAGGTGCTTTCTGGATTACCTCTTGTTGAGGGTAGATTGGATGTTGACTTATTCATCAGAGCCGCTGAGCGAGCCGATCTTGAACTCACATTAATCGATTTAAAATCCACCGCAATGTTGAGCTTTCCATTGGTGGTAATCAATAGGAAGACGTTACAACCCGCTATTATATCTGAGCGACATAACAGCGATTATCAAGTCACGTTATTTAGTGAAGATCAAGGTGAAACGCAATACGTCACGAGCGAGGAGCTGCATAATCAATTCCAGCCTCAAGCATGGCAAGTTTCTATGCGTCCAGAGCTGGACAAACGGATAAGTTCTATTCAAGCGGATTATAATGAACATTGGCTTTTCGCCGTAGTGAAAGAAATGTCTCCGTGGTATCGAGATCTTTTGATTGCCTCTTTCCTTATCAATACGCTAGCGCTAGTTATTCCGCTTTTCACTATGAACGTTTACGATCGTGTAGTGCCTAATCAAGCTTTCAGTACATTATGGGTTTTGGTCGCTGGTGTCTCCGTCATCATTATTTTTGATTGGCTATTGCGTAAAGCAAGGGGAGTTGTCACTGATACCGCGGGTAAGTACATCGATAACAAGCTTTCTTCGATACTTTTTTCTAAAGTTATGGGGATGAAACTTGAACACCGTCCTGCATCAGTCGGTGCATTCGCTCGACAACTACAAGATTTTGATAGTGTTCGCGATTTTTTTACTTCTGCATCTCTTGTGACCTTAGTTGATCTCCCATTTACGTTGTTATTTTTAGTCTTAATAGGTTGGCTAGGTGGGGCAATGATGTTCATACCTATTGCCGTCATGTTTACCCTGCTGATCCTTGGCTTTGCGGTAAAAGCAAAAATAGAACAATCACATACGGAAAGTGCTGCACTATCCATGAAGCGACAAGCTCACTTGTTTGATTCATTGTCCTCTTTAAAAGAGATTAAGCAAAATAACGCTACGGGAGAAGCACAAAAGCGTTGGGAGCAAACGGTATCCATGCTTTCTGATTGGCAAAATCAATCGCGAAACTATTCGAATATCGTTGCTTACTCCATTCAATCTAGCCAGCAGATAATTACCGTAATGTTACTTGTAACAGGCGTGTACAGAATTTCTGAGGGATTGCTCAGCATGGGGGGGCTCATTGCTATTGTCATGCTGAGCGGTCGTGCTGCAGGGGCGATTAACCAGTTAGCTATGCTGTTACTTCGCTATCAACAGACAAAAACAGCGGTTGAAGGCTTAAATTCTATCATGTCTTTACCTCAGGAGGTGCAACGCAGTCAGGTCATTACGTCTGCCGAATTTACAGGGAATATACGTTTAGAAAACGTGAGCTTCCAATACCCAGATGTTGATATGCCATGTTTGAGAGATATTAATCTTACTATCAAGCAAGGCGAACGCGTTGGCGTTATTGGTAGTGCAGGAGCAGGAAAGTCTACACTCCTTTCTATTATTGCCAATCAACTCAGTACCTTACAGGGTAGCGTTTATTTTGATGACATTGACAGTCAGCTTTGGCCCGCCGAATTGATAAGAGAGAAAACGGGTTGGGTTGGCCAAGATTCGCATCTTATATACGGCAGCATTATGGAAAACATAGTATTAGGACATCATGTTATTGATCAAGAACGATTACGCCGTGCGATAGAATTATCGGGTTTGAACCAGTACATGAGTCGCCTTCCTCATGGTCTAGAAACGCAAGTCGGAGAAGGAGGGCTTTATTTGTCGGGGGGGCAAAGGCAAGCTGTAGCGATTTCAAGAGCTTTTTATCGAAACCCAGCAGCATTAATTTTAGACGAGCCAACCAGTTCCTTAGACCAACCTGCTGAGAATGCGTTGTTTAATGCTCTTAAATCGTTGCCGCACTCGACGACGATGATTATTAGCTCTCATAAACATTCCTTATTATCGCTTTGTGATCGAATTGTTGTGCTTGATAAAGGCGCAATTTTGAGGGAAGGATCGCCCCAAGAAATTTTTGCTAAACAACAGTCTAACGCGAAGACGAACAGAGTACGCGCAGTATCAATTGTACGCGAAGGAGGTCAATGATGAGCACAGTTCGTTGGAGTAATGCTCATTTAGCAAACCGTTCGAGAACGTTGATTTGGTTGTCTGCCGCGTTAGTGCTGAGTGTGATTATTTGGGCCTCGTGGGCGAGGTTAGACGAAGTGGTTGTCGGCGAAGGAAAAGTTGTTCCTACTTTGTCTGTTCAGACGATTCAGAGCTTAGAGGGAGGCATTCTAAAGGAGTTACTTGTCATGCCTGGTGAAAGCGTCACTAAGGGGCAAACCATCGCCATTCTGGATGATACAAGGTTTAAGTCGACCTATTCGGAGACCTCTGAACAAGTTGAATCTTTGCTCGCCAGAAAGCAGAGGCTTCAAATTGAATTAGAAACGGTAAAAGTGAATAGCCTCCAACTGGATTGGAAACAACAAGTGAGTATCGAGCCTCAGCCATTTGATATTTCGATGACCGGCCACTCTGCCTATCTGAATGCCAAAGCAAACTATCTTGAGCGGTTGAGCCAACTGGAGTCTGAGCTGGAGGAGGCTAAATTGCGAATTGAGCAACAATCGCAAGCTTATCTAGATACCTTGAATACCATTCAAACACTAAAAAGCAGTCTGGTTATTGTCTCGAAAGAGCGAGATATGTTGAGAGAGGTGGTTTCTAGTGGCGCGGTGGCTGAAGTGGAATTATTAAAACTGAATAGAGACGTTATAAAGCTCAAAGGAGACATCGCGAGTTCACAAGCTGCTGCCCAAAAGCAAAGGGCTGTGTATTCTGAATCCATCGCAGATTATCGTGGTACTGCGCTTGCTTTTAGGGCAGAGGCACAAGGGCAGCTCAATGAAGTTGTGACGCAACTAGCGCAGCTCAATGAAAGTCGTCAGGCGATTGCGGATCAGTTGAATCGAACGCAGTTACTTTCTCCGGTCGATGGAACCATCAAAGATGTTTTTGTCAGAACCATCGGAGGTGTGGTTAAGCCGGGTGAGCCTATTTTAGAAATAGTCCCTCGTAATAGCACGTTAATCGTTGAAGCGAGAATTTCTCCTCAGAATATCGCCTTCATAAGGCCTGGCCTGCCGGCAACGGTAAAGTTGTCTGCCTATGACTTTGTCATTTACGGAGGCCTAGAAGGAGAAGTGACCTACGTAAGCGCCGATGCACTTCAAAATGAAGAGGGCAATGCCTACTACCGTGCCAACGTTACTTTCAAGGTTGATGATAAGTTTACGATCATCCCGGGAATGCAGGTTGTGGTAGACATTCTTACAGGAGAAAAAACAGTACTGAATTATTGGTTAAAACCTATATTACGTGCGAAAGAGAATTCGCTCAGAGAAAGATAGACATAAGGATATAAGATGCGGCTTAAATCAACGTTATTGGTCTTGTTTGCAGTATCATCGTCGCCAAACGCTTTGACTTTAGAAGAGTCAGTTACGTTATCTCTCGATAGCTCCCCCAGTTTGCTTGCTCGCTATTCTCGCTATGAGTCGATGGTACGAGACCGAAATGCCATAAATGGTTCATTTCTTCCTCAGGTTAATTTGTATGCAGCAGCAGGGTACGAAGGTACTCGATATAACAACGGAAACTACATCGACAGTGAAGATAGAACATTAGAAAGAACGGAGATGGGCGTAAGAATCTCCCAACTGTTATTTGATGGATTTAAAACAAGTGCTGATGTTGATCGCCTATCTTACGAGGCTGAAGCTGAACGCTTAGGCTTATTGGCATCTGCGGAAAATGTCGCATTAGATACTGTCAGAGCGTATGTGGACGTTTTACATGCCCGAGAGTTGATGAAACTGACAGAAAGAAACTTAAGTGAACACCAAGAGATCTACCGTTTCATTCTAGATAAAAAAGAAAAAGGTTTAACCAGCAACTCCGATTTAGCACAGGTTTCTTCGCGTGTCGCGACAACACAGTCATCATTGATTGCCGCCCAAAACAATCTTTCCGATGCTAGAACAAGATTTGTACGTTTAGTTGGTCGAGCGCCGCAAAACTTAGTTGAGCCTGTTTACCCGCAGGAATTGCTTCCGAATAAGCTTGACGAAGCACTTAAACAAGCGGTTAGGTTGCACCCATCCATACAGTCGGCGATGAAAGATTTAGAGGCGGCTCGACATGAAGTAAAAAGAGAAAAGGGGGATTACTACCCAGAGCTCAAGCTTGAGCTGTCAGCCAACAAAACAGACAACGTGGATAATATTGAAGGCATTAACGAAGATGCAAAGGTTATGCTGACGGTCAACTACGATCTTTTTAACGGCTTTTCTACAGACTCCCGAGTGGAGTCATCTGCCTGGCGAGTAGAGGAGGCGAGGGCTATTCGAGCAAATGCAGAACTAGATGCGAATGAAGGTGTAAGGCTGGCATGGGACGCACATACATTGCTTCAACAGCAAATGGAGTTTTTAAAAGTCAACGTTGATGCGGCGAAAGTAACTGAATTAGGGTACATCCAGCAGTTCAATGTAGGGCGACGCAGTTTGTTAGATGTATTAGATGCCAAAGTTGAAACGTTTGTTGCGAGACGGAACTACACCCGAACAAAGTACGATCATTTGGTTGCCACTTACCGTTTATTCAACTCGATGGGGATTCTGACTTATGCGTTGCGAGTTGAGTATCCAGAGAACTGGAAGGAGAACAATAATGGATAAATTCGCAGTGACGAGTCTTCTAGTTTTCATGTTAGCGGGCTGTGCTGAATCACCGGATACGACGTTGACCACTTACCAGTACAACGACCTTAAAGACAATGATAGTGATGGCGTGATAAACCAACGAGATAACTGCGCAGATACGCCAAAAGGTGTCGTTGTTGACAGTGAAGGTTGTGCGAATTGGGTCAACGACTCGCAGACACACCTGATCAGTTTTTTCTTTGCGATGGATGAGCATCAGGTAACGCCATCTCATGATATGCCGCTAAGCGAGTTGAAAGCACTGCTTCAGAGTAACCCAAATGCGCAAGTCATACTGATAGGAGACACAAGCCCTGAAGCGTCACTCGAATACAACAAAGCGTTGGCAAAGAAAAGGACGGCAGCTATACGAGAATTGCTAGTGAGAAACGGCATTCAAGATAATCGAATTGAAGAGCAAGAGTTTTATCAGAATACGGCATTGACGGTACAACTAAAAAAACGGGAAAGGCGCACAATTGCTGTTGTAAACACGAAAGCTGAAAGTACTGAACAAGCGTGGACTATATTTAGTTCGGACAGCGAGTTGACACCTAATTCGAAGTTGGAGTTGAATTATGAAAATTAAAGTCTTGCCTTTCTTTGCTCTAGCTTCATGTTTGATTTCACCGCTGGCATTTGCTGACTCTGAGGCTCGAACATCGATTTTTGTCGAACCAGAGATACTAGAAACGATAGAAACATTGATAGATGAGCCAAGTGTAAATGTAGCGCTTGCATCTCAGTCTGGTGGTTTTAACGACATGCTAAATGACGGGACCTCTATTGCGATCACATCTAAGAAATGGTCAGATGAAAACATCTCTCGATTTCAACGAGAAAGAGGCCACAGGCCTATACGTTTGTTTTTAATGGCAAACGCTATTGTCGTAATCAATAGTCAAAAGAGTACGGTAGATAGTGTTTCCGTTAGTGAATTGAAACGCTGTGATGCAAATACGTATGCTTTCGGGGAGATGCGTTTAAGTAACCCAGATGTGAGCTCTAATGGTTGTCAATCATCGATTCAAATGCTTGATGAAGACCGATTGAAACGGGCTTTAAGCGACGACTTTTCAGCCAAAGCTTATATGCGATACTCCGATTTTAAATACTCAGAACAGTGGTCGAGCTACAAGGCTCTCTCTGTTCATCATAACGATGACTCATGCTCTTTGAGCACAGATTGCATCTATTCTCTTCGCTATCCATTTTCCGTGGTCTATTACGTTTATATAAATAAACAATTCGACACTAATCAGAAGATCAAAAAATCAAAGCTATTTGAACTCCTTACAACCGACCACAATACACAACAGGTACGAAATGCTGGGTTTATTCCACTACCAAAAGCGCTTATTAAAAGAAATAGAGTGAAGTTAGGGCTAGATGAGCCAGTTGTTTTAAACGGGTATAAATAAACTTCATACGCCTAACTATGTGGGCTGAGTGAACGTACCGTCCTAGGAAGTTTTGCCTTGCTGCTCATTTATCTTTGGTTAACCTTTGGTCAATTGAGTTGGTTGTAAGTGGTTTTGTTGGTAATTTTTCTATTATTGTGGCAAATTCACTTAAAATCACTTAAGTGAATTTAAGTTATGACACAAGAAGAAAGACTCGTAGCACTCAGAGCGAAGCTGGAGCAGCAAAACAAAGTGACGTTGTCTGAAGTTTGTGAGTACTTTGGTATCTCGCGAGATTCAGCTCGTCGAGACTTAGTTAAGTTGAGTCAGCAACCTGGGTTACAAAGAATACGAGGTGGTGTCATGCTTGCGCCGATCTCTTCCCATACCGAGGCATACGCGAGTCGACCCGTGAGTGACGTTAAACATCGACTGGCTCAAGCTGCCGCAGCGTTGTTGGATGAGCGCGACCATCTTATTATTGATACCAGCACCATTTTATCTCTGCTCCCACTCTATGCAGGAAAAGCACATTGTGGAGAAAACAAGCTCAACGTCGTTACTAACAGCATTGATGTGCTGACCGCTGCTGAGACAAACGACACAATGGACGTTTATTTCTTAGGCGGACACTTTGACCCTTATGCCAGAGCAGTTTTAGGGGCGCAAGCAGAGCAGCAAATGCAGCATTATCACGTGAACAAAGCGTTCATTGGCGTGTGTGCATTGTCATCCCGGGGGCTGACAACAAATAGTTTGTTAGAAGCAACAATGAAACAAGCGATGATTGCTCAAGCTCAGCAGGTCATCGTCGTTTGTGAATCCCGAAAAATTGGTAGCGACAATTTCCACCACGTATGTGATTTGTCAAAGATCGACATCATTATTACCGATCATCCTCCTCAATCAGATTTTCAACAACTCCTCGATCACAATGATATTGAATGTATTGTTGTGTCACCGAAATAAGGAATCTTAGAATGGCTTACGATCCCGTAAAAACCGCTGTGATTGGTTACGGATATTCAGCAAAAACGTTTCATTTACCCTTCATTAAAGCGCTACCAAATTTAACGCTGAGCGCGATAAGCTCGCGTCAACAGGAGGCGGTTCAAAATGATTGGCCAGATGCTAAGTGGTTTTCTGATGCGAATACTTTACTCGATGATAGTGATGCAGAGCTCGTAATCATTACTGCGCCAAATGACGTACATTACGAACTTGCAAAGCGTGCGTTGAACAATGGGAAACACGTCATCGTCGAGAAACCGTTTGTTACTCGTATAGAAGACGGTAATGAACTTATCGCCTTGGCGGAAGAGAAAGGTCTAGTGCTGAGCGTTTTTCACAATAGACGTTGGGATGGAGATTTTCTCACGGTTAAATCTCTTATCGAACAAGGTAAGTTAGGTGATATAAAGCTGTTTGAGTCACACTTTGACCGTTACCGCCCTGAAGTTCGTCAACGATGGCGAGAGCAGGCTCAAGATGGCGGTGGTATTCTATTCGACCTTGCTCCTCATCTTCTCGATCAAGCATTGGTGTTGTTTGGCTTGCCAGATGCGATAGACGCACAATGTCGAATGATGCGTCCGGGCGCGACGACGATTGATTATTACAACTTGATACTTCATTACCCTGAGCATATTGTGCACTTGCATTCAAACTTGTATAGCCCAGAGCCGAATCTCCGCTACAAAGTATTGGGTACGGAAGCTAAATATGAAAAGTTCGGATTAGATCCTCAAGAGGGCTACTTAAAAGAAGGCCGTTTGCCGGAAAACGATGCTTGGTCGGAAGAAGATGAGGTGTTATACGGCGTCCGTTACGACGAAGACGGTGCGCAAACTATCAAAACGGAGAGAGGCGAGTACCAAGCTTACTTTGTTGGTGTGGCAGACGCCATTCGTTTGGGCACTGATAACCCGGTTCCTGCCGCTCAAGCAGTACAGAATATCGCTCTGATTGAGATGGCATTGGAAAGCAGTAAAACGGGTAAAACGATTCAGGTGAAACCATGAGTTTGACGCTTGAACTCGTGGCCCTGCAAGAGCATGAACTTCAGTTGGCGGAATTTAATCACCATATTGCGTGGTCTATCGGCCTCGCTCTAAAAGAAGAGGCTGAAGCTCGCGGCGCGGCTGTTGCTATTGAGGTTTACGGCTTTGGACAAACGCTATTTCAATACGCGATGGCAGGAACCTGCGCTGATCATTTAGATTGGGTCCGTAGGAAGCGAAACTCAGTATTAAGGTATGGCCACAGCTCTTACTATCTTTCTCTGTACAACAAGCAAAAGCAACGTGATTTCGAAAATCAGCCTCATCTCGATGCTCGTGAGTACTGTGCTCATGGTGGCGCGTTCCCAATTCGGCTTTCTGGGTCTGGTTTGGTTGGGGTTGTGACGGTATCGGGTTTACCGCAGTTAGATGATCATCAGCTAGTTGTGGATATATTAAAAACGATGACAGAGACAAAACCCTCTTAAACGCCAAATATGAAAGTAGCACGGTTCTTTATCGTGCTACTGAATTCTCTTTTTAGCTCATAAAGTGTTCTTTAATGTGAGCAAATATTAACATTGATCCCAACTTACTACCTGAAAATCAAATCAATTTCATATAACCTATACGCTCATTCATATAGAAAGCCTTCAAAGTTGGCCATTGGCAATGTCTTTTAGAAGAAAAGAAAAACTCAATCTTAGAAATCTTATTGTCACCCTATGTGTGTTCAGTGTGCTTGTCACTTTGATCAACGCATTCTACTCGATTTATCGTGTTCAAAGGGATCTCATCATCAATAACACGTTAGAATCAAACCGTGTTTACGCCCAAAAAATGTCTGAAATGACAGACTCTTTCATAGAAAGCTCAATGTCGCAGCTAAAATACAGTGCGAACGTGCTAAAAGACAAGATGCATGACGCTCAGCTTCTTGATAAAGAGGCTGAGAGATTAAGAACGCAAACCAAATCATTTAACTCTGTGGTTGTCGTTAATGCAAAAGGGGTTATTATTTCCGTATCACCTGAAACACTTCAGGTGAAAGGTGTAAGGTTAGTGGGTGAAAGAAAACGCCAATCTTTAAACGCTCAAGCACCAGTTGTTACTGAACCATTTATATCGCCCGCTGGAAATTACTTGTTAACCATCTCATACCCTATATTTTCTCAATCTAATGAATATTTAGGTTATATCGGCGGCACTATTTATCTAGAAAAAGAAAATATTCTCGCAGAGTTACTCAGCCAGCACGCATACAAAGATGGTTCTTTCCTTTACGTTGTCGATGAGAGTAACACTCTGATTTATCACCCAGATCAATCGAGGGTTGGTGAAGTAATCGACGATAATGAAGCAATCAAAGCGGTGACGATGGGGCAGAGCGGCAACAAAGAAATTGTTAACTCTCGCGGCGTCGAAATGCTTGCTGGTTATGCGCCAGTAAAGTCATCAGGATGGGGAATTGTTGCTCAGCGCCCGAAATCGATGACGTTATCTGTGCTAGATGAACAGATGTGGAATGTTTTCCTTAAGTCGATTCCAATTGGTTTATTAACTTTGTTGCTAATTTGGTTCTTGTCCCTTCTTATTTCTAGACCACTTTGGCAGTTAGCGGGTGCTGTGCGAGGTGTCGAAGAACATTCATCATCTATCGATGATCTCAAACTGGTTAAGTCTTGGTATTTTGAGGTCTCACATTTGAAGCTTAGTTTTCTTAAAGCATTTGGTATCGTGTCAAAAACCATTGATAAGCTGCAACTGGATACATTAACAGATTCGATGACTGGATTATTGAATCGACGTGGATTAGATAAAGTTCTTGGTTTGTTTAAGCAGGAAAATACCGCGTTCTCTGTTTTGGCGCTAGATATTGACCACTTTAAGAGCGTAAACGATAACTATGGCCATGACGTGGGTGACAACTTACTTAGAGAGTTTGCGCAGTTAATGAAAGACCAAGCTCGCTCTAATGATCACCTGTGTCGTTCTGGCGGTGAAGAGTTTATGATGTTTTTGGAAAAAACAGACGTAAACCACGCTATGGATGTTGCAGAGCGTATTAGACACAACGTGGAACAACATGACTTTCAGGTGGTTGGTAAGGTCACGGTTTCGTTGGGCGTTTCTCACTGGAAAGGCAATGACACACCAATTGAAGCGGTAATGAAAGACGCCGATAATGCACTGTATAAAGCGAAACATAATGGAAGAAATAGAACGGAGTTGGGTGACGACGCACAATAGATATTGCGCTTTATGCTGAACATAAAACGAGCCAGTGACTAATCTTTGCTGTTAATCGCTGGCGTAACCGCTACCAATTGCGCGAAACGGCAAGTTCAGCTCTAATTCTGGAATTTGTTTACCCACCCAAGCCGGAAATGTATTGCTATTTGGCCCTGGAAACAGCGTATATTCTTCAGCCCAAGGGTATTGGTTAATAACACTTTGTATTTTAGGGATAAGCTGGCGGGCCTTTTCACCTTGTATGGAGAGGATCTTTTCTGGTTTTGCACCATACCAATATCGATCTGGCGTCCCAGTTTGGTACTGATATAGAGCGGGTTGTCCGCGATTCACTCTCCAGCCGACTACTTCATACACTGTATATTCGTTCGCATTTTCAGGCTTTATTGCAAACCATGTATGAACGGCAAACCAGCCTCGCCAACCAAACGCGTCTGCGGCGTAAAACTCAATCACAGCATGCTTAACATTGGAAGGATCGGGTGCGATACCCGCAGGTTCTCTGCTAGCGGTACGCCAATCTCCTTGAGTGCATCCACCCAGCATAACCGCGATTGACATGAGCCAAATTTTTACATGGTGAGTAAAGTTGAGAGGGTCTTTCATTTATTGCTCCTAGACCAACCGATGCTGGTAACGCTCTATTGATTTTAGCTATAAAAACGTGGCAAGTCTGATTGTTGAAATCCTCTCCTTATTAAAAGAGAGAGGGAAGTTAGTGCCATAATTCCAGTTCATACGTAATAATAAGGTAAGCCGATTTGTAACATGTGGCATAGACGATGCCGTATTTCTCGATTCATTCGTCTAGTTGCGTATGAAAAAGTAAGAGGTTGTATGTATTCCTTACACGGGCACATTAATTAAAAGCATTAAAAAACATAGGTTTACAGTGGATTTTGACTGATTGAGTGAGTTTGTGACCCT
Source organism: Vibrio sp. Vb1166 (assembly GCF_033338695.1). NCBI lineage: Bacteria > Pseudomonadati > Pseudomonadota > Gammaproteobacteria > Vibrionales > Vibrionaceae > Vibrio > Vibrio sp. Vb1166. Next base: position 205,964 of record NZ_JAWOTE010000006.1, on the reverse strand, counting down.
CACATTTGCTTGTTTTGGACGGAATTTTCATCGCTCATCTTTTTGCGCGTTTAGAGTCAGCGTTCAGCTATGGCACAATAGGCGCTCACAGAACAAGTGCTGTTTGGTCATGCAAATAGCAGAAAAATAACTAGAAATAGAATAATTAATGTTTAAATCAAAAAGTATACTCGCATTAAGCATGTTCGCATTTGGCTGTTTTGCCCATCAAGATAGCGAACCAACGTCCGTTGTGCTGAACTATGGTGACTCCTCCATCAGTACTGATATTCAAGCCAATCGAAAATTTCATGTTGTCCGAGACAATGAAAGTGAGCACGTAGAATTTTCCGGCGGAATCATAAAGGAGTATTCCGATTATATTGTGAATGTTCATATCATAAGAAAAAGCAATATACGCAGATCAAGCCGTGAGCTGAATACTACCGTATTGATGAACAGTGATCAGATTGGGAAGCCTTTAGTGATTGGCATTGAAAATGATGAGTTCACTAGTATCACTTTGCGTTAATGCTTAGTATTTATTGAATAGGAATGAGGAAATTGATGCTCTCAATACGCTGTTATCGCACCGAGGATGCCCCAACACTGTGGGCACTCTTTTACCATACTGTGCGAATCATTAATCGTCGCGATTATACGGAATCACAAGTTTCCGCTTGGGCACCATCAGATTTTGACCTCGATGTGTGGCAACGAAAAATGGACGATATTCAACCATACGTCGCGGAGATAGAAGGGCAGGTCGTTGGCTATTGTGATTTGCAAGGTGACGGCTTGATTGATCATTTCTTTTGCCATCATGAATACCAAGGACAAGGTGTTGGTCGTGATTTGATGTCTTTTCTTTTTTCACAGGCGAAAGTACAGGGGATAAAACGACTGTATTCTGAAGTGAGTATTACCGCCCGACCTTTTTACGAGAAAATGGGTTTCACAGTTAAGTCTCGACAACGTGTTGAGGTTAGGGGAGAAACCTTAACTAACTTTATGATGGAAAAGTATATTTAACTTAAATAGTGAGCATTTAGTGAGCTTGAACACAGATATAAAATGTTTTCCAATGTGAAAACGAGTTCATTGATCTCGCACCAACGTTTTGTTTGAAAACAGTGTACATAATCTTCTCTGGAACGCCATTACCGCATTTCGTCTCTGAAGGCTTAAAAACAGTCTGAAAGTTTTGGTTTTGCGGCGGGTAATAGCGTTCCAAACGCCAAATGTGTCTGGCTAACCATCTCAGGAAGAGAAGTAGTACTATGCGCCCTTATCTCAAATACGTTGTTCCAACATTGATACCATTGCTTGTTTGGTTGATGCCTCTCTCTGCGTTCCCATTTGATGGCATTACTATCGTCCAGCAAAGAGTGATTGCAATCTTCTTGCTTGCCGCACTTTGCTGGGTATTCGAGCCAATTCCAATCTACGCCACTTCGGTTGTGATCATTGTCCTAGAGCTATTGCTTGTATCAAATAAAGGTATTGTGCTCTTTCGTTTGCAAGAAGGGCAGCCACATTTTGGTGAGCTATTACAATACAACGAGATAATGGCGACCTTCGCTAGTCCGATTATCATGCTCTTCCTCGGCGGTTTCTTTTTGGCTATGGCGGCGACAAAGTACAGGTTAGATGTCAACTTAGCCCGAGTGTTACTCAAACCATTTGGACAAAAACCAAAGTTCGTTATGCTGGGGTTGATGCTGATCACCGCTGTTTTTTCCATGTTTATGTCAAACACCGCAACAACAGCGATGATGTTGTCCATTTTAACCCCTGTGATAGCAGTTTTCGGGCCTAAAGACCCAGGTCGAATTGCATTCGCTTTGTGTATTCCTGTTGCGGCCAACATTGGTGGCATTGGTACTCCAATCGGCACGCCACCGAATGCCATCGCCCTAAAATATTTGGTTGGTGACAACTTAATTACGTTTGGTGAATGGATGGTATTTGGTGTGCCATTCGTTATTGTGATGATGGCGTTAGCCTGGTTTCTGATTGGCTTTTTGTATAAAGCCGAACAAACCACCATCGATCTGAACATTAAAAGCAAGTTTTTGAAAACACCCAAAGCAATAATGGTTTACGTCACCTTTGCCGGCACGATTATTCTTTGGTTGATGGGTTCTGCACATGGAATGAATTCTTACACAGTAGCATTAATTCCGGTCGCAGTGTTCTCTTTGACGGGCATCATCAACAAAGAAGACTTGAAGAAAATCTCTTGGGATGTGCTTTGGTTGGTGTCAGGCGGTATTGCTCTGGGCCTTGCTCTAGATAAAACCGGGCTTGCGAAGCTGGTGGTACACAGCATACCGTTTGATCAGTTCTCGCCATATGTTGTCTTGTTTGGTGCGGCTTTCTTGTGCTTGTTAATGGCAAACTTTATGTCGCATACAGCCACCGCAAACTTGCTGATGCCGATTATGGCTGCGCTGGGTACTTCTATGGCTTCGCTAACGCCTCTCGGCGGTGAAGTTACTCTAATCTTGGTCGTGACATTTGCCGCTTCACTCGGTATGTCGTTACCAATCAGTACGCCACCAAACGCGTTAGCTCATGCAACAGGGCATGTCGAGAGCGGCCAAATGGCTCGTATCGGTGCCGTGCTAGGCGTGATTGGCGTATTACTCAGCTTTGTGATGGTGTGGATTTTACATACTGTTGGGCATATTGGATAACCCACCATGTACGAAACGAAGTTAGACGCGTTAGTACAACGCTACTTTAATCACCTTGAACGCCGATTAACAGTTTTATCCGGGTCGGTGCTTATTGAGCAAGCTGGCTACAACGATCGCTTGTACTATGTGCTGTCGGGAGAACTGGCGGGCTATTACGCGGAAGATGACAAGAAACCGATTCAGGTATTTTCTGCGTCTCAAGGTGCGTTTATTGGCGTACATAGTTTCTTTTCTGGTACGTGGACTGCCTCTTCGACAGTGATTGCTCAAACCGATGTTGAATTGGCTTGGATACAGCGCGATACGCCCGCCGTGGAAGAGGCGATATACGGACCATTGACGACACAATTTATGCCTGTGATGGTTAACGAATTATCTCGTCGTCAACGGCGCGCAATGCAAGAGGCATTGGCTAAAGAAAAAGCACTACAAAAGCTTCATACCGCAGAGCAAATGACAACGTTGGGGCAGCTTGCAGCGGGTATTGCTCATGAGTTGAACAATGCGATAGGCGTTGTAAGCAGTAAATCAGAACGGCTAGAGACAGTTATCATGGAACTGCTTGAAGAAGTTCATCCGGAAGCGAGTCAATTTTTTGATTTTGGTTTAATGCAAGGGCAGAAAGTCTCTTCTAGCGAAGCGAGAAAGCGGGGGCGCCACTTCGAAAAATACTACGGTTTAACCAAGGAGGTTGCTCGTGATCTTGCACGTGCCGTTCCAAATAACTTCCTTTCAGAACATTGGCTAAAAAGACCAGAAGAAGCGATACGTTTCTGGCAAATGGGGCGAGATCTGCATGACTTACGCATCGCTTCTAAACATACCGTTGGCATTGTGCGATCCGTAAAACAATTGGGGCGCACGGATATCGACTTGGATGAAGCGATTAACATCAATGATTCAATCAATCGCGCCTTGGCTCTATTGCAAAGTGACTTAAGACGAGTGAGTGTTCGTTTTAGCCCTGCGGATTTACCTGCTTTTATTGGTTCTCAAACCGAACTCGTCCAAGTTTGGGTAAATATATTAAAGAATGCGTGCGATGCACTTGGTGAAACGGAGAAACCCGGTATCGAAATACATACTCGGGAGAGTAAGGGTAAAATTTTGGTCACGATTGCTAACAACGGACCAGAAATTGATGAAGCGACACGTAGAAAAATTTTCCGGCCAAACTTCACCACTAAAAAGGGGGGATTGTCGTTTGGTTTAGGGTTAGGTCTGTCGATTGTGAAGCGCATTATCGCCGGATATAACGGCTCTATTGTAGTAAAGAGCGACAGTGAAAAAACGATTTTTAGAATCAAGTTACCAGTAGAGGGTGAACATGGAGAAGCTTAATGTAATTTGCGTTGATGACCAACGAGAGGTACTAAGCGCGGTTCTACAAGATTTAGAGCCGTTAAATCAGTGGTTGAATGTCGAAGACTGCGAATCAGCAGGTGAGGCTCTAGAACTGATGGATGAATTTGATGCAGAAGGCGAGATGATCGCATTGATTATTTCCGATCATGTGATGCCAGGTAAAACGGGAGTAGAGCTGCTGACCGATGTATCAAAAGACGGTCGTTTTGGCTTTACGAGGAAAGTGCTTCTTACCGGGCAAGCGACGCACACCGATACGATTAATGCGATCAACTCCGCAGGCATTGACCGCTACTTTGAAAAACCATGGCAAGCAAGCCAATTAATAGAGTGCGTTAGAAACCTGGTGACCCAATATATCTTTGATGTGGGCTTAGATTACACTCAGTATCACGAACATTTAGATCAGAGTGTGGTGTTTGAACGCCTACGTTAATAGGGGGCATTAAGCTTTGTTTTCGTCACGGCCAGTTAGTGTCTGAAATCTATAGTGAATAGTTCAGCATGTTTAACGTGGCCGTGCGGAATATTGCTCTAGTATGCTTAACTCAACGAATAGCGGCTTGCACTGGCAACAGAAAGTGGCTTAGAGAACCAATAACCTTGCAGATAATCGACGCCCATTTCGGTAAAAAATTCACACATTTTGGCGTCTTCAATTCCCTCAATCACTACTTCAATATTATTTTCCTGGCACATAGTGATAAGAAACTTCAGATATTCTTGTGAAGAGCGGTTGGTTAGTGTTTTCCACGCCATCGACCTATCAATTTTGATTTGTGTCATCGGGAGGTCGAAGAAGCTATTTAATGAACTGTAACCCGATCCAAAGTCATCCAGAGAGAGTGCAAATCCTAGTTCCCTGAGGGTATTCAGAGGGGCAATGGCTGTCTGATTATTATCCAAAATAAACGTTTCTGTTAGTTCCAAAACAATAGACTCAGGATCGACACCAACCTCATCCGCCATCGCTTTAATTCGCGCAGGGAATTCACTGTTCATTAACTGAAGTACAGAAACATTCACGTTGACGCGAACTTGGTTTTGGTAACGCTCACGGTAGTTTTTGATAAATTCACACGCTTTGGCAAAGACTTGATATCCGAGTTCGACAATCAAACCTTTGTTCTCTGCCACGGGGATGAATTCGTCTGGATAAATTTCGCCAAACTCTTTGCTACGCCAGCGAACCAGAGATTCGAAGCTCACCACTTTTGAGCTTTTGGCGTCAATAATTGGCTGAAACTTAACGCTTAATGTCTGTTTTTCTAGTGCACTTTTTAGACCTTGCTCAATAAAGAAATAACGGTCTACGGCATGCTGAGTTTTCTCACTGTAAACCGCAACACGGTCTTTATTCTGTTCGCTTGCGTACTGACAAGTTCGTGCTGCTTTACGTAATATTTCCTCTGCTGAGTGACTTGGATCTATGCAAGGATACAAACCAATACTAATGTTACTTCCTAAGTATTGGCCTTCTTCAATCACTGCCTCGTGGTAGGTTTCCTTTAAACTTTCGGCGTAACTTTGTAGCGTTTCTACCGAGCATTCATCGTGAATCAAAATCGCAAAGTCATCATCATGTACGCGATATACAGAACTATTTGGAGAAGGTAGGTGACTGAGAGTTTGTAGCAATTTTTCCACTAACCCATCGACCAACTCGCTGCCATATTGATTTAAGTAAGATTTAATCTCTTCTATCTGAATGTAACAGATAGATGCACAAGAATCGGTGGCTCGCACACTATCTTCAATATCCAGCAAGAGATGGGCGCGATTAGCCATACCTGACGCATTGTCATGAAATGCGACTTGATGAATATAGCTTTCCATCAGCTTGCGTTCAGAAATATCACGGTGGCTACCAACCATATAATGACCATGTTCTGTTTCTTTGGTCATGGCTACGCCTTCAATCCAGACGTACTGCCCATTGGGTTTACGCACGCGGTAGGTCGTTGTGACCCTCGTGTTGTTGGTAATGATGTGAGCATCGACCCGAGTGGAGAGTCTTTCTCGATCGAGAGGGTGAACAAGGTCTAACCATTGCTCTAAGCTGATTCGACCAGCGTTGATACCAAGCTGCTCATAAAAGCCCTTGTTATAAAATACCATGGTGCCAAACTCATCCATGTAAAAGAGGCCTTCGTTAAATACATCGAAGATATGAATGAATCGTTCTTCGACGATTTTTAGGAACTCTCGGTCACTATCTGAGACTTGTTGGTCAAATATGGTGGTCAAGATATTTCCTCCTCGAGCCTTTTAGCATCAGAGATGAGTGTTGGGGTTGATAACATAGAGTTGATCTACTGGCGTACATTACAATCACAAAAGTGTCAGTTCAAATTGTTTGGCTATCATTTTATGCGCTACTAGGTTAATAACATACTAAGATTAGGCGGCTAATCATCGACATTTATAAAAAATAGTCAACAGTAAAAATCATTTATAAAATACAGTTATTGATGCCGTCCGCAATCTATAAATATTTATGAATAATTATCCTAAAGTTATTTTCAGTTGTGTCGGTATCAATGTGCGGTTTTCTAACGTCATTTGTATATATGCTATCTTGGATAAAACCATAATAACAAAAAGGACTTAATGAGCGCGACCGATTATTAATTGACAGGATGCTCATTAATTGTAATCAATTCAAATTTATTATCACGCCAAGTAATCAAATCTCTTATAATGCGGACGTTAATATCGAGTAAGCCTTCTTTATATGCAGTACGATCCGAAAAATTCAATCAAAATTGCGCTCGCTGATATCGGCGTTGGTATGTTTGTTACCGCGATAGAGCACAACAAGCGCGTCAATTTAGCCAATGCAGGGCGGATATCTAGCCCTGAAGGCATTAAGAAGCTTGCTACAAGTGGAGTAAAGTATGTTTGGGTAGATCAAACATTATCTTCGCAGCAGTGTGTCTTCAAGCATGTAGATGAATCAACTGATGCCACTAAAGAGACGAGAGAGCAGAAACACTCAGATTTTAAGAGGGGTCAACGAACTTATCGTTCGAGAGACATCCAACACAAGCGAGCCAAAAAGCTGATCGCCGAAGCAAAAGATTTGGCGCAGAAACTATTGAATCAAACTTTTGAAGGAAAAATCATTGAAGTTGATGAAGTAGAAGCTTGGGCTGACGATGTCATTGAAAGTGTTTTGATTGACTCAGATGCGTTGCAGTGTGTCTCTGCACTCCGAAAAAAAGACTCTTACTTATTGGAACATTCCGTCAATGTCGCTTGTCTTTTAGTGTCATTCGGTAAGTACTTGGGCTTGGATAAGCCAACGCTAAAACAGCTTGCTGTAGGTGGCATTATTCATGATGTAGGTAAAATTAAAGTCGATGATAAGATCTTGCACAAGCCAGCGAAGCTAACGCCTGAAGAATTTGAACATATGAAGCTACATCAAGTGTTCGCAGGTGAGATTATCCTTCACGTAAAAGGGCTTAGTGAAGTAAGCCGTGATGTTTGTTTGATGCACCACGAGAAGTTAGATGGCAATGGTTATCCTAGAGGCTTGAAGGGGGATGAGATTCCAATTCACGGCCGTATGAGCTGTATTGTAGATATCTACGATGCGCTAACGGCTGATCGCTGTTACAAAAAAGGCATGAGTTCTGCGGAAGCGTTTAAAATCTTGTTGAGTCTAACGCCATTTCATTTAGACGCAGACTTAGTTTACAAATTCGTTAATTGCATTGGGATGTACCCCGTAGGCTCCATTGTCGAGTTGAACGATGGGCGTGTTGGTATTGTTTGGTCTTCAAATGAATCTCAAGCATTAAAGCCAGAAGTGAAATGTTTCTACTCCCGCAAGTATAAACGATACATTGATGTCACGATGGTGGATTTAAAAACGAGTGCGTACAAAATTGAAAGAGCGATCGCGCCTTCATCGTTAGAGATCGATCCTAAGCCTTTTTATGATTAAGAGAAATAGATAAGCTTATACAACAGGCTTTACATCCTTGCATGTAGATCGTATTTTATTTGCATAACTATCTATTAATTTTTTCTAAGTTATTTAGATGCAAGATGGTTATTAAGACCTCGGCTTCATGGATAGAAACCGGGCGATAAAATAGTTCTATACACAATGGGCTATAAACCTCATTTTGCTGGAAGGGATGCCAATGCAAATAGATACATGGATTTTTTACACTCTTGCCATTCTCGTGCTCACAGCTTCACCAGGACCAAGCTCACTGTTGTGTTTAAGTAAAGGAGTGAGTAGTGGGTTTCGTATTGCTTTCATGACTGCACTTGGCAGTTTGTCTGCGATTACGAGCATCCTTACGCTCTCATTTACCGGGCTGGGAGTTGTCATTGCTTCATCTGAGTTAGTTTTTAATATTATCAAATGGTGTGGTGCCGCTTATTTAATCTGGTTAGGTATTCAAGCGTTGCGCTCATCTCAGAGAGATTTTAATAAAACGGCAACGACTCAAAGTTCCGCGACAGCGTTCAGCGCGTTCACTAGTGGTTTCATTGTTGGCGCTAGTAACCCCAAAGCGATAGTCTTTTTCACCGCTTTGTTTCCTCAATTCATTGAACCTTCCGCACCGCTACTGGCTCAATACGCGATTTTCGCGTCTACATTTGTGGTTTTTGAGCTTAGCTGGCTAACATTTTATGCATTGTTAGGGGTAAAAGCCTCCGATTGGTTGTTTGTCGCTGGAAGGGCGAAGTTGTTCAATCGTTTGACTGGTGGAGTATTTATTGGTGCAGGCGTGATGTTGTCGACGGCAAACCGATAAGTAAGACAGATTTCGGTACGCAGTTAGGTTTTCCCATATAGTAAGTTGGAATGCGCTAATTTAGCTTTGTCTTATTTCCAGAATGGAAATAGACGTTTTGTTTATTTTCATTAGTGGCAACAGCCAAGCAGGAGTAAAATCACGTTACTCTTTAGGGGTAGAGCTCGTATTTTGTCTTGTGGGCTTGTGGTTACTTTGTAGGAATATCTTAGATGACAAGCCTTTCTAAACTACAACAACGTTTTCTAGATATCGCGACCGACGTCCGTCTTTCTCCAAAACAGAAGTCGAGTTTTTTAGCTTTAGAGGCGGAAGCGTGCATTCCTTACATGACCGTATCTCCATCACTGAGACAAGCAATGGATGAAGGCATCATCTGCGATATGTTTGAAGGTCATGCACCGTTTAAACCTCGCTATGTGTTGCCTGATTACGCTAAATTTCTATCGCAAGGCTCAGACTATTTAGAGTTGTCTCCGGCTGATGATTTCGATGATGCGTTGAATATGCTTACCATCATTTACCATCATGTTCCTTCGGTAACGAACATTCCGGTTTACTTAGGCCAGTTAGATGATGTCTTGTTGCCTTACATAGGCGACCTAACAGAGAGCCAGATTTACAAAAAGTTAAAACATTTTTGGATCATGCTGGATCGCACATTGCCAGATGCGTTTATGCATGTGAATGTCGGACCGACAGACAACATTATTTGTCGCACTGTTTTAAAAGTAGATGCGGAGCTCAAGCAGATCGCACCGAATCTCACCTTTATGTACGACGAGACAGTTACACCTGATGATTTACTTCGTCAAGCGACACAGAACATTTGTGAATGCAGTAAACCGCATATTGCCAATTACCCAATGCACGCGAAAGCCTACAACGGCTCACGCTTTGGTATTGTAAGTTGCTACAACTCGCTTCCATTAGCAGGTGGCTCGAACACATTGGTGCGAATGAATTTAAAAGAAGTTGCAAAACGAGCATCAGACTGTAACGACTTCTTAAACAGTGCGTTGCCTTCTTACCATCGATTAATGGTCGAGCTCATAAACGCAAGAAGCACGCACTTGCATGAAAAATCGAACTTCTTTCAAGGCTTTTTGACGCAAGAAGGGTTGATAAAAGAGTCCTATTTCGCGCCAATGTATGGCGTTTATGGCATGGCCGAAGCGGTAATCCTTCTATTTGAAAAAGAAGGGCAAATAGGGCGATACGGAAAAAATGATCGAGCAAATACTTTTGCTCATGATGTTTCAGCAACACTGGCTAAACTGGTGGACTCAACCCCGGTGAAATATGGTTTAGATGGCAAAGCGCTCTTACATGCACAAGGCGGCATTAGCTTAGATCATGATGTTACGCCAGGTGTACGTCTGCCTTATGGTGCAGAGCCAGACCCTGTCACTTATGTACAAGCAACGGCGAAGCATCATCAGTATTATCGTGCGGGTATCAGCGATATTTTGACGATTGATGAAACGGTGAAATCTAACCCAGAAGCGATGTTCAATTTATGTAAAGGGGCACTAAATGCTGGTTATCGTGAGTTTACCGCGAATGTCACTTCAAATGACTTAATTCGCGTGACAGGCTACATGATCAAACTTTCAGATGTCGCGAAATATGATAAAGAAGGTTCGAGAACCAACACGACGTTTCTAGGTGCAGAAGCAGCAAAAAATACCAAAATTTTAGAACGCTCGCCACGTGTGGTGAGTCATGAAGTAACACCGACTTACACGCAGGCATAAGTTCGGTTTAGGAAAGAACAAGATGTCTAGACGAAGTGGAAGCCTTTTGGCAAAAGTCACTCGTATCCTTCCTTTCTCTTGTGTTGATGGGCCAGGAAATCGTCTAGTCATCTTTCTACAGGGTTGTAACTATCAGTGTTTGAACTGCCACAATCCTCACACGATAAACCATTGTAATCCTTGTGGTGAGTGTGTGAGTGAATGTTCAGCAGGCGCATTGAAGTTCGACGAAAACAACAACGTTGTTTGGCTTAAAGAGGAGTGCACCCACTGCGATCATTGTATAGAGATATGTCAGAACCAATCTAATCCAAAAATTACTGACTACTCTGTAGTAACAATGCTCGATTTGATACGCAAACATCGCTTTTTCATCAGTGGTGTTACTGTATCCGGTGGGGAATCTACCTTACAACTTCCTTTCATTATTGAGCTGTTTAAAGGGATAAAACAAGATCCTGAATTACGGCACCTCTCTTGTTTCATCGACAGTAACGGTTCTTTAGCGGTTGCTGGTTGGCAGCGTATTCTACCTTTTCTGGATGGCGCAATGATCGATTTGAAAGCGTGGCAGACGGAGACGCATCAGTGGCTAACTGGGCGTGATAATCATCGTGTATTTAAAACCCTTCAGTACCTTGTTGAGCACGAAAAATTGTACGAGGTCCGCTTACTGCATATTCCCCAAAAAAGTGATTTAGATATAGAAATCGTAGCAATTGGGCGTTACTTGAGTACTCTTCCTGAATCGGTGCTTATCCGTTTAAATGCCTTTCAGCATCACGGAGTAGTGGGGGAGGCGTTAACTTGGGATATGTGCTCTCATCATGATATCGAACGCTTAAAATCAGAGCTTCGATGCTACGTGAGTAACCCTATCACAGTGCCGACAGTACTCACGTAGTACCGTTGTTTATCTATGCTTACGCATCACAGGCATCTAACATGGCGCAGGCGTCGAGTAATTGTTGCTGTAACCATTTTAAAGCGGGATCGTTTAAGCTCGCTTTGTTCCAAACGAGGCTGTAGGCTACCTGTCCGTAATCGAATGGAAGAGCTTGTTCAACCAAACCTTTTGCTTGCATTGCCGCTCTTGCCCAAAGCTTGGAGCATGTGAACAAGTAATCCGAGTGCTGACACATCACCGCAGCTGAACCAAAGTCGGCTACACGCATGGCCAAGTTTCGCTTTGAATGCCTTTGGGTGAGATTTTGCTCAAAATAAGGTTGTGACAGATCTTTATCATGAATACCGATGTGTCTTGCACAAAGGTAACTTTCAACAGATAGGGGTTGCTCAGCGAGTGGGTTCGATGCTCTCATTAAGCAAACCATTTCGTCTTTCAAAATGGTTTTCCAGACCAAGTCTTTATTTTGTGTGGGTGGTTGGCTGAGATCGTGAGGAAGCAACAAAAAATCCACTTGACCTCTTGCTAATGCATCGAAGCTCATTTCCTCTTTCGCATGGACATTCAAGTGCGCGTGATTGCTCAGTTGTTGGGACAAGTGCTGTAGAACTGGCGCAAAGAGCTCAAACGAACTTTCACGCATTGCTAATGAAAAACTACCTTGATAGTAAGCCGGATTAAAAGAGCCTTGATGTAATAACCCATTCATACTGGAGAGTATGCCATGGATTGATGGGCCTATATGCAGCGCAAATGCTGTCGGCACTAAGCGAGTGCCATCACGATAAAAAAGGTCATCCTTTAGCGTTTCGCGCAACTGTCCGAGCGTTTTACTGACGCTCGATGGTGTTACACACAAGCGTTCTGCCGCAAGTGTGACGCTGTGAGTGGTTAACAACATATGTAAAACAGTTAGATGTTTAAGGCTTATACGCGAAAGAGCAATGTAGTCCATAAATAGCATGGTTTCTTATGATTTTTGGCAGTATATCAGCATGAAACAAATTTTTACTATTGTTTATCTCGGAAACACGCCTGTTTCTCTTTGAGCTCAATGCATTTAATGGGTTGCATAAGGGTTGATGGTGCTTATAAGTCTAGAAATTTATCTTAGTTTTGTTGGACTTTAATGCTTTCATTTATTCAATTCTAAAGCTTCTATGTAATTTTAATCAATTTGGAGGAGTTGATTGATTTGTACACGAATTAAACTTGTTCCTTGTTAATTAAAATAGATATTGTTTTGTTGATTGTTTGGTGATTTACTCATGATCCCTCAGTAACAAAGGTATAAATAATTAATGGACGACCCCTTTAGTCGACAAAACCCTTCACCATATGTCTTCTTATTATTGGAGACATGCTCATGCTAGAACTTTTTATGCAACCAGAAGCTTGGGCTATTTTCGCCACTTTGTTTGCGCTTGAAGTTGTCTTAGGCGTTGATAACGTCGTTTTTATCTCTGTCTTATGTGAAAGACTGCCGCTGCACCAACGTAAGCTGGCAAGAAACCTTGGTATTGGTCTTGCTGTTATTGCTCGTATTGGTTTAGTGTTTTCAATCTCTTGGATCATGCAACTGACTCAACCGCTATTTTCTTTGGCGAACCATGCGTTTACCGGAAGAGACGTTATCATGATTGCGGGTGGTGCATTCCTCTTGGCTAAAAGCCTGAAAGAGTTGTGGAGTTGGTTAAATCACAACGAGTCGGCTCACTCAACTCACGCCCGTACTGGTTTAGCGGTAGTTCTGTTGCAGATTGTTGCCGTGGATGCTGTATTCTCGATGGACTCGGTGATAACCGCCGTTGGTTTGACAAGTGATGTCCCACTTATGGTCGCAGCGATTGTTTCTTCTGCTATCGTGATGGTCATGACAGCAGAAAAAATCAATAACCTGGTGTCGTGTTACCCTGGTTTTAAGACACTTGCTTTGTTATTCCTCGTTTTGTTAGGTGGTTTATTGATGGCAGAAGGCTTCGAAATTCATATCAACAAAGGTTATGTGTACTTTGCGATGGCATTCGGCTTAATTCTGGAACTTTGTCATATCCAGTTAAAAAACAAACAACGCCCGACTATTAAACGTCTTAGTCCGTTGCGAGTTCATCCAACGAGATTAGAAGCTCGTCAATAATAAAAGATATTGCCGCTCATATGAGCGGCATTTTTATATTCGTCATCACCTATTTTTAGTCTCTTTTTATTTTGTTGTCGTTTCGACAAAAAATCGCATTTGTTGTGGGGTTGAAGATTTTTTATATAGACCGCCCAACTAATATGAGTGAACGACAATAATGGATAAAATGATCGATGCGTTAGCAACCCATGGCTACTACATCTGGGATGATTTTCTTTCTGAACAAGAAGTGGCTCAATTACGAGACTGCATTCCAAGTAACTGGAAAAAAGCGCGTATTGGTCGTAATGACGATGTGACACGTATTGAGTCAATTCGAAGTGACAAAATTCAATGGTTATCGCCCAATATGGGGCACGCGGTTACTTCTTACTTAGATAAGATGGAAGAAATACGCCAAGAAGTGAACCGTCACTTGTTTCTGGGGCTTTTTGAGTATGAAGCTCACTTTGCCAAGTACGAGGAAGGGGATTTCTACCAAAAGCATCTAGATTGTTTTAAGGGCAATGAAAACCGTCGATTGACAACCGTTTTTTACATGAACGAATCTTGGACGGAAAAGGATGCAGGTGAATTGGTGGTTTACGATCTAAATGATAATAAGATAGCAACCATCCCTCCTCAATCGGGACGCTTACTTTTATTCTTATCTGAGCAATTCCCGCATGAGGTTTTACCGACCAATGCTGAGCGTTTCAGTATTGCAGGTTGGTTCAGAATCAATGGTGTGCGAGACAATGTACTTGATATTGCAAAATGATTGATTTGCAACCTGCACAAAATCAGCAAAGGGCGTATCTACGCCCTTTATCGATTAAACATTAGTTGATAGCTCGTAACACTCGGTCATGTTTCGCTCTAGCACTGCATAGACGTCAGAACAAAGTTCTTGTTTAGCGACTTGCTCGCCCATAATCGCGGCGATTTGTGCTTGAGCCATTCGTCCTCGGTAGGGACGGTCCTGAGACAGAGCTTGAAAAACATCGGCAACCGCGACAATACGCGATGGTACATCGAGTTCGTCTCCTGTTTTATGATAAGGATAGCCAGAACCGTCCAAACGCTCGTGATGATTAGAGGCCCACTCCGCTATTTTAGCGTTGGGAAACACTTTGTGTAATGCGAGCTGAGTATCAATTGTATGGCGTTTAATACGCGTATACTCTTGTTTATTAAGAGAGCCTTCTTTATGAAGAATCTCATCTGGTGTTTTTAACTTTCCGATATCATGCACCAACCCAGCAATAAATAACATCTCTTGGTCGTGCTCACAGAACCCAAGCTTGATGGCTAGATACCGAGATAACTCCGCCACTTTTTGCGAATGTTGATAAGTAAATGGGCTTTTTGCGTCAACAATTCGAGCGATAAACATGCCCAAACTATTCATATCTTGGATGGTGAGCTGTTTTTGAAGCCAATCAATGCTTTTAAAGTTTAATCCGATGGTTTCTATATTTTCAGACTCCATCGCGAACCAAAATGCGTCGGTCATAACGAGCTTAACCATTGCCTTAGCCATGTCTGGATTAAACAAAGTTCCAGCGTTTGCCATGATGCATTCTGCAATTAGTTCTTCATGAAGTGTGACAATGTCACAGTGGCAGTTCATGACGTATTTGGAACGCATAAAATCGAGACGGTCGGCTAAATAGAGTAGGGCAGCGACCTCTTTTTCAAAAGGCGGTAAATCAAGATATTTTAGTTCACTCCAATGTGTATGGTGGTAAAGAACAGGTGTAGCAAACTGACGCAACAAACGACACTGCTTGAGGCTTCGGTATCCTCTTAAGCAATGTGTTTTTACGTCTTGTGGCACCAACTCCTCAAGTAACATTTTATGTTCTTGTGTTTCGGAGACCCCACAATCGTGGATCATCCCTGCGAAGTAGCAAAACTCCGCTTTTTCTGGTTCCCAGTTCATGACCCGAGCACATTGGTAAGCGATGTAAGCGACACGGTGGCTATGGTGCGTATCATCAACACCTACATAGTCGAGTGCTCGAGCAACCCAGATAAGTGCTTGTTTCAGATCGACTTCAAAGCCCATGTCCGTATGGGAATGGCAAGAATGATTCATGGTTTATACCGACATTGCTAATTAGCCCACGCTAAACCCAAATCAGAAGG
The DNA here is from genome assembly GCF_033338695.1 of Vibrio sp. Vb1166. Lineage (NCBI taxonomy): Bacteria > Pseudomonadati > Pseudomonadota > Gammaproteobacteria > Vibrionales > Vibrionaceae > Vibrio > Vibrio sp. Vb1166. The sequence continues at coordinate 190,206 of NZ_JAWOTE010000006.1, read as the reverse complement.
TGATAGGAAAAATTGGGTACGACAGCGAATAGACCCCAAAAAGGTGGGCGTTTAGACATAGTTTTGATTATGGGCGGGATAATAATCCTAGTTGCATAATAATATCACCTGAAGCTCATGGTTAAGAGTCAGATATTTGAACTAAGTATAAGTTTTGAAAGATTATTGTTGCTCTTGTTGACTTATTTGAAAACGACAATAAATCATGATGTAACACATTCTTATTTTTATTTTTGTAAATCGTGTTCGGGCTTAACCAGAGACACACGGTATTGATGTGTGATTAACAGAATTCATATTGTTGCTTTTGAAGGCAAAAAATAAGAGGACTTCTTCGAGGCTTGCTCTGTAACTAACAGAGTAATAGGGAAAGCAGCTTGTTAACTACATGACAATAGAGCGTCGTTGAAAACATTTTCTCTGTAGCTCATGTCGTTGAGGAAAGATAATAAAATGGTACGGTTTCCCAGCGATGCTAGCCCTTTTAGTGAGATAAGTTTATTGAAAATGTGTGATTGCAAAGTAAGCATAGGTAGTAAAAGTAGCTAGAATGATAGCTCTAAATGAAAAGGATTTCGTATGTTGAAGCATCGTTTATATCGGAGTTACACCGCAGGGTTAAAAATAGCAGCCCTTATCCTTCCTATGCCGAGACCAACCTTGTTTTCCGGCCCTGGTTCGATGAATGAGCTATTAGAATCGATGACCGAGCTGGGATTTAAACGCGTTTTGTTAGTTACCGACGAAGGGTTGGTCCAAGTCGGTATTGTAGATAAGGTGCTTGAGGCAGCAGCACAACTCGATTTACAGTTAGATGTTTTCTCGCAAGTTAAGCCCGATCCTACCTATGATCAGGTTGAGAGCGGTCTAGAGGCTTATCATCGTTTTCATTGTGAGGGCATATTAGCTTTGGGTGGCGGCTCTGCAATGGATTGTGCAAAAGTTATTGCTGCGAAAGTTACCAATAAACGGCCAATAAAAAAATTAGCTGGACTATTGAAGGTATGGCGAATGCCAGCACCGCTTTTTGCTATTCCAACAACGGCTGGAACCGGAAGTGAAGTTACTATCGCTGCGGTCGTGTCAGATCCCTCCTCACACATTAAAACCCCTTTAATGGATCCAAAGTTGGTGCCACTAATGGCAGCTTTAGATGCGAATTTAATGATTGGTTTACCTCCTAAGATCACGGCTGATACTGGCGTTGATGCATTAACCCACGCTATTGAGGCCTATGTATCGAAAAACGCTACTCAAGAAACGATGGCTTATTCGGTTGCCGCTATTAAACTCATTTTTAAATATCTTCCTAGGGCTGTGATGCAAGGGGATGATGTCGAAGCTCGTCATAAAATGGCTATGGCATCCTATTACGCGGGTTTAGCATTTACCAAAGCGAGTTTGGGTTATGTTCATGCCTTTGCTCACACATTCGGTGCGAGATATGGAATACCTCATGGTATGGCAAACGGATTAGCCTTGTTGCCTGTGCTGCGCTTTTCATTATCAGAGATTGAGCCTCAACTAAGAAAGCTCGATGAGTTGACGGCCGAGGGGCAGTTAGGTAACGCAAGTGCTCAGCATTTTTTGGCGAATCTGGAGTCCTTGTTTTCAACTATTGATATTGAGCAAACCAGTGCGCTCATTCAACGTGAAGATGCTGATGCGCTTGTTGATTTAATTCTGAAAGAGGCGCACTGGAATTACCCTGTTCCCAAGTTCATGAACAGGGAAGAATGCACACAGTTATTGTTAACTATCAGCAGGGTGTAAATTTTAGTTTACATGTGTGGTTTTTTATCCTTACACTTTGCTTGATCTTCTGCTAAAGATCCTACAATATCGACGGCAATACAAATATGGTGTTGGTTTCGGTCCGCCGTTGCCCGATCTAATACTGATAATTTCTAATAAAGTGTAAAGATTAATATACAATGAGTCGTTCTAAAGTATTCGGTAGTACGCTAATTATTGCGGGCACTACAATAGGCGCTGGTATGCTAGCGCTTCCACTTGCCTCTGCCGGCATTGGTTTTTCAACTTCTATTATCATCATGCTAGGCTTATGGGCTCTGATGGCTTTCACTGCCTTGCTTATGCTTGAGCTTCATCAACATGCGGAGAGTAGTGCTACACTTCATACTTTGGCGAAACAGATCCTAGGTCAAAAAGGCAAGTGGGTGGCAAGTTTTGCGATGTTGTTTCTTTTCTACTCATTATGTGCAGCGTATATCGCTGGCGGTGGTGCTCAGTTCGGAGACCGCCTTGCACAATGGTTTGACCTCGATATTTCAGGGCCTACATCAACGATAATCTTTACCTTGGTTGTGACTTTAGTTGTGACAGTGGGTACCGGTACGGTCGATAAAGTAAACCGAGTTCTGTTCGCGATGAAGCTCGTTGCGATGGTTGCGGTGCTTTCTTTTCTTGCTCCAAACGTTACGGAATCTTACTTGTTAAGTATGCCAATCGAACAAGGCCTTGTTGTAGCGGCGATTCCGGTGATCTTTACTTCGTTTGGTTTCCACGGAAGTATACCTGCAATTGTGAATTACTTAGACGGTGACACTTCTTCTTTACGCAAAGCCGTTATTATTGGTTCGACGATTCCACTTGTTATTTATATCTTTTGGCAAATCGTGACGTTGGGTGTGGTTAGCCAAAGTACGCTTGTTGAGAACGGAGGGTTGAGCGCACTGATTGGTCAACTATCTCAGACAGTACACCAATCAAATTTGGGTAGCATTGTTGGTGTGTTTGCTGACTTGGCATTGTTGACATCGTTCCTTGGCGTGAGTTTGGGTCTATTCGAATTTTTGGGTGATACCATCAAAGGAAGTAACGATAAGCCTAATCGTTTGATTGCGGCACTAGTGACGTTTACTCCACCGCTAGGCTTCGCACTTTTCTATCCTCAAGGCTTTATTATGGCTTTGGGCTATGCAGCGATTGCCTTAGCGATTTTAGCCATCTTTTTGCCTTTGGTTATGGTGATCAAGGTTCGTAAATCGGATGATTTTACTGGGGAGTACCGCGTCGCAGGTGGTCAAGGTGCGTTAGTGATAACGGGCATCGCTGGCACTGGCATCGTATTCGCTCAGGTGTTAATTACGCTGGGTGTGCTTCCTGCTCTAGGCTAGTTGTTTAGAACGTTCTTTGAATAACTTCTAGTTACTGAATCCATCGTAATCAATCAGTATTGTTAGGCCAACGAGTTTCGCTCGTTGGCTTTTTTAATCTGGATCAAATTACCGTAAGATATCCGGTGAAAAAATTGGTAGAAATGTGCTTTTATTTCGTACACTTAAGTTGTGGTATATCGATAATTTAAGTGGAGAAAACCGCTCAAAATACCATTGAATTTGCAACACAATGAGCTTTTCTTGTTTCTCTGCTTTGGTGTGGAGGTGAAGCATGGCGCACCGGAGTTTTTACCCGTTTGCAAAACCGCTTAACGAGCAACTGCAAACGCTAAAAGGCAGGATGCAGGCGCACTTGCCATGTATTGATAGGGTGTCATTTGCAAAATATCACCCAGACCAAGATGTGCTCAAGTCATTTGCAGAAAGTGAGTTCGACACTTGGTGTTTAGCCCATCACGAATCAGCATTCCGTAAACTCCACCACCTTAATATTGCCTCTAAAAACGCGGTTCCTCGTATCGTCGAAGACCTTCATGATATTAATCACTGTCCTCGGGTTCAAATTTTACTCAAACACGGATATCAGTCGTCGGCTGCTATTCCTTGTTATGACAACAAAGCTTTTACTGGTTTTGTATTTTTGAACTCCACTCAACGTGATGCGTTTAGTTTAGAAGCGCTGAATGGTCTTAAACCTTATTTCGAAATGATTCGATTTGCGGTTGAATCAGAGACTCAAGTAGTCAATGCGATAGAAACGCTAGCGAACCGAATGCAATGTATGATGCCAGGCTATTCACCTGAGTATTACGCGCATACCAAACGCATGAAGTACTACAGTCAAATTATCGCAACGCAGTTAGCGGATCGTTATCACCTGAATGACGAAATGGTCGAAGATATTGGTATTTTTGCTCAGTTCCATGCGCTCGGTGATAGTCAGCTGCCAGTTGAAATTGCTAGCCGCCGAACAAATTACTCTCAAGAACAAGAGGCGATATTGATTCAACATATTGAGCGTTGTATCGATTCAGCGGATGACATAGTTGCCCGTATCGGAAATCCGGTTCACCCGAGTGTGACTTTGTTTTTGCAGATGGTTACTTATCAGTACGAAAACTTAAATGGCACTGGTTATCCTTATGGTTTAACCAATGATGATATACCAATCGCCGCGCAAATTACGGCTGTCGCGAATGCCTTTGATTTTATGACAACGCACCATCCGTACAGACAAGCGTGGTCCATCCCATACGCATTGTTAGAACTTGAAAAATGGGTATATCAGGGATGGTTATCTCGAGAATGTGTTGATGCTCTGCGAGAGCATCAAGGTTATATAAAGCAAATCATCCACAAATATCCCGAGCACTATACAGGCTTGGGGTTAATGTGAAGAGCAGTAACAAAGTTGAAATATTGACGAGGAGGAATATTTAAACAATACTGTTTTTATATACAGTAATAAGTTTGGAGGTGAAGTATGTTGTGGGAAACCCTTGAAAGAGTAAACCGCTTACGCCAACAAGCACTTGCAAATCCTGAGTTTGTTGAGTCAGCAAAAGAGCACGAACAAGCACTTCAGGAGCAAGAATACCATTATCAAACTAAGAAAAAGCGTTCAGCCAAAGACAAACAAGGTAAAAAGTCGCTGGCCGATATCTATAAAGAAGTAGAGTTTGGCGCTGACGCTCGTCATTAATGTATTCACTGCGGCATTTTTCATTTCTTCATACGCTGCAGTATTCGTTCAAATTTATTCGAGAGCAGTGGGAGACCGCTGCTCTCGTTGACCTGCCTATAATTTACTAATGAAGTTCAGCTGAGCAAATTATCACTAACACTTAGCAATTCTCTCAATGATCTTGTTGATGTAATGATAATGACAACGGTTTGCATTTGTATCTTTGTTGTTATATAAAACCTCCCTTATTAATCGTTCTGTTGAATAAGAACGGCAAACGTGATCAACGAATGAGAGCTTTGAATAACTGTTATTCGTAAATGGCTATTAGGTGAAGTAGGGATGTTGGAAGCTAAAGCACTCCAGTTTGAGATTGAAGGCAAGTCATTGCTAAAAGCGTTTGATGTGACATTTGAACCCGGAAAAACATACGCCCTTGTTGGACACAATGGTTCAGGAAAATCCACATTGTTAAAGTTGCTGGCACAGCAACAGCAATACACAGCTGGTGACGTGGTTCTGCATGGAACGAGCATTAACGATCTCTCAGCGAAAAAATTCGCCCAACACATTGCCTACTTGCCTCAGCATCTTCCGGTGACCGACAGTATTTTAGGTCGAGATTTAGTCGGTTTTGGTCGTTATCCATGGCATGGTTTACTTGGACGTTTGAGTAAGAAAGATCACGACATTGTTGAAGAAGCAATGGCGATGACAGGCACACTAAAATACGCAGATCGCTTAGTGGACACGTTATCTGGAGGAGAGCGTCAACGTGTGTGGCTAGCTATGCTGTTAGCCCAAAAAACCGAGTATTTGCTTCTTGATGAGCCTTTGTCTGCGCTAGATATCAGCCATCAAGTCGATATGTTGAAGCTTATCTCTAAACTCAGTCAAGAACTGGGCTTGGGCGTTATCATCGTATTACACGACATCAACTTGGCTGCACGATTTTGCGACTACATCGTTGCATTACATCAAGGTGATTTGATTGCACAAGGCAATGTTGAACAGGTGTTTACTGAACCTAAGTTGAGGGACATATATGGGATAGAGATGATGATCTCTGACCACCCTGCGGGTTATCCGGTGGCGATGCCAAGCTAAAGGTTGGAATAATGAGCAGTACAAACACTCGACTTAAACATTTCTCTTTCGCTCTCTCACTTAGTGCGCTTTTGGTCAGTTCTTTTCAAGCACTAGCTGACGCATCACCTCGGGTGATGTCGGTTGATTGGACACAAACTGAAACGATGTTGGCTTTAGGGGTCGTACCTGTAGGCGTTGCTCAAGGGCAAGATTACGATGCTTGGGTAAAATCGCCACCGTTACCACCTCAAACGAAGGATGTAGGGTTAAGAACTCAACCCAATATAGAGCGCATTTACGAGCTCAGACCTGATCGTATTTTTATTGCCCCGTACTTTTCCTCAATGAAGCATCGCTTAGTTGATATCGCCCCGGTTACCACCATTGACTTATATGAAAGCGGAATTACGGATTGGTCGGTACTTACCAGTTTCACTCGGAGGTTTGGTGAAGAGCTGGGAAGAGAGGCGGAAGCAGAGGCGCTTATCCAACAATATGAAAAACGTTTGTCTTTATTAAAACAGCGTATAAATAAAGGCCAGCCGCCACTACTAATGATTCAGTTTATGGATACAAAGCACGTACGTGTTTTTGGTCAAAATAGTCTTTACTCTCAGGCTATCGAAAAGATTGGGCTGAGTAATGCATGGAATGAAAAGACGAATAGCTGGGGCTTTAGCCTAGTTGGCATCGACAAGTTAGCTGGCATAAAAGCTCAAATTGTTATCGTAGAGCCATTACCTTACGGTGGAGCGGAGCAGCTCTCTCAAGACCCATTTTGGCAATATGTTGTTCAACAATCTGGTGAAAAGGTCATGCAAGTCGCGCCCGTTTGGAGTTTTGGTTCTATGCCTTCAGCCCTCCGTTTCGCAGAGTTAGTTACGGCGAGTAAGGTCGAGGAGTTAACACAATGAAAACGATGCCTTTAAGCTTTGTGGTGTTACTTTCGGCATTTACCTTTTCTATTGGTGCTTTCCAATTGTACCAAGTAAGCTCATTTTCGTTAGCTCTAAGCAGTTTATGGGAGCCTAACTTTCAATCTATCGATTCTGTTTTACTTCACTTTAGCTGGTGGCCTCGAGTCTTCACCACGATTATATCTGGTGCTGGATTAGCGGTTGCTGGGGTATTGATGCAGCAAGTGCTGCGTAACCCTCTCGCTTCACCCACGACACTTGGTGTGGCGAGCGGTTCAAGTTTTGCTTTGATGTTAGCTACGCTATTCGCACCTTGGATGTTGGATATCGCGCCTAATTTGGTTGCTCTCATCGGCGGTGTGATATCGATGGGGTTGGTGATGCTGTTGTCATGGCGACGAGCGTTATCTCCAACGGTTGTCGTCGTTTCTGGGTTAGTGATAAACCTGTACTTTGCATCATTAAGTACGGTTATTCTGATGATGAATACCGAAAAGCTGAATGGGTTAATGATATGGGGAGCCGGTTCGCTTGTTCAGAGTGGATGGGGAGATTTCTCGTATCTTGCCCCTCGAATCGCACTTGCTACGGTCGTTGCATTTGTGATTGCAAAGCCGTTAAGTCTGTTGGAACTCTCCGAGCAAGGTGCCAAGAGTTTAGGTGTCTCGCTAGCTAAGTTGCGTTTTGTCTGTCTTGGGCTTGCGGTGTTAATCACTTCTTGGGTGGTTTCTGCCGTAGGAATCATCGGTTTCATCGGGTTAGCGGCGCCAGCGATTACTCGATTGATAGGTATCAATAAAATCCAGCATAAGCTTTGGGTATCAATGCTGATTGGTGCCATGTTATTGACTTTAACCGATTTGGTTATTCAGCAACTGCCAGGGATAATGGCGAGTTTTATACCAACGGGAGCAGCAACCGCTGCACTGGGCGCTCCGCTACTGTTATGGCTGTTACCTCGTTTATCACAAAAGACGCAGGGCCATACTCAAACAGTGTTAACTCGACACCGTCAACATGTTTATAAGCTAAACCCTAAAGCGATCTCATTGGCGTTGATCGGCACGTTAATTTCTGTTGTTCTTTTTGCCACGGTTGCTGTGCAAAATGAAGGGTGGACAAATTTATTTGCTAGCCAAAATTGGATTTTTTTGGAATGGCGCGCACCTAGATTATTTGCAGCAGCAATTGCGGGGGCAATGTTAGCGATTGCTGGAACCATGATTCAACGCCTAAGTGGAAACCCAATGGCAAGTCCTGAAGTGATCGGTATCAGTTCAGGGACAGCGATGGGATTGATCATCGCGATGTTTACTGGGTTTGGTTCGTCAATTTTCACTCTTTCTCTAGGCGGGCTCGTAGGCGCATTAGCGACGGTATTAGTCATTGTGCTGCTAAACCGTAAGTCAGGCTTTCAGCCGGAGCGTATTTTGTTGACTGGTATTGCAATAACCGCACTGATGAATGCAATACAGAGCTTTATTCTAGCCACTGGTGACCCAAGAAGTTATCAAGCATTGGCTTGGTTGTCTGGGTCTACCTACTATGTTTCGGTTGAAACGTTACTCCCATTGTCCTTATCTGCGCTTGTCTTTATAGGGTTGAGTTTTCTCTGCGTAAGATGGCTAGATATTCTTCCTGTCGGTGCCGCTTCCTCTAAAGCACTTGGAATTCGAGTTGATCGTTCACGCGCAATACTGCTTCTTTTAGTTGCTTGTCTCACGGTCAGTGCGACATTGGTTGTTGGCCCGATTAGCTTTGTTGGGTTGTTGGCTCCGCATTTAGCTCGCTTATTTGGTTTTAACAAAGCGTCACAACACATGTTATGCGCCGCGATACTGGGGGCAGGGGTGATGTTGTTGGCTGATTGGTTGGGACGACAGATCCTTTACCCGCAAGAAATACCAACAGGGCTTATGGCGTCTCTCATTGGCGGTTTGTATTTAATGTGGGGTTTACGCCGCTTATAGAAATGAGCTAAGCCTCAACCAAGAAAGTACTTATACAAATAAGCACTCGTAGTGGCATTCGTAACCTATGCGAGTGCTTTATGCAAAACCTCTGGTTTGTCTTTTACGGAAACAACTGGCGATGCCGTAACTCGCTTTTCTTTCAGCGGTCGCTGAAGTCATGAAGGGTTGGTTTGGCTGCCGACAAAAAGGAGAAGAATATGACTCGGCAGTTTATGCTGACACCAACGTCGATGGCGGTTGTATTAGCTTTATCAACGCCAAATGTCTTGGCTCAGGAAGATGAAAATATAGTTGTGATTGGACAGCAGCAAGACAGTGCAGTTGGTCCTGATTTTAGTTATCTCGGAGCGAAGAGTCGGGCAGCGACGAAAACTGATATTGCTATCAATGAGACTCCAAGAGCGGTGTCTGTTGTTACGCGAGAGCAAATGGATGATCGTGCCTCTATTAGCATTTCTGACGCACTACAGTACACACCAAGCATTCAAACTAATTATTTCGGCGAAGATAACAAGCAAGATTGGTTTATTATTCGTGGTTTTAAACAGGCGAACAGTGGGTTGTATCAAGATGGTACCCGTTTATATTCTTCTGGCTTCTATAGTTGGCAAATAGATCCGTTTGCGTTAGAGAGGGTTGAAGTTTTACGTGGTGCAGCGTCTGTTCTTTATGGGCAAAACCCTCCTGGTGGGGTCATCAATGTTGTCAGTAAGCGACCTCAATTTGATGGGGGGTCAGGACTTGTATCTTTGGAGTACGGTTCTGAAGACCGTAAACAACTTTCTCTTGACGTAAACTCTGAGGTGAGTGAGCAGCTAGCTTTCCGCTTTCAAGGGTTAGCGAGAAAAAATGGGACGAGAATTAGTGGGGTAGAAGCAGAGCGCATTCTTCTCTCTCCATCGATGACGTACAAATTTAATGAGGCGTCTGAAATTACCTTTCTAACGAGCTATCAAAAAGACGACTCAGATCCTTATCTGCAATTTTTGCCAGTTGAAGGAACGTTAACGCCAAACAAAAATGGAAAGATCAGTGATAGTTTAGCGATAGGCAATCCTAACTGGGAGACGTTTGAGCGTGAGCAGGTGTCTTTAGGCTATGAGTTTTCTCATGCATTTAATGATACCACTTCATTTATTCAAGCAGCTCGTTACAGCGAAATGGATGTTAAGCTAAGACAAATGTATTCGTACGTTTACTCGGCTGATGTGCCTGCGTTGGGGCCGGTTTTGGACCCATCAAATGAACGCAAAACCATACTTCGGGGTGCTTCAACAGAAGATGGGTCATCTGATGCTTTTAATATCGATAATCGTTTGATGCACCAAGTAAATTGGGGAAGTGTTGAGCATAACTTGATGTTGGGCATAGATTTTCAAATGATCAGTATCGATGGTAAAGATTTTGCCAATGACCCTATAGTTGCTAATGGTAATGCATTATTAAACACACCAATGGGAGCTTTGCCCGATCCTAGGTTTAATGTATTTAATCCTACTTATTCGGATAACATAATGTTACTCGATCCGAATACGCTACAACCATTGAGCGAAACCGATAAGCAAAGAACGAAAATCGATAATCAGCAGCTCGGCGTCTACTTTCAAGATCATATGCTGATCAACGATAAATGGGCGATGTTATTGGCCGCACGTTACGACGATACAAGTAATGAAGTACATAATGTTACCACGGGTGCTCGCACGAAAGTCGATAATGGAGAGTGGACGTTTAGCGTGGGAACGGCTTATATTTCTGATTCTGGCTTCACGCCATACTTTAGTTACTCTCAGTACTTTGATCCAATTATTCAAGAAGACAGCAATGGTAAGCCAGCGAAGCCTGAAAGCGGTGATCAATTTGAAATCGGTATGAAATACCAACCGGATTCATTTGATGGTTATTTCAATATTGCAACGTATCGGGCAACAAAAGAAAACTTGGCTCGTATCTACTTGAGTGAATTAACGCAAATAGGAAAAATAGAAAATAACGGCGTTGAGTTTGAAGCTGTAGCTAATGTGACACCATCCTTAACATTGATCGGGAACATTGCGTACGTTGATGCAGAGATAAAAGAAGACATCAATAAGGCATGGGTTGGCAAAACACCTTCCCAAGTGGCTAATACCGTATCATCAGCTTGGGCACATTATCGTTTCTTTGATGGACCTCTTGATGGCTTTGCTGTTGGCTTAGGCGCGCGCTATACAGGTGAGTCATACGGAGACAATGAAGAGAGACTAAAAGTACCAAGTTATTTCTTAATGGATGCGACGGTCAGTTATCGAATCGGCGACTACAAGTTACAAGTCGCAGCTAAAAACATCGCGGATAAAAAGTACATAGCGACATGTGATGGCTTTTGTTGGTATGGCGACCGACAAAATGTTATTGCAAGTTTAACTTACGACTGGTGAGTTAACGTATAAATAAACACCCCTAACTTTAGGGGTGTTTATTTAGAAATCGGCTTTACGGACAAAGTGCGGGTTTTTGTACTTTTTCTGCGGGCCAAACGATGATACGACAAGTTTGTTCCATAATGTTTTGTCAAACTCACCCTTTGGAATCGAAGGGTAGAGGGTTTCCTCTTCTTCTCTTGCAAAGTTCATATATTGTTTCTTTTTAATTTGATTGTACTTTTTGGCGATCTGGTTATGTTTTCTTACCCACTCCAGCTTGTAATTGTGGAGCACTTTTTCACCATCTTCGAGACTCATTCGAGATAGGAACAGTCGCTTGTATGAGACCTTTCTGTCCAGCATTGTGCGCATAACGGTTTGGATATATTTACCGTGATGCGTAATGGTAATGTCGTTTTCATCAACAGGAGTGACACACCAGCCTTTAGGTAAAAAGTCTGGCTTCTTAAATTGCTTATTACGCTCCATTAGCGCCTGATGTAAAACTAAATCAGAGGTGCCGCGGAACGTCTTTTGCCATTTACCGATACGAATTTGAATCGAACCAGGCAAGCGATAGATGTTAGTAAACTTATCTTTGTCCATGGACTTGTGTCATGAGATTAATGTGCATAATTAGAAAGCGGAATTCAGCCCAATGCCACAGGCAGTAGACTTAAGTACCGTACGATTTTACAACGACCTTGCGTGATATAGCGAGGGGTTATGTCAATAATAGGTAAGAAATAGAAAATTAGTTCACATTATGAAGAAATTGGAAGCTTACAAGGCTAAATTTTGAAGTTACACCAATTATGCCCATGCCGACTAAATATAAGAAGGCACGGGCATAAAATCACACCGCTTCTTCGAGTTGCTTGGTGTCTTCTTCAATCTGTTGTAGGTGTCGGTTTGCTTGCTGTAACTGATACATTTGAGCATAACGACCATTTTGCGTTAAGAGTGCTTTGTGTGTGCCTTTCTCGACTAACTCCCCATGATGAAGAACAATGATTTGGTCTGCATCTAGGATAGTTGACAGCCGATGAGCAATAACAACGAGCGTCATGTCTTGTCTGAGTACCGCCAAGCTCTTTTGGATTAAAGCCTCTGTTCCTGAGTCAATATTTGCGGTTGCTTCATCTAATATCAATATCTTAGGTTTTACCACAAGCACACGTGCTAACGCCAAAAGCTGTTTCTGACCCGCAGATAAATTAGTTTCGCCTTGACCTAACTGCGTGTCTAGCCCGTTAGGGTAACGATGAATTTGTTCTGCCAAACCTACCTTGTCTAACGCATCCCATATTTGATTGTCATCAACCGCCCGACTGAGAGAGATGTTTTCTCTGACTGAAGCAGGGAGAATATGTGGATCTTGTTGGACCATTGCCACATCTTTGCGAAGTACGTCTTTCCCTAATGTTTTAAGTGGACGACCATCTATGAGCAGTTCGCCACATTGCGTTGGATAAAAGCCCATTAACAGTGACGCTAATGTGCTTTTACCGCTTCCTGTATGCCCGACAAGCGCGATAAAGTCTTGGTGGTTGGCCTTCAACGAAATGTCTTTTAGGACGTCCTGTTTACCATCGTAGCTAAATGTGAGATCTCTAAGTTCGATAGCACCTGACCTTAATGGTTGATGATTGTCCCCGTAAGTTTGTTCTTTCGCGTCAATTAATTCAAAAACACGTTCGCTTGATACTAACGCTTGCTGAAGTAGAGCAAGTTGCTGAGTCATCTCAATTAGTGGTTCAGTAACTCGCGCAAGATAACTGATAAATGCATACAGTACCCCCACACCAATCAACTCAATACCATTAAAACCAAAGATCGCAACCAAGCAAAGCAACGCAAGACCAGCGAGTAAGTCCATTAATGGTCTTAGCAGATAGCCGTTTAGCCGAATCACTCGTTTAGATGCCACCAGATGCTCTGCGGTTAGCTCGTTGAACTGTTTATTAAAACGCTCTTCTTGTTGCATTAATTGAATGACACTCATCCCTTGAATGGATTCACTCAGATTCGCATTTATATCGGTCAATAGGTCACGCATCTTTCGGTAGCTTTCTGTACTTAGCTGCTTAAACAAGTACATAAAGCCGATGACGATCGGCAGCAATACAAGCACAACGAGTGTGAGCTTCCAGCTCATGAAAAACATAACGCCAAGCATTACGACAATCATGACCACGTTTTTCACCACGGTCGCGATCAAAAGCTCATAAAATTGCTGTAAAGATTCCGTATCGTTGGTGATTCGCGACACCAATTTTCCAGCAGGAGTGTAATCAAACGCAGATAACGGCTGCTTAATCACGCCAGAAAATACTTGCTTACGAATCGCTTTGATCGTGTTAGCCGCGACAATGCTAAATTGCAATGACTGAAAATACTGGAATGTTGCCGATACGATCTGAAGAGCGATATAACCTACTGCTAGCGAAATCAGAACACTTTGTGAATAGTCACCTTTAGCGATGTGCTCATCAATGAAATATTGAATCAACCAAGGGCCGCCGGCGCTAGCTAACGCTGCAATAAACAGCAAGGCGAGTCCTTTAATCATTGGCTTTGGTTGAGATAATGGGTAAGACATTAACCGTTTAAACGTGCTGGTCTGGTTCATTCATTATTCCTCCATCGCCTGCTCTAGTTTCTGATACTCGAACATCTCGGCGTACCAGCCTTTATGCGCTAATAACGCGCTATGTTGCCCACGTTCAGTAATGTGTCCGTGATTCAATACAATGATCTCGTCTGCTGCTTCCAAAGCGGTGAGGCGGTGCGCAATAACGATTAGGGCCTGATTACGGTAGTATGTTTCCAAATTCTTAAGGATTTGATGTTCGGTCCGTCCATCAACAGCGGAAAGTGCATCGTCCAAAACCAACACTTGAGCATTCAGCAGCATAGCGCGTGCTATCGCAATACGTTGTTTTTGCCCGCCGGAGAGTGTAATGCCTTTTTCACCAACTTCTGTTTGATAGCCTTCAGGAAACTTTTCAATATCGTCATGTATACAGGCTAACTTTGCTGCTCTATAGACTTCTTCTTTCTCTGCATTAGGGTTGCCTAAGGCAATATTTTCGAAGATAGATTTGGAGAATAGAAACGGACTTTGGTTAACGACAGCAAAACGGTTGCGCCACTGCGGTAGTAGGGCATCCTTGATCTCGACATCCCCGAATTTAATTGAGCCGTTTTCTAAATCATGTTGACGCAAAAGTAGTGTTAACAGGGTCGATTTTCCGCTTCCTACCGGCCCTGCAACTCCCAACATTTTTCCGGGTTCAAGTTCGATGTTTACTTCCGTCAAAGCGGGCGGTAAATCACTAGACCAGTGGAAATCGTCGATATCAATTTTTAACGGAAGTGGTTTATTTTCTATTGGCTTATTACCACTGATAATTTCTGGCTTTTCATCAAAGATCTCTTGTAGTCGGTTCCATGCAGCTGAGCCTCTTTCTAAAATGTTAAATAGGAATGCGAATGCCAGCATCGGCCATATCATCAACCCTAAATACATCGTAAATGCGGTCAGATCACCAAGCGTGATCTCACCTTTATCAACAAGGTAAGCACCAGCAGCGACACTAAGAAGGAAAGAAAGACCGATGGTTAACTGAATTGCCGGGTCAAATCTAGCATCGACTCTTGCAACAGCGATGTTCTTTTCGCCAGTATCATCCACAACCTCTTCAAAACGTTGCTGCTCTTGGTTTTCTAATCCGAAAGCACGCAGCATTCGCACGCCATTAAGTGACTCTTGTGTCATGTCTGACATGGTAGAAAAGGCTTCCTGAGCGACACGAAAGCGTTGATGTAGGATGCGCACAATAAAGAAGATGATGATGGCAAGAAATGGCATTGGAAGAAGCGCCATTACGGTGAGCTTCCAGCTTACTTGCGTTATCATAATGATTAAAACCGCAATACCAGTGATCAAAGAGTCTGCGGCGGTTAAAACCCCTTCGCCGGCTGTCATAACGATATTACGCACATCATTAGTGCCACGAGCCATCAGATCCCCCGTCTTGTAACGTTCAAAAAAACGAGGTGGCTGTGTCGATAAATGCCTATATAGACGGTTACGTAGAATGGTCCCGAGCTCCCAGCTTGCGCCGAAAAGCCAAATTCGCCATAAGATGCGACACCCATAAATGGTAAAGATCAGTACAGTTAACCCTGACAGCCATAGAATCAGCGTATTTGTATCTAAAGTGTTGTCTACGACGCCGTCAACTATGATGCCAACTGCTTTGGGCGGAACAAGCTGTAGTGCTGATATCACAGCGAAAAGCAGAATGGATCCGACATAGTGCCTCCACTTTTGTTGGAAATACCAACGTAGCTGCCAGAATATTCTCATTACGCCTCCCGCTTTAAATTATTGAATTTGTTATAGAACTATTATTGAGCGAAATGATGAGTTTACAAGCACAAGTTATAGGCGGGTTTAAAAACGATAGATTGTTTCAATTATAGCCATGTGTCGGCGCAAATTACTGGTTTTATCTCTATGAGCTAACTGTGCGACGACATTATGTGAAATAGTTGTTAATGGTGGTTTTGGAGCCATGACCTTGCAATAACGATGAAGACACCAAAAGTAAAAGTGTTACTGCCACTCTCTATGGGAATTAGCAATCGTCAGTTTGTATTTTGTATTTCACTTGGCCACCAGGAGTTTCTGGGTAGTAAACTTCGACATAACACATATGTTCTGGACCAACAGGCTTGTTTGCAAAACCAATAAGGAAGTAGGGCTCGTCTGGGCTATCTACCCCATACCAAGTGTTGATAGTGAGTTGCGGATCAAAGCCTGCTAGCTCTTTTGCTGGAATAACATTTTTGATAAATCCAAAGTAACCAATTAGGTCGTTATGGCCGTCATTATCTAGATCAATGTTATATTGTATGCCGCCATCTACTGTCTCTTGAGATTGAATCACTGCTTTGGTGTAGACAAAGTTGTTGGCGGTCATGAGTGCTTCTCTGGCTCCATATAGAACCGCCACTCTGGCATCTTTTTGTAAGCCAAGAAATTTAGGAAATGCAACGACGCTTACAATACCAAGAATGATGATGCACACAATGAGTTCAATAAGAGTAAATCCTTGAGAGCGACGCACAGCCTTTCTCCATGTTTTAGAAACGAATAGGCGGCTATTCTGATATAGAAACTTTCAGGTCAAGTATTAAAAAAGAATGATAGTAAGAGATCGGGATTGCAAATCTCAAATATAAAACAAGTTGCTTATTTTCGAGATGAGGAGTGATTTTGATAAAAACCAAGGAATGAACTCGAGAGGATAAAATCCTCCCGAGTAAAGCGACTAAGATTCGTGTGTCAGAGCACTGCTGTTACGTTTAAAAATGAATCGCCAAACAAATAAGACAATTGCGATGTAACCTAATCCTACACCAAGCGCTTGCCAGTGCATGCCGTTATACATCGCGATTGGCATCAAAGAGATGATGAAGATGTCAGTGATTGAGCCAGGGACATAAGCGATGGCGTAATCATCAAGCACCTTGCTACGCATTTTTGGATCAACAATGCGAAGCAACGCAATACCCATAGCTACCGTACCGGTCAACCAACCCCAAGAGAAGATGCCTTTCTCAAACCAATCTTCACCCATGATTCGCGGCGCTACCCAAAAGATTAGCCATAGTGTGAAGGCGATACCGCCGATTGCAAGTACTACCATCGGCATTAAATACTGGGCTAAGACGGTAATCTTGATGGCTGAGATACCAAAGATAATCAAATAATCGGTACTGATGCCCGCAGCGTGTTTGAATGCACCGTCACAAAGATAGCGTGAAGCTTTCGTTTGTTTCGCGATGATTCGCACAAGCATGCCGCCAAGGAAGCCAGTTACAAACGTCGGGATCTGCACCTTATCGTGGAAAGAAGACAAGTAGTTGGCGGCGACATAAGAGAAAGCGGTTACGACAACCACTAACGCAGCGTGAATCGCGAAAGAATCAACCGACAGGGAAGACATGGTGTCTTTCATTACCGGTTCTTGATCATCAGGCTTAACAAGGCCTTTGCGTTCGTGTTCGTCCATGCTGTCGAAGGTCGTAAAGCTACGAATCCAACCCATCTTCAATGCGAATTGCAGCATGAGCATGCCGACAGAAATCGAGATGAAAATACCCACGGTTGCGAACGTTAAGCCAAGTGTGAAGCCATCTTCCCAGCCAAGCCCCGTGAAGATTTCACCAACAACAGATGCAGAGCCATGTCCGCCCATAAAGCCCGCAGACATTGTCACACCAAAGCCAGGATTAATCTCTGGCCAGAAGAAGGTTGTGAGAACTAGACCAAACATTGCTGCAAACAACCACTGAGAAACAGAAGCGATTTGGTTAAACGCCCACAATGAGCCAGCACGCTGTGCGACGGTTTTAGGTGATGGAACATCCGTTGCCAGACCTAACGCAGAAAAAAGTGCAGCAGTTAATAGGCTTGCGTTAGCGGTAAACGTATCGGTCCAAGGCAGTACGTCTAACAGGGCTGGTCCAAAAATTAGACCGAATAATCCTGCGAGAACCGCCGATGGAATGTACATACGCTGTAATAATGGCGCGTGAACGCGAATGACTTTTGCCAAAATTAATAGTAAGCCAGCGATGGCTAAGTCAGTCAGCATTAGACCTTTAGGCATCTTATCCTCCAGTAAATGCAGTCAAGGGGTAGCGTCCTTGTGACCTACCTTGAATAAAAATCTCTCTCAAGCCAAAAAGCCACATACGTGACTAACAGCGTTGAGAAATCAATGTCGTTTTCATAAGCAAAGGAATGTGCTTATGCAATTTGAAATGAGTGTAAATGTTGTGATTGCACACGAACAGGAAGAGAAATTAGATTAAATTTCTCGATATTTTTTTGATAGTTCACTCAGGAAAGGCGGCAATCCTAGTCACTTTGTTAGAGCAATGCAATTGGTGTGAATCAATAAATTATGCCTAGTTATGGGTGTTTCTGACTAACAACATGAAAAATAAAGACAATTAACAAGCAATAATATTTGTCATATCGACAATAAAAGTTAATTAAATGGTTAAATTGTCGCCGCTTTATGTGGGGCGTTACGGATTCACATGCGAAAGAACAAAATCGACTAAGGTGCGATTTTTAAGGGAAAGCTGTTTTGAACGGTAAAGCAGGTGGATCGGTTTTGGCTTGGGAATGTGTGAATGGAGAATTTCTACCAAGGCGCCAGATTGGATTTCCTGTTCAACTAAGATCTTTGGTTGCAGAAGAACACCAGAGCCTTTTAACGCAGCAAACTTAAGCACATCACCATTGTTAGACGTTAATCGGGTGTTACTGTTTCCAAAGGTATTAGATGGCATGTTCACCACTTGTTGGCTTTCTCCTTGGTGATACTGAAACCCCAAACAATGATGATGTTCAAGGTCATCAAGCGATTGGATAGGGGCATGTTGTTCAAGGTAAGAGGGTGAGGCGCAGTAAGTCATGTGGTATTCACCCAATTTTCTCGCGACTAACGACGAATCGACCAACTCACCGATTCGAATAATCACGTCTGCTTCGCTTCGATATGGGTCAATCAAATTGTTGTCCAACATCAGCTCAACGTTCAAATCGGGAAATTCAGCTAAGAAGTCAGCCACGATAGGAGCAATGACCTTTTTGCCATACGTGACAGGGCAGTTAACTTTTACTGTTCCGGTTGGACGGTTGATCAGCGTCTGGATTAAGTTCTCTGCGTTAGTGATGTCTTCAATAATGCGGTGGCACTCTTGGTAGTAGAGTTTACCGGCTTCGGTTAAGGACTGTTTGCGCGTGGTCCGATGAATCAGCTGTGTACCTAAGCTTTGCTCAAGAAAGCTCACGTGCTTGCCAACCATGGTCGGTGAAATATCAAAGTGGTGTGCAGCATTACGAAAGCTGCCGTGTTCGACCACGTAAGCGAAAACTTTCATGCTTGTTAATTTATCCATTGCACACCCAGAGTTGATAAAGAAATAACTAAAGCAGAGTTTATCAATCAAACGAGGTTAATTACAGTGGGCGTATGATTAAGAATGGAGAAAGAGATCCATCATGAATGAGACGATTTTTGTTACCGCCGAACTGAAAATGAATGCCGATAAGCCAAGACAACAAGTAGTTGAAGCCATTGAACAATTTTGCCTTGATATGCAAAGCGAAGCGGGGTGCTTGCAAGCGAGTGCGACCTACGATTCTAAAGATCCACAACGTGTGATTCTTTGGGAGCGATATGAAAACCGCGCCGCGATTGAAGCGCATTTTGCTATGCCGCATACACAAGCGTTTATTGCGGCTGAAATGGCAGAGTTAGTTCAAGCATTCGAAACCCAAGCTCAATAGGAGAGGCGAACATGAAATGGGGTATTTTAGGCACAAGCTTTATCTCAGGTGTCATGGCTGAGGCAATCCAAGGCGATGACAAGAGTGAACTGTACGCGGTTGCTGGGCGTTCGGAGCAGAACTTAAAGACATTCGCTGAGCAATATGGCATCGAGAATACGTTCAACGATTACGATGCGTTGATTGCCGATGAGCAAGTCGACATTATTTACATCGCATTGCCAAATCACCTTCATCATGACTTTATCGTTAAAGCGGCAGAGCAGGGAAAAGCGATCCTGTGTGAAAAGTCACTGTCGGTAGATATGGAAAAAACCGAGTTGGCCCTAAAAGCAGTCGAAACGCACAAGGTATTCTTTGCTGAGGGTTTGATGTACTTACATCACCCATTGATCAGCGAGTTGGTTTCTGTGCTTAAATCGGGAGAGATTGGTGAACTTCGCTCCATCCACACGTCTTATATTGCGTCGATTGCGCAGTTTGTTAATCCAGACAGTAAAGGTGCTTTGTATAACTTAGGTTGCTACCCAATGTCATTGGTGCATTTGGTGGTGAAAACCATGTTGGGTGAACAAGCCTTTGGAAACCGCTCTATGACGGCGATTGGTCGACGAGGTAACGATGGGAATATCTGTGAATCGAGTTTGATGATGCAATTCGGTGAGCAACAAACGGCGAGCGTACACACCGCCGAAGATCATGGATTGAAACACCAATTCACTATTCTGGGTAGTAAAGGCAGTATTACGTTAGACTCGAATCCATGGCTACCAACGCAAGACAACCAGTTTAGTGTGGAAATTTACGAGACGTCGAAGCGCGAGGTGTCTGTATCGGCAGCTGGAGACGCTTTCTTCTATCAAGTGCGCAATATTCGCCAAGCGGTTGAAGCAGGGCGTACATCGTTAGAGAACCCTTGTGCAACATGGGAAGACTCTCACCGTATTATGCAGCTACTGACTGAGTGGGAATCACTGGCTTCAAAGTAAGTCTGTACTTGAACCAATGAACATAAAAACGGCGCACTAAATCCAATATTTGGTGCGCCGTTTTGTTTTGGGTTCAGTCTCTGTTAAATGCGATTATCGCCGGTGCTGAACGCAATGATTTGGCTGATCTCAGACAGGCTTCTGCCACTTTCTTGCTGCCATTGAACAAACGCTTTGTTGGTTGCATCGAGCGATTTTTTCGTATCTTTGCCACCTTCAATGATCTTGCAATTGCGCAGGTAAGCCTCGACGTCGCTAGACAAGATGAAGGTATCAACGCCCATTTGACGAAGTGTGTAAGGGCCAGTATTTCCGCCTAGGCGATTACCGCGTTTCTTCAAATACGCCCACAGGTCGGTGATTTTATCTTGCGGCCAATCGGCAACCATTTTGCCAAACGAGCCGTATTCGATTTTTGCTTCGTGGATCATACGAGCGTTGGCAGGAATCGACATAACTTTAGTGAGGTGGCGAATGATGCGTTTGTCGGTTGCTTTGGTTTCCCATTGCTCATCTGACAGCATTAATAGCGGCTCAATCTTAAACCCAAAGAACACTTCTTCGAAGTTCGGCCACTTGTTGCGAACCACACTCCACGAAATCCCACTTTGGAATACTTTCATCGAAAAAGCGGCCAGCCAACGGTCGTCGGGAATCGCTGCCAATTCTTCTTTGCTTAGTGGATGAGATAAAAGCGCTTCAAGTTGATCTTCACCACCTTTACGCTCGGCAGCGCGCTGATAAATCGCGTCAAATTTTTCGATACTCATAAAAGAAGTTAGTCCTAGTTTATGTCGATATTTGCGAAACATACTACGCTTAAGTGGCTGAATCGTAAATTGATGGAGTGTCACAAATGAAGAAGGTCACATTAACGTTTGTCGGGGAAGGTTCGGATCGTATTGCGGAAAAATTCTATGCGTGGATGACGGACGGTGGGTTGGAAGACAGCATGATTGAGAATTTATCTGACCGTGAAATCTCAGTGGTCGGCATCAGTGATATGGATAATGAAACGCGTGATGTGGTGATCAATACGGAAATGAATTAACGAGTCGACTTTCGTCAGCAAGCAGAATCAGATAAAACAAAGCCCTTCACGAGAAGGGCTTTGTTGCGTTTATGAGCATGGGAGCTTAGTTATTTACCAGCGTCAGACCGCTTGGCAGTGCATCACCGAAGATACGCTTCGATTCGCTCTCAGATAGCTCTTTGACTTCTTCAACCAATGATACCCAAGATTCAGGTACCTTGCTTTGCTTCAACTTAGCCAGTACCTGCTCACGGTAGTCGTCTGAGATATCGAATAGGCGGTCGCCTGTCTTACGACAAATCATTACGGCTGCGAAAGCGATCATTGGCTCTTTCTGCCAGTTCTGCTCTAACAGCTTAGGCAACCACTGTTCCGCTTGTTCACGAGGAACGACGTTATGCTGACTGCCATATAAAGGCGTACGTGATGCCAAGCGACCCATTGCCCACCAGTGTGCTTGTTCGAACTGGTTATGGTTGATGGCTTTGCTCAAGAACCACGTAGCCAATAGAACTTTGTCTTCGACTTCTAGATGCTCTAGAGAGGCAGACAAGCGAACCATCGACTCGTAACCCATGTCTTGCGCTGCTTTGGCGGATTGTGGGTTTTTCATCGCGCCAGGGTGTAGGTATTTCGCGATGTCCGCCAAGATGGTCTCTTGCTGCTCTTGGCTTAAACCACCGGCAATGCGACGCCAGAATACCCACCAGTCAGTCCAACCTTGATGGTTCTTAAACTGAATGTTTTGCTGGTAGAGACCCCAAACTTGCTCAATGCGCCATGAGTCGGTTGGATCGCCAAAGCCCGGACGCAGTGCAAAACCTGCCAAACGAAGCCAGTTTTTCTCGTGTTGTTCAGAACGACGGCGACGCTTACGACCTTGTGCAAAGGTATCGAACAGTTGACGTAGGGTAGTGAAATCCCATTCATCACGTTTGCCCAGTTTCTTCTCAAGATCTTTGGCTAAGGTTTTGATCTCTTTACTTTCCGCGCTTTTCTTATTACCGCTGTAAAGGCGAGCGATCAGCTCCTTACATTCGTTCAGTTTAGGGTGAAGCTTAACTTGCTCGCTGTCATCGGTTTGCTTATTACGAACTTCGAATTCTAGCTCCCAACGTTTGCTATCGTCTTCTGCGCTGACACATTCCATCTTAAGTGTGCCGACTTCAGTCAACTGACACGCCAGTTGCACTTCTACACGCTCTTTCTGGTTGGCTTGTAGCTCGGCGCCTTCACCTTCAAGGGTGGTGATATAAGGCGGAAGAGGAGCAAACAAGTCCGGATCAACGTCAACCATCACACCGTTTTGAATAGCGGTGTTATTGGTTAAGGTGTCGTGGGTAGAAGTCAGCAGGTTAAAGCGAACGGGTTCACCTAGGGTAAGCGAGAAGCGACGACCACTTAAGCGGATCTCGTGTCCTTCTTCTGTACCTTTTGCAAGTAAACAAAGCGCTTTGCCCATCTTGTTCTTTTCTTGAAGATGCAAGAAGTAAGAACGCGCTGCACCACCACCAATTTTTAGCTGTGCACCACGACGTGCTTTACCAAACGCAACAGCACCTAGTGCAACAGACCAATCTGGATGTGGGTTGTCTAATACCGTAACCGGAGCGCCGCGCCAATCGGACAGTAGGGTAGTGACTCGCTCAGTCACAAGTTCACTATTGAACACACCACCGTTAAGTAGCAAACCGACTGGCATGGCATTTTGTTTGTCGTCTTCAATGCCAAGAGCGGCACGAGCAACTTGCTGATGCTGAGTTAAGAACTCGGCTACGTGTTTGCTCACCGCTGGGTCAGCAACGTATGGAAGACCAAACTCGACAACCGCGCTGCGACGTTTGTCTGGTACTTCACTGAAATCAGAAAGCGGGAAGAAGCCATCTAAAGCGATTTGGTGCACTTCTTGTTTGCTCAGCCCAATACTCTTTGTTCCGCCAAGAAGTTTCGAGCCGCTGCCCAGCATGGTGATTTTCACTTCTTCAGGTGCATTCGCTGAAAGCAGGTTTTCTTTCGCTTTACGCGTTTGCTGAATCAACTTAGTCAGGCTTGCGGCAGTGAGCTTCTTACTTTGTTCCCCTTTATTTTGAGAAAGGCGGCTCTCCGCAAGGTGTGCTAATGCTAAATCGAGGTTATCACCACCAAGCATCAAGTGTTCGCCAACGCCAATACGATCAAGGGCTAGTTCATCTTGAGAAGAGAAACTGGCTTCAATCAAGCTTAAGTCGGTAGTACCACCGCCCACATCACACACCAGAATCAGCGGTAACTCTTTGAGTTCATCAGCTGCGGTTTGCTGGTGGCGTGCGTACCAGTCGTAACATACGGCTTGTGGTTCTTCGAGCAGGACGATTTTTTTCAAACCTGCCAACTCAGCGGCTTCAAGCGTGAGCTTACGAGCGGTTTCATCGAACGACGCTGGAACGGTCACAACCACATCTTGGTCTTCTAACTTATTGCTAGGATGACGGTAGTTCCATGCTTGACGAATATGGTTGAGGTAGCTTGCGCTGGCAATGACGGGAGAAACTTTATCTACGTCTTGCGCACCAGCCCAAGGAAGAATGTCTGAGCTACGATCCACGGCTTGGTGAGATAGCCAGCTTTTTGCACTGGATACCTGACGTCCTTCCACCTTAGCGCCTAACTCACGAGCCCATTCACCCACGATCACATTACTAATGTCACCAGAGACAGGTTCGTTTTCCCAAGGGAGTGTTAGGTCAGAAGGGGAGATTTGACCAACCGCAGGGTGATAGCGGAAAGAGGGCAGCAATGGTTTACGAACCACTTCACCCGGACCAATCAATTGGTCGATGTCGAATAGGGATACTTCGGATTGTTCAAGGTTGTCGGTAATTTCACAATACGCCACCACAGTGTTTGTGGTGCCAAGGTCAATACCAACAAGAAAACGAGGAGATGCCATACAAACCTTCGTGTATTTAAAAACGGCACCCGATTGGATGCCGTTTGATTTTCTATTTATTCTTCTTCGTTTGAGTTGCTTTTCGCGTCTTCGCGCACATCGAACTCAACATGCCATTTTTGACCGTTATCAGCGGCAATGGCTTCTAAGTAAAGCGTACCAAGCTCTGTCACGCGAGAAGCTAGGGTTACCGGAACCACTTCACCTTCACGGCGACCTTCAGATACAGGCAGCGTTACTTGGATTTCTGGTAGCTCTTCAAGCTCTTCTGGTGCCCAGTAGTCTAGGTGAGTACCCGCTAGGTCATCACGACGAACGGTTGAGCCGAAGAATTGGAAGTTAACCGGCTGACCGATGATCAAACCAAACTCTTGGCTTGGTACGTCAACGCTTGAACCTTCTTCCATACCAAATGGTGCAACACAAAGTGCTTCCATTGGAGGCGCCATGCCCGGAATCGCTGGCATCGCACTTTCGATACCCACGTAGTACGCCGAAGCAATACCACCGCGGATACGAACGCCTTGACCACGACGCACAGAGCCGTAGTAAGCCGCTCCGCTAGCAACTGCAAGGTCTAGATCCACACCTGTTAGGCGTTTTGCCATTTCAGCATCTGCTTCAATTAGCCATTCGTTGATCGTGTCTTCTAGACGAGTTGCTAGAAGTTTCGATTTCAGAACACCACCGTTGAATAGGATTGCTGTTGGCTTGATGAAGTCAGCTGATTGGGCTGCATCCGAACCTGGCATACCAGGCATGTTAGCGAATGGGTTGAAATCTTGAGCTGCTGCTTCTGCGCCATTTCCTGAAGCAGAAAGAGCATTGGCTTGCTTAGACAAGAACGCTGCAATGTGACGAGTAATGCCTGCATCTTGTGCGTAAGGCAGACCCATTTGCGTTAGTGCACCACGGTTACGTTGAACAGGGTGATCGGTAATCGCAACTTGAGGGAAGAAACCGTCAACTAATGTTTGTTGTACTTCTTCTTGAGTCAGTTCAGTTTTCAGCGTTGCACCAAGCAGTTTAGAACCGCGACTTGGTACAACGATTGGCACTGACTGAAGCTCGCTGTCGTTCAATAGCGCTTCTTTAGCGTCACGACATGCGTGCGTCATCGCCTGAACTTGCCATGGCTGTAGCTCTTTGCCTTCTTGCGCTAGCTTCATCTTCAAGCGGTACGCAAGTGCAAGGTCCATGTTGTCACCGCCAAGTAGGATATGTTCACCTACCGCGATACGGTTCAGAGTTAGGTTGCCTTCGTCTTCTGTTACTTCAACTAAAGAAAGGTCGGTTGTACCACCACCGATATCGACCACAAGCACGATGTCGCCAACTTCAACTTCGTCGCGCCATTTGTCGTTGCTGTTATCAATCCAGTTGTAAAGCGCAGCTTGAGGCTCTTCTAGAAGCGTTAGGTGCACAAAACCAACGTTGCGTGCAGCTTCGGCTGTCAGGTCTCGAGCCGCAGGATCGAAAGAAGCTGGAACCGTAATGGTAACGTCTTGATCGGCAAGGTTGTGATTTGGATTGGTGTGATTCCAAGCGTCTTTTAGGTGCTCTAGGTAAAGCTCTGTCGCGCGAAGAGGGGATACTTTTTCCACTTCTTCTGGGCTACCTGCTGGTAAGAAGGCATCACGACGATTCACACCAGCGTGGCAAAGCCAAGATTTCGCACTTGCAACAAGGCGAATCGGTGTTTTTGAACCTAGGTTACGTGCAATAGCACCAACCAGAGCTTTTGGCTCGCTCGACCACGGAAGAACGCGTGATTGCGGGTTCATTTCGTGTTCGTGTGGTTGGTAAAGGAAAGAGCCCAATTGGCTGCGAGTCTCTACCGTGCCCGGCGCAGTAAGTTGCGGGATAGGCATCACTTCAACGCGAGCGTCTTCGTCGTGAGTATCAACAAAAGACATGACGCAGTGTGTTGTACCTAAGTCGATACCAACACTGAATTTAGGCGTCTGTTGAGTTTCAACAGACACTTCTCGAGAATGGTTTTCTTGGTTCATGTGTTCCATTACAGCTCAACCTCAGCTGGAGCGATCACAGATGCGTCGTAGTTCTCAGCCAGTTTAGGCAACGTCATTGATGTTGCCTTCCAACCTTTGTGAACTAGCGTGCCGTTAAATGGCGCGCTGCCTGTTACGTTGCCAGTTAGGCGGATTTCTTGTGGGTTGAAGCCTTCTTCAACCGTAATGCGAGTTTCTTCGTCTTCGTTACGAACGTGCGCTAGCGTCACGTAGTCGTTCAGTACTTTCTGACCGCCAGTGTGGATTACGCGAGCGGCTGCGCCTACTTCTTCATCAGAGAATGACGTTAGGTCTTCTTTTAGGAAGTCAATCAGGCGAGCTTCTTGTTGCATGATAGAAAGCAGCTGCATTGCAGAGTCCGTTGACGCGGTTGCAAGTTTTGATTCAACTTCCACCACTTTTTCGACGACTTTCTCTACTTCCACTACTTTTTCTACTTCAACGATCTTCTCAACTGGTTTCTCAACCTCGACGATTTTCTCGACTGGTTTTTCTACCACTTTCTCGACCACTTTTGATTTGCGCGACACTGCAACTAGAAGAAGCAAAACGCTCGATGCGGTTAGGCCAGCGTGAAGCATATCGAACGTTTGAGGAATTAGGTTCAAATCAATGTTCATGACGTTTTTTCTCTTTCTATTGATTTATTGGTGCTCAGTATTGGCTCATATTTGTTCACTAAAACGATCGTCTTTGCGATCTTGCACCAAGTTTAGACATTAAAATGATGACGGATGGTAGCATATTCAAGGCTTAAGGCTGTAATAATTCGTGACTATACCGTACGAACAGCGTGAAAAATCGACGATCAGACTCCCCAATATAGGTTGTTGCTTGATGTTTGTGCATTGCTAACGCAGTATTTCAATAGATCCCGAAGTTTAACTTACGGAAGTATCAAAAATTACGATATGACACAAAGCACCGCTCATAAGAGCTTTATAAAACGACATTCAGACTCTATTTTAGCTTTTTTGGCGACTTTATGTGTCACTGCTGGTGTAGTAGGTGCTGCTTATACAATGCAGCAACGGTATACACAGACGACGTTTGATACTTTAGCCGACCGACAAGCAGAATCACTTAAAGCAAACGTCGAGAATGATCTAAAGTTCATTGGTGCGGGCGCAAACTTTTTCCATTCGATTGAGCGAAGCTATTGGCCATCGTTTCCCATGTATGCGGAACAAGTGATTAATAGCTCGCGAAGTCTCATTGGACTTCAATGGATGCAAAAGGTCGAATTCGAAGATCTTGATGAACATATTTTAAAGACCCGTCAAAAATTTCCAAACTTCCAACCGTTTACCGTTCCTAAAGATGGTCCCAAAACCTACGGGTACATTTTTGAACACAATGAGCCAATTTTTATCGCGTCGGATATCTACCCAAGAACACCGGAAAACCTTTCTCTATTGGGTTTCTATTTTTCGCGCAAACGCTTCGATTTAATCTTGGATGATATTTCCGAAAATGGGCGAGCGAATGTCTCGGATAAAGTTCGCTTACTGCAAGATGGTTATGACAAGTCCATACCTAAGACTGGGTTGCTGGTGTTCCATCCAGTGTTCGACTTCGAGAACAAATATTTATTAGGAGTAGTGACCGGTGTTATCCGAAGTACGGTTTACTTTGAGGATTTGATTACGAAAACCGCGACGGAGCTCGATATGTCGGTGCGCGTAGAAGACTTGGGATTCGACGCAGCAGATGACCCTGTTCTCTTTCAAAGTGCTAGCTGGGATAACATTCGAGGAACCGTTATAAGCCGAACCATTCAACTGCCTAACCGTGAATGGCGTATTGACTTTAAACTTTCTGACGCAGTCTCAGCTTGGGAGCGTTCTATTTTAGCGGGCACGACGCTAGCCGGATTGGTAATCGCCTTTTTGATCAGTTGGATTGTGAATTTACAGTCTCGAGAAAAAGAGCGCTTAGCGGTCATGTTGGAGCTCAAAACCGTTGAATTAAAAAGAATGGCAGAGCGAGACCCTCTAACTCAACTACTGAATCGCCGAGCATTCAACGATCACTTGCTTAATCAGATAAACAAAGGTGTTAACTTCGCCTTGGTTGGTTTTGATATCGACCACTTCAAAGTGATTAATGACAAACACGGCCATTTAGGTGGAGATGAAGCGTTGCAACATGTCACTAAGCTGGTCAGTGCTAATTTAAAACCGGGAGATAAGTTTTACCGCGCTGGTGGTGACGAGTTTTGTATTATTTCTAAAGTCATTGATAGAGCGGTGCTAGAAGCTTACCTAGAAAAGTTACGGAGTGTTGTGGCAAGTACGGCTTTTGATTATGGTGATGCGTCAATCATCTGTACGTTGAGTATCGGTGCGGTTATCCATAAAGAAGAAGATCCTGAGAGCTTGTATCACAAAATGGACAGTCAACTCTATTTGAGTAAAAAAAACGGCCGTAATAATGTGTCGATCGGCGATTAAATGGGCGCACAAATTCGAGTTTTACGCCGTGTTACGATAGAATCGCACGCTTTAAATTTTATGTTAGGAACCAAGGCAAACTATGAACCATAACCGTATTGTATGCTTCGATTTAGAAATGTGTTGCTGGAACGAAAATGGCGTCGGCAGCACGGGTGAAATTATCGAAGTGGGTTTAGCTGAAATAGATTTGTCTAAAGGTGAGATAGTCAAGCGTGCTCAATACTACGTGAAACCAGAACACGATGAAGTGTCTCTGTTTTGCGCTGAGTTAACGGGCATCACACCACTTAAGATTGAAAAACAAGGACGCCCACTAGAAGAAGTGCTTAAATCTATGGTTAAGAACTTCGGTGGTCGCAACAAAATCTTTGCATCTTGGGGGCGAGATGACCTCATTCTTCTAGAAGAGTGTAAGCAAAAAGGTATTGAAGCACCGTTCACAGAGTTCATCAACTTAGCGACACTCTACCGTATTCAAAATCGTCTTAAAGATAAACGTATAGGCCATCGAGCCGCTCAAGAAGCAAAAGGAATAGACTGGGAAGGGCGTCAACACTCTGGCTATGTAGATGCATACAACTTAGCTAAGCTTGCTTTGACCATGTTTTAGTTATTCGAACCTAGCTAGCTTGTAATTAAATTATCATCCAACCATTGTTGTTTTGTCATGCAGTCTGTTTAGTGTGGAAAGAGCTAAACACATACCTTGACCAGTATTTTAATAACAATGTCGTTGGCTTATTGAAAAACGCGCAGAGTGCGCGTTTTTTTATGGCTACAGAAGCGATATCTGTTGTCATCCTAGGGGTAGCTTAGAGTTAGCCAGCGACTTATATACTCATCTCGTCACTTTACTGAGACTGTAACTTCGCTCGAATGAACTCGCTGTGATCAACATAGAGTAGCTCTGCTGTTTTACGGATCACCGCGTCTTCTAGCGGGTCAATTTCGCCGTCTGCGTAAGCGACTTCCCACATGCTTTTGATTAAGTTATAACGAGTTTCTTGAGTCAGTTCTCTTAGTTGAGAGGTAAAGTCGTACAGCGAAGCGGAATCTTTTATTTTCTGTTGCGCTTGCTCTAACAAAGTATTTGATTCTTCTTCATTTAACGAAAGCAGTTTCATCAATAAAGAGCGCTTTGTTTCTTGTTCTCTATCATCGACACTATGGTCTGCACCAGAAACTTCACAAAGCAAACACGCGATAGCCATGTTAGGGGAAAGTGTGTTGGTTTGGCTTAAATCAGAGCCATCAATGAGTTGTTTAAATAATGATGTGAGAGAATTAAACATAATGAACACCGAGCTATTGTTTATTTGGTTAACATGGTAATAAATACGGAAGATCTCAAGGTGCGATACCAAATTTAGCACGCCGTTGACATTTAAGCACGGCCACTTTCTCCCCAAAAAACCTAAACTCCTGAGTTAGTTTAAGGTGACTTGCCTCTTACAAAGGGCAAGTCATTTTGGGATTGATACTCAGCTTTCAGCACGTGTCGGTGGAAAATGAACTTCGTCACCATCACTCGTCAGAATACTAATTTGACTTGGTTTGCCTTCATCATCAAGACGTAGCTCACCAATGGCACTATGGTTAACCAAGCGATAAAAGTTGTGCGTACTTGGTGCGCGTTTGTAAATCTTGAGTCGTTTACGTTTTGTGAACCAGTTTAAAGGTGAGCGAGGGCTGTATAGCAGTCTATCTAGGCCATCACAAATATTGAGCAGTTGTGTAGGGAACTGATTTTTAATTCCACTACAGGTGATTTGATAGATATTCGGACTGTTTTTTCGATAGCGGAGCTTAATATCGTATGCAAAAGAGTAGTGTACGTCGCCAGAGAGAATAACAAAGTTAGTTGGTGTCTTTGTGTGTGTGAAAATACTAATAAGAGTATTCGCACTTCCGGGGTGAGCCATCCAGTTTTCAGCATCAACCATCAATGGTTTACCAAGCATGGTCACCACACGTTGTAGTGCTTCGATAAATTTCACACCAAACATTGGCGCGGCAGAAACAATAACAACTTTGTCTTGGTGCACGAGTTCTTGGTGGAACTCAATCATCGCTTCCCAGTCCATTAAGCCAGAAGGTTTGTTCATTTTAGACTCAGAACGCCAGCGTCTGGTTCGTGTATCTAGCACGACAACTTTTGGTGTCGTAGGAATGGTGTAGTGCCAATTCTCAAAGCGATACAAATATTGAATAAATGCATCTTGGGTTTGCGAGGTTCGCTCATCGATAAAGCGTTGAGCGAGGCTCATAAATTCATCATTGAATTTTTCTGGCGCATTTCCCCAACCTTGGCAAAGCCAGTAAGCAATCAAGCTATTACCGATAATGCGTTTTGCAAACGTGTTGCTGTATGCGGCTTGTTCCCAGCCTATGGTGAGATTCCAATCGTCGGTGACATCGTGATCATCAAAGATCATATAGGTTGGAATGTGAGCGAGTAAGCGTTGAACCTTGTCCAGACCTGCGACGAATTTATCAATTTGTTTTTTTTCTTCGCGCCATTGCTGCTGCCATTTCGGTTCAAGAACTTCTCCGCCGACAGTAAATTCGTTTTCTAATAAACGATCCGTTCGAACAAGCTTCCACAAGGTCGGAGACCAAACCAATAAGTACATTGCAAAGCACTCAGCAAAGCTTATTAGGTGATTCTCACACTCTTTGGCGCTGAATATTGGTGTCCCTCGGTGTGGAAAAAACTTACTTAGTAAACTGTCATCACTCACATAATGAGGCAACAATTTATCTCGACCATAATAGCAAGCAGGGTGTTGGTAGAGGTCATTGGTATTTTTTATCGGAGCTTGATCGAATTCTTCGCCTGGCAAACCCAATAAAGCTATGACTTGCTCAATGGCATCGAGAGTGGGGCCTGCAACATGGTCTGCATAGATTTGATCACCACTCATGATGAGCATATCTGGTCTCTCTTCAATGGATTGAGACGCGATTTTATGATCCGCAGCGACCAATGTATCATCACTGAAGTGATGGGGATTACGGCAAGAGCCATGTAAGAGATAATCCGCTTTTTCACTAACGAGGAACTCAATACCCAAGTTTGGCGTATTATCTCGCTCATAAGTCAGGTGAGGGAGCAGTTCCGTCACTAAGCCATATTGCGTTTTTATTTGATAGCGTAACGCTTGATGGGTTGGAAACTCGCCTTCTAATTTAAGTAAGCAACACCACGCATTGAGGCCGATTTGAAGCTGTTCTTTTTGTTCACTTAAAGGGGCTTGATAAAGGATGGAGGCATTTTCATCCGTAATTTGCACCATACCCTCCAAGCGTTGGGTGGTGACTAGCCAAATATTGATTTCAGTTGCGGTCACTTTACGTAGGATCGGACCTGCAACGACAAGAGGAAGTGAAGAAATTTCAGTCGTGTTCATCAATGCTGGCAAAACGGCTCCTTATGTGTCAGCTTCTTCTTCTAATATTTCGATAACTTGCGAGCTACTAAGTTCATGTCCCATAAGGAACAAACCAAGCATCGCATCGGCTTTTGACGCGTTATCACTGTCTTCATCCAAAATTTGCTGAAGCCGAGTTCTAATTAGGTCGATTTCGTGTTCGACGAAGCCACGCCCTTCTTCGTCACCTTGACCATCTTCTGGTGCATTATCAAAGTGCAAAAACAACATGTCACCATCGAGTTGAGTCCCTATCAACCTCTCTGGCAGCCATGCTTCTCCCATCACAATGTCTGTGTCTGCGGGTAAATGATTCAAGGTAGAGATGAGTTCTGATGCTTTCACTTTTTACTTCATTATGTTTGATTTAGAACTAAGCTAGAGTTTAAGCGCTTGTTGTAATGGTAAAATATTCGCAAACAAGCTCACCTAGTCGTGCAATATTAATATGATCTTGGGACTCAAACTGTCACGAGGATGACAACATTTGCCATTGTAACGGCTATCATCAGCAGAACATAAGCTTTTAATGGCAAATCATTGATGTTTGCCTGCTTCTCAACCAACATTTTTCGAACTCATGAAGAGATTAATTCTAACAACACTCGCTTTACCTTTAGCTGCGGTAGTTTCTTCTGCGCATGGTGCAGAAGAACAAACGTGGGGGATTGCTGCGATGTATCGCACAGCATCGATTCCGTTTTATACCGCCGATAATGACTCTACGGTGAGTACATTTGTCCCAATGATGTTCTTTGAAAACGAACATGTGTATATCAATGGCATTGAAGGTGGCGCGTTTTTGTATAACGAGAGTGATTCCGACTGGCGCGCGAGCGCACTCATGCGATTGAGATTTGTCGATATTCCCATGTCGCTACAAAATGCTAATGAAGGGGACAGAGTCGATTTCGGTGGGCAAGTGCGTTATAGCATTAACGACAATTGGCGCGCAGAAGTAGAGCTGATGACGGACGACGAACTCCAGTTTCACTCTAATTACCGCCTTGCTGCCAATTATGTATTTGGGGATTGGGAATTAGAGCCATCGATTACGATTCGATACAAAGACGCTGATTTCAATAGTGAATATTATTCCTTTAAGGATATTACTGGCGAGAGAATTGGAGCTGGACTTGACACCAATCTTGGTATTAAGGCGCGTTACCATGTAACTTCAAATTTGTATTTACTGGGTGAGACGAGTGTTACTCGCTTAGATGATAACGCCTACAACAGTCAGCTTGTAGAAGATCGATATCAGGGAGAAGTGTTTGTCGGTTTTGGCTTTTTCAACGATAAAAGCAAAGTTCCGAAACCGACACTGAGCAATAAAGCATATCTACGTATTGCGCATGGTTGGGCGACGCCTTCGAACATCGGTGAAATATTTAGCTTTGAGAGAGAAAAAGACCCATACGACAATCAACTTACTTCATTGTTTTATGGGCATCCATTAACGGATGAGCTGTTTGGTTTTCCTCTTGATATTTATTTAACGCCAGGGTTGGTTCATCACTGGTCGTCCAGTGTTCAGTCTGCGAGCACAGAATACGTCATGGCGATTAAGGCTTATTATACGGTTAATTGGCCTACGACTTGGCGATTTGGTGTAGCGGAAGGTGTGTCATACATTGATAGCATTACCTATATTGAAGGCACAGAAATGGAAGACAAGGGTTATACACCAAGCAAGTTGCTCAACTACCTAGATTTCTCGTTTGATGTCAATGTAGGCGATCTCTTCAACCAAAAGAGCTGGAACAATATGTGGGTGGGCTATTCATTGCATCACCGCTCGGCGATTTTTGAAAGCGCTTCCCAGTTTGGGCGAATTAAAGGTGGGAGCAACTACAATACTATTTATTTCCAGTTCGAGTTTTAGCGCATCGCGAGATGCATATAGGTCGGATTTGCAACTGACTTATTTATCGCCCATTATGAGTAAAGATGAATAATACTATGCTGCTTTCAACGAGAAATTTCGTATATCGTGCCAGAGTTAAGGCTGTTTGTGATGCATCTGATGAATCGGATGGCATGAGCACCATGAGTATCGACTCCTCATTCAATATTCAAATTGAAGCGATAAATTGTACTAACTATGAATTTGCTAAACGCTTTTTTGCCATTCACGGAGAAGGGCATTTGGAGGGAGATGAATGGTTGGTGTTGTACGTCAACTCTCTTGACGTTAAGGCGGGAGACAATATAGAAATCCGTAGCGATGTCGCGTTTAATGCGATGATCGAGAATATGATAAGCGAAGCTGAGCGGTCTTTAGAAAAAGTCTACCTTGATGCAATACGCAACTTGGAGAAAGTGAATCGTCTTTGACGATGTAAGAGACCCTATAAATACGTTCAAGGCATCAGGATCCAAAAAGGGATTGGCGCGAACCAATCCCTTTTGTATTCTGGTTTATTCTAACTTACGCCATTGTTGCAAGTTGGCTTTGCGCTTCTGAAATGCCTTTTGCAGCCGCATCTTCACCCATGTTTAGCGCTTCTGCGTAAACAAATTCTACATCAGTGATTCCTACAAAACCCAGTACAGTGCGTAGGTATGGCGTAACGTTGTCAGTTGGTGAATCTTTATGAATACCACCACGAGTCGTTACTACAATCGCCTTTTTACCTTCAATCAAACCTTGAACGCCGTTTTCTGTGTATTTGAATGTCACGCCTGCACGAGCAATCAAATCAATCCAGTTTTTAAGCTGAGTCGGGATGGTGAAGTTGTACATTGGAGCGGCAATAACCAAAGTGTCTGCGGCCTTTACTTCTTCAATAAGGGTGTCAGACAAGTCGACCACCGCTTGCTGTTCTTGTGAAAGATCTTCCGTAGCGCGCAGTGCAGTCGCAACGGCGAAGTCCAAAACAGGTAGCGGGTTTGCAGCCAAATCACGAACAGTAAGCTTGTCTTGGTCTACATTTTTGATGAAGTTTTCAACCAATTTGTTTGATTGAGAGTAATCGCCAAGGATGCTTGATTTTAGAGCTAGTACACGAGACATAATGGTTATTCCTTAAATAAGTGCTTTCGACTATGGGAGCCATTATAAGCAACGTAAGTGAGTTCAAAAGTCTAGCGATTCGCTGAACATGTTCGAAAAAATTGAATGAGCTTTCGGTTATCTTGTTACAGATCTTGTGTGATACAATCCGCGCAGTTTTTGTAATGAAAAGAATAGGAAACGCTTTGACTTCGTCACAGCCCCCAAAAAAGAATCTAGCTGAAGAGCAAGCGACACCGTCAAATGGTGCGCAAAAAGCGACAGCGAAACAAGCTCAAACACCTCAGGCTCAAGTGAATAGTGCTGCATCTCTGCGTAAAGCGCTGAATCAGTGCATGATGCGCGACCGTTTCCGCTTGAGTAAACGTATTTCTGGTGCAAGCAAAATTAAGAAGGACGCAGCGCGTAATGCTGTGTTCGACGAAATCGCATTAGACATCGCAAAATCCATGATGGTTGCAGAGCAGCGCAGCAACTACAAACCAACGATTGAATACCCAGAAATCCTACCTGTAAGCCAAAAACGCGACGATATTGCGAAAGCGATCGAAGAAAACCAAGTGGTTATCGTCGCGGGTGAAACCGGTTCTGGTAAAACCACTCAGCTACCAAAAATCTGTGCTGAGCTTGGTCGCGGTAAATTTGGTCTGATTGGTCATACTCAGCCTCGTCGTCTTGCAGCGCGTTCGGTTGCTAACCGTATTGCCGAAGAGATGGAAACCAAGCTTGGTGAGTTTGTTGGTTACAAGGTTCGATTCAACGATCAGATCTCTGAAAATACCCAAATCAAATTGATGACGGACGGTATCTTGTTGGCTGAAATTCAGCATGACCGTTTCTTGAATCAATACGACACCATCATTATCGATGAAGCGCACGAGCGCAGCCTCAACATCGATTTCATCTTGGGTTACTTGAAAGAGTTGCTGCCACGTCGTCCTGATTTGAAAGTGATCATCACGTCAGCAACCATCGACCCAGAACGCTTCTCAAAACACTTCAACAATGCACCAATCATTGAAGTATCGGGTCGTACTTACCCAGTAGAAACACGTTACCGCCCACTAAGCGGTGATGACGACAATGATCGTGACCAGCTTGAAGGCATCTTCGAAGCGGTAGATGAACTGTGCGATGAAGGTTTAGGTGACATCCTGATTTTCATGAACGGTGAACGTGAAATCCGTGATACCGCAGATGCATTGTCCAAACGTAATCTGAAGAGCACGGAAATTGTGCCGCTTTACGCGCGTTTGTCGGCAGGTGAGCAGAATAAGATTTTCCAACCTCACACTGGTCGCCGAATTGTACTGGCAACCAACGTGGCAGAAACCTCGCTAACTGTTCCGGGCATTAAGTACGTTATCGACCCGGGTACGGCGCGTATCAGTCGATACAGTTACCGTACTAAGGTTCAGCGTCTTCCAATCGAGCCAGTTTCTCAGGCGAGTGCGAACCAGCGTAAAGGTCGTTGTGGTCGTGTGGAAGAGGGTATCTGTATTCGTCTGTACTCAGAGGAAGATTTTGAGTCGCGCCCAGAGTTTACTGATCCTGAAATCCTGCGTACCAACCTAGCGTCGGTTATCTTGCAAATGACGGCACTTGGTTTGGGTGATATTCAAGCGTTTCCGTTTGTGGAAGCACCGGATAAACGTAACATCCAAGACGGCGTGCGTTTGCTGGAAGAGCTTGGTGCTATTAACTCTGAGGTAAAAGACCCGAAAAAACGCCTGACTTCCATTGGTCGCCAATTAGCGCGTTTGCCAATCGATCCGCGCTTGGCGCGTATGGTATTGGAAGCGCCAAAATATGGTGCGCTTAAAGAAGTGATGATCATCGCAGCGGCCTTGTCGATTCAAGATCCACGCGAACGTCCTTCAGATAAACAACAATCGTCAGACGATAAGCATCGTCGTTTCTTCCATGAAGAATCGGACTTCCTGACATTTGTGAATTTGTGGGAATACATCCAAAAGCAGCAAAAAGCCCTGTCTAGCAATCAGTTCCGCAAACAGTGTAAGCAAGACTATTTGAACTACTTGCGCGTTCGCGAGTGGCAAGACGTTTACTTCCAAATTCATCAGTCGATGCGTGAAATGGAATTCAAACTTAACGATGAGCCTGCTTCTTACCATGGTGTACACAGTGCGATCTTGGTTGGTTTGCTGTCGCACATCGGTATGAAAGACCAAGAAAAGAATGAATATCAAGGCGCGCGCAATGCTCGTTTCCATATCTTCCCTGCATCGGGTCTATTTAAGAAACAACCTAAGTGGATAATGTCAGCCGAGTTGGTGGAAACCTCGAAACTTTGGGGCCGTATCATCGCAAAGATTCAACCAGAATGGATTGAGCCGTTAGCTAAACACCTTATTAAACGCAGTTACAGCGAACCACATTGGTCGAAGAAACGTGCGGCGGTGATGGCGCACGAGAAAGTCATGCTTTACGGCGTACCAATTGTATCGAAACGCTTGGTCAACTACGGCAGTATCGATTCGACCGTAAGTCGCGAAATCTTCATTCGTAGTGCATTGGTTGAGGGTGAATGGGAAACCAAACACGCGTTCTTTAAGCAAAACCGTAAGCTTCTGCAAGAAGTGGAAGAGCTTGAGCATAAATCTCGTCGTCGTGACATCTTGGTGGATGATGATGAGCTGTTTGATTTCTATGATCAACGCGTTGGCACCGAAGTGGTGTCTGGTAAGCATTTCGATACGTGGTGGAAAAAGGCATCTAAAGAAAATCCGGAACTGCTGAACTTTGAAAAAGAGATGCTGTTCAAGGGTGATGCTAGCCATGTGACCGATTTGGATTACCCGAACTTCTGGCATCAAAATGGTTTGAAGCTCAAATTGAGTTACCAATTTGAACCAGGCGATGATAGTGACGGTGTCACAGTGCATTTGCCGTTGCCGATTTTAAACCAAGTTGAACCAGCGGGCTTTGACTGGCAGATCCCAGGTTTACGCCATGAGCTTGTGGTTAGCTTGATTAAATCGTTGCCAAAGACAATTCGTAAGAACTTTGTGCCTGCGCCGAACTATGCCGATGCATTCTTAGCGCGCGTTACGCCAATGGAAGCTCCGCTGTTAGATTCATTGGAGAAAGAGTTGCGACGCATGACGGGCGTAGAAGTGCTGCGTGAAGACTGGAACTTGGAACAAGTACCTGAGCACTTGAAAGTCACGTTTCGTGCGGTTGATCACCGAAATCGTAAACTGAAGGAAAACAAAGACCTTCATGAACTGAAAGAAAGTTTGAAAGACAAAGTTCAAGAAACGCTTTCCAAAGTTGCGGATGACGATATCGAACAGCAAGGTCTGCATACGTGGAGTTTTGGAGAATTGCCGAAAGTGTATCAACAAAAACGTGGCGGCTACGATGTAAAAGCGTATCCGGCGCTTGTTGATACCAAAGACAGCGTTGAAATCAAACTCTACGAAACGGAGTACGAGCAGATAACGGCAATGCGTGCTGGTCAGCGTCGCCTAATTTTATTGAACGTACCGTCGCCAATTAAATATTTGCACGCCAACTTACCGAACAAATCGAAGCTGGGTCTGTACTTTAATCCATACGGCAAAGTGCTTGATCTGATAGATGACTGCATTGCCTGTGGTGTCGATAAGCTTATTGAAGAGCAGGGTGGTTTAGTTTGGGAGCCAGAGAAGTTCGAAGCGTTGAAAGAACACGTTCGTGCTGAATTGGGTGACACCGTTGTAGAGATTGCTCAACAGGTTGAGACTATTCTGACCACGGCGTTTAGCATCAATAAGAAGCTAAAAGGCAAGATCGACTTCACAATGGCGTTTGCTCTGTCCGATATCAAAGCACAAATTGAAGGCTTGATCTTCAAAGGCTTTGCAACGGAATGTGGCTGGAAACGCTTGCCGGATATTCTTCGCTACATGCGCGCGATAGAGCGTCGTATGGAGAAGTTGCCAATCGATCCAAACAAAGATCGTTTACATATGCTGAAGATTGAATCTGTGACTCAAGACTATAAAGAGTTGCTGAACAAGATCCCGAAAGGTGTGGCCATTCCTGAAAATGTAAAAGAAGTGCGTTGGATGATTGAAGAGCTTCGCGTGAGTTATTTTGCTCAACAATTAGGCACTCCTTATCCTGTTTCTGATAAACGAGTCAAAAACGCGATTGATGCTTGCTAATCAACCAGTAAAATAGTGTCAGGTTTGTAATTATCGCTTAAGAAGTTGCTGGTACACTAATTGCTAGTAACTCAATAAGCATTATTTTTTAGTTCTGGGAGGCAATAGTTCGCCTCCCTTTATTTGTAGTACCAACGACTGAGTTATGCAGACGTGGGAATAATAAAGAGTAAAGGTAGATGATGAAAAAAACTCTATTAGCAGTGGCGCTACTTGGCGCATCTTCTGCGGCAATGGCGGATTCTTGGATTTACGGTGGTGCAACAGTAGGTCAGTCTGACTACAAAGGTGAGACAGACACATCATACTCTGTTCACGTTGGTACAGGCATTCTACCTATCATTGGTGTTGAAGCTGGTGTAACACAACACGGTGAATTTAACGTAAATGGTCAAGACACTAAGCTAACTTCTTACTACGCAGCACTTAAGCCAAGCATCGACTTCGGTCCGCTACACGTGTACGCAAAAGGTGGTTTCCATCAGTGGGACAAAAAAGTGAAAGGCGGCAAAGACGATGACGATTTGGACCTAATGTACGGTGTGG
This sequence comes from Vibrio sp. Vb1166, assembly GCF_033338695.1. Lineage (NCBI taxonomy): Bacteria > Pseudomonadati > Pseudomonadota > Gammaproteobacteria > Vibrionales > Vibrionaceae > Vibrio > Vibrio sp. Vb1166. The sequence continues at coordinate 150,010 of NZ_JAWOTE010000006.1, read as the reverse complement.
GTGCTGAGTACTTCATTTTTGGCCCGATGTCTGTTGGTGCTAGCTACATGAACTACACTGCTGGTAAAGACGATATCAGCACGTTCTCTGTTAACGCAACACTACATTTCCTATAAGCGTCAAGCTTTCTAACACCATATGAAACACACCGGCTTTATGTCGGTGTTTTTTTGTCTGGAAGTCACAAAACAAAAGTTGAACATAAATTATTCACTTTTAGAGTCTTAAAATGCCTATGCTTTCCAATATATAGTGGCGATTAAATGCGCATGTTTGCGTAATGTTTCGCTTAGGAATCGATCAGGAAGGGATAGTATGAAAAAAACACTCTCGTTATTCGCTCTAACGTTGTGCTCAACGTCAGCAATGGCTGACTCTTGGATTTACGCTGGTGGCCAAATTGGTCAGTCCGATATCGACAGCGAAAATGATACAACCTACGGTATTCATGTCGGTACTGGTATTTTGCCGTTCATTGGCATTGAAGCAGGCTACTTTAATCACGGCAAAGTGGATTTATCTTTGAGTGGCAGCAGGGGTAGTGCTGATTTTGATTCATTCTATTTAGCGGCGAAACCTAGTATCGACTTCGGCCCGTTACACGTTTACGCAAAAGGCGGCATCAATGCATTCAACGTTGATTATGACGGTGGACTTAGAAACTTAGACAAAGATGATGGCGTCTCTTACATGTATGGTGTTGGTGCCGAATACTTCTTGCTTGACAATGTGTCTGTGGGCGCTAGTTATCAAGCGTTTGGCGTGGATATTGAAGGCGATAGCGATACCGTTAGCAGCGTAACAGGGAACATCACCTTCCATTTCTTATAACGCTCGCTGGATGAAAGGTTTGCTGATTTGGTTTCGTCGTTAATTGTGAAACCAAATCATCGCAGGTCTTCTCTATTTGCGCAGTGACTGGCTATGAACTTAAGTATTTCTTGTGCCTTTTCTAGTCTACAACCTACGACAAAATCAATCGTTAGACCTCATAATTTTTGTGTTGATATTATTTCCCCTTCACCTGTCTCGAATTGAGCTTAAAATGCAATAAATCACGACTTTTTGCAAAAATATGTGATTGCTGCTAAAATTCGTCCCGCCTTAAAACTTTAGAGTTCAAATTAATGGAGGGCGGTATTGGAGTTCTTCTCACCTGAGGGGCGTTTCAAATTCACGTTAAATTTGTATTTATGGATAATGCATTTAAAAAATATAGTATTGATACAACCGATTATCAGGTTGGACAGGATAACGTTCAAAAGTGGGGATTCGATATACATAATCCGGTTTTTGGCATTAGTGCGGGGCTCGTTGTTTTCTGTCTGATTTCACTTCTTCTTGTTGAGCCAACCACTGCTCGTGACGTATTAAACGGTCTAAAAAACGGAATTATCGAACAGTTTGATGCGTTTTTTATGTGGTCGACAAACTTCTTCTTATTGTTCGCCGTTGCTCTTCTTTTTTCTCCGCTAGGTAAAATCCGCTTAGGAGGCAAAGAAGCAACGCCGGATCACTCAACCGTTTCTTGGTTGTCGATGCTTTTCGCCGCGGGTATGGGTATTGGTCTTCTGTTCTGGAGTGTGGCGGAGCCGACCGCGTACTTCACTGATTGGTGGGGAATGCCACTGAACGCAGTGCCATACACAGAAGAAGCGAAATCTCTCGCGATGGGTGCCACCATGTTCCACTGGGGTGTACATGGTTGGAGTATTTACGCACTCGTTGCACTAGCATTAGCGTTTTTTGCCTTTAACAAAGGTTTACCACTTTCATTGCGCGCGGCGTTCTATCCAATTTTTGGTGACCGTGCATGGGGTTGGTTAGGTCACGTTATTGATATCCTTGCCGTTTTGTCGACGCTATTTGGTCTTGCAACGTCGCTAGGTCTAGGTGCTCAGCAGGCGACCAGTGGTATTAACCATGTCTTTGGGCTAGAAGGCGGCATTGGTACACAAATGATTGTGATCACCTTCGTTACCTTTATCGCGGTGTTATCAGTGATTCGTGGTATTGATGGTGGTGTTAAGCTACTGAGTAACGTCAATATGGTGGTTGCGTTTGCGCTGCTTATTTTCATTACCGTAATCACGTTTGATACGGCGTGGAGCTCGCTACGCGACACAACAATGGCTTACATTGAAAATATTATTCCATTGAGTAACCCTCACGGTCGTGAAGATGAAACTTGGATGCACGGCTGGACGGTATTCTACTGGGCTTGGTGGGTATCTTGGTCACCGTTTGTTGGTATGTTTATCGCGCGTGTGTCTAAAGGTCGTACGGTTCGAGAATTCTTATTCGCAGTCATCGTTATTCCTACAGTTGTTACTTTGATTTGGATGTCTGTGTTTGGTGGTATCGCGCTTGACCAAGTGGTGAATAAAATTGGTGAGCTAGGTGCAAATGGCCTAACTGATATTTCATTGACTCTGTTCCATGTTTACGATGCGCTTCCGTATAGCTCAGTGATTTCAATGCTTTCTATCGTGCTGATTCTGGTATTCTTTATTACATCGTCAGACTCTGGCTCGCTGGTTATCGATAGTATTACCGCCGGTGGTAAGATTGATGCACCAGTACCGCAACGCATTTTCTGGGCGTGTATTGAAGGCGCAATTGCAGCCGTAATGCTTTGGGTTGGTGGTAAAGAAGCCTTGCAAGCATTGCAATCAGGCGTTGTTGCAACAGGGTTACCGTTTACTTTTGTTCTGCTGTTGATGTGCGTAAGTTTGGTGAAAGGGTTAAGAACAGAACTGCCAGCTTACAAATAAATACAACACGATCCATGATTGAGTTTAAATGCCGAGCCTAATGTGCTCGGCATTTTTTATTTCTACTTTTCTTTTCCAATAATTTCGTTACAGTTTAGGCTTATTCCCACCTCATTAAACTGCATTATGTCACTGGCTAAACTCATTCTTATTCGTGGACTTCCGGGTTCAGGTAAAACAACCTTAGCAAAACAACTAGCGATAGAGCTTGGTGCTAAGCATTTTGAAGCTGACATGTATTTTGAAAATGATGAAGGTGATTATCACTTTGAACCGGTTCAATTACCTCAAGCGCATGAGTGGTGTTTTCAGCAAACTAGAAAGTGGTTGAACAAAGGGAGAGTCGTGATTGTGAGCAATACGTTTGTTCGACATTGGGAGATGAAGCGTTACATGGACTACTGCATGAAGAAGCGCATCGAGGTGGAAATTAAAGTGTGTCACGGAGCGTATCAAAGCATTCATGACGTGCCACCAGCGACGATAGAAAAGATGCGCCGCCAGTGGCAAGAGTGACCGTTACCAGAACCGGAAGTTATTGACCTCGTCCGTCAATCATCACAACGAATGTTTTGCTCATGATTGAAAGGTCCATTGAAATCCAAGAGTAAAACGAACCTAAGCTTAGTGCGTAACTGTGGTCAAACCCAACTTTGCGTCTTACATCTTCAATGCATGCATCATAGCCTTGGTTAACCTGAGCTAAGCCTGTGATACCCGGTAACACGCCATATGTGCGCTCTACAAAGTAGGGGATTTCATCTTCCAATTTCTGGTAGAAAGCTGGGCGTTCTGGGCGCGGCCCAATCATCGACATTTCACCTCTCAACACATTAAACAGTTGAGGTAGTTCATCTAAACGTGTTTTGCGTAAAAAGCGTCCTACTGGCGTGATGCGGGGATCATTTTCAGTTGCCCATACTGCGCCAGAGCGTTGCTCTGCATCAATATACATGGTGCGAAACTTCATGATTTGAAAAAGATCCATTTTTTCTGGTGTGCAGCGTCCTACTCGCAATTGGCGATAAATCACAGGGCCTTTCGATGTGGTTTTGATCGCTAGCGCGATAAATGGGAAAAGTGGTGCAGTGACGACCAAAATAAGTATTGCAACCAGTACATCAAACGTTCTTTTCGCGTGGCATACATTTGAATCGTAGCGTGAGTTTTTCATGATGCTTTCCTTATTGGTTGACGCGTTTCCAACGTCCATTTTCCATTCCGAGTAAATATTTCATACCGCCGATAAAGTTGGCGAGATGACCAATGACGATGTAACTAATCAGCTTAAAAGGTTTAATTGTGTTAAGTGCTGGCATCAAGTAAGTGATAAGCGCGATGCTATAAATACCAACTTGTGCGAACAGCATTACTTGAAACAGCGGATTGTGTGCCAGTAGTAGTGAGCAAATAAAGCAAACAATCATCAAATAGGGTGTTGCTAAGCGCAGGACCTTTCCCGATAGAAATGCAAAGGCAGTGCCACGATAGCGAGGTAGCAGTAATTTCTTTAATTGCATGAGCTGCTGCATGTTACCTGCTGAAATTCTTAGGCGTCGTTTGAAATCTGCGTCATCTGAGCTTTGTTCGAGCTCAAGCGCCAGCATGTTTGGCTCGTAAATAGCGCTATAGCCTCGCAAAACGATTCTCATAGGGAGAATAAAGTCGTCATTAATGGTGCTAACTTCCAGTGGTTCAAATAAGTGAGTTCTGAAAGTGTAAAACGCACCGTGGGAACCAATCGTTGAACCTAACAAGGATTCTTGGTGCTTTACTCGAGACTGGTATTGCCAATACGCCGCTTCACCTTGGTTATCAGTGCTCATTATTTGATATGTTGCGTTAACCACTCCAACGTTCTCATTTTGATAATGCTGACTAGCTAGCAACAGAGAATCGCAAGAAATCAATGCCGACGTGTCACTCAGTGCGGTAATGTCCGAGCTAACATGACGCATTTCTTCGTTGAGTAGGGCAACTTTACCGCGATTGACTTGGTGATCATTAATAATGAACAGAGTATCAGAGCAGATTGCTTCTTGAATTGTCGCTTGAGCAATCTCGGCTGTGTTATCTGTGCAGCCATCACATGCGATCACTACTCTTAATTTATCCCTCGGGTAATCTAGGCTCGCAAGGTTACGGATCTTCTCTGCTATCCATTGTTCTTCATTGTAGGCGGGCACGATGACAGTAATAGAGGGTAGCTGGTTATCTGCTTTGGAGGCTTTGTAAGCTCGCTCTACAAATGGTGCTTTGGTTTCGTCTTGCTGTTTTAAAGGAAGCCACTTAAGGAGCAGTGGATACCCAACGTGATGATAGACAATCAAAAACGCGGATAAACCAAACCCTATAATCCAAAGTAAATCATTCATAGCTAGCCTCCTTGGCCAAACGTGAGTAGCGACTCACCATGTCTCTGATATCAAAGTGTTTGAGAATAAAAGTTCGAGGAGAATGGTGTGATGATTCCAGTTGCTGTGATAACGCTTCGGCCAACGAAAACACGCGATTTGCTTCAACCAGTGTGCTGTTGTTCGGGCAGAGCGTCTCTTTCACGCCGCCAACATCCGTCGCGACGCAAGGAATGTCACATGCTTGAGCCTCGAGGGTTGAGAGAGGAAAGCCCTCTTGAAGTGATGGTAAGCAAAACAAATCTAGGCTTTGGTAAAAGCTGGGCATATCGTCCACCAAACCTAAAAAGGTTACTCGATCTTCAAGTTTTAACGTTCTAACTTGTGCTTCCAATTGAGCTCGCTGAGAACCATCTCCAGCAATGGCTAGGTGTGTGTTTGGCGTAAGATGAGAGAAGGCTTCGATAAGCACTTTATGGCCTTTAACTGCTTCTAGACGCCCGGCAACGCCAATCACGATTTTGTCGGTTGGAAGTTCAAACAAGTGTCTTGTTGCCGTTTGGTCACCGCTTTTAAACTTCTGACAGTCAATCCCGTTATGGATAGTACAAACTTTGCGATACTTTAACTTAGTCTGTATTTGATGGGCGACAAAGTTAGCATCGGCAACCACTTGCGGGCGAATCATCGTTAGCAAAAGGGACTGTAGTTGAGCTGATTTTTTGTTATTAAGGTGCCATGCGTCGTGCTCGGTATGAATTACTACAGGTACGTGCGCTAAACGTGCAGCAATACCACCGTACAGAAGTGGGCCGATATGATGGGTGTGGACCACGTCTGGTCGCATTCTTTTTATCATTGAAGTCAGCGTAGCGATGGTCTTCCCGCTGAATCCAGGTCTTTTATTAAGAAAGTGTAGTTGGCCTTGGTAGGGCAACAGTTTTTGCCAGCCTTGTAGTGCATGTTCTTTGCTTCCTTCTAAGCTCACGACAAAAACGGAATGGTTTGGCGGCGCAAAACGAAGCATTTCTAGCACGAGCGTTTCTAAACCGCCAGGAGCTAAGTGTTGCACGACGTGTAATATCACTTTTTTGCTGTGCTTAGTGTTATTGTGTTTTTGTCTGAATTCCATTTTCAAACCCTCGTTGAGTTCTTTGTTTATTTAGGAATTGCAGACAGCGTGCCAAGAAATTAAACACTTAAAAACAATAGGTTAATTTCAGCTCGTGTGAAGTTCTATGTTTATTCTCAATTTGAGATTCATATTAGTGGACATGCTATGAGGCTGTATAAGGCAGTAGTAAAAGAAAAGCACTCGCCGACCGAGTGCTTGTAAATGAGTTCTTATGGCGGTTAGTTTCCGTACACTACGTTAGGTAAAGTGGTGATGACAGGAACACCAAGGTGTTTTTCTAATGCTCTTTTAGAGCGGATAGAGTTATCGGCTAACTCTAGTATCGTCGCTAATCCAATGCCTAAACCAGCGCCACCAATAAATCCTAAAATGACAAATACAAAACTAGGTAAGTTAGTTGGAATCGTTGGCGTGAACGGTTCATCAATGATTTTTACGCGCTTATTCTCTTCAAACTCTCCCAAAGAACCCGTTAGTTGGGCCATCTCATAGCGTTCGACGAGTTCATCATACATTTCTCTCTTCACTGCGACGTCACGAGCTAAGCGGTTGATTTCTGTTGCTGTGCTCCCAAATTGGTGCGCATTTCGCTCTAATTCTTGGATCATGTCTCGCAAGCTGTTGGTTTCTTCCGTAAGTGCTTCAAAACGTCCGCGCATCATTTGTAATTGATGTAGTTGGGAGACAAGTAGAGGCTGTGCTTCGCCAAGACTGTTTACTGTGGTATTGCTCGCGATATCCCATAGTTGAGCACTGTTTAGTTCTGGTTGTTTAGAGTTCAAGAGTACCGAGCGTTCCTGCTCCAACCGGTTTAATTCTCGCAACTTACCTTGCACTAAACTATGCGCCTCTGTGTATTTAGCGCGAAGCAGGGTAAGTTCACTACGAATGTCGATGATTTGCTCTTCCAGTTTACCGATAACCGGGTTCGTTTTGGATAGTTGTTGATCCAAACTGCCTAGACTTCGTGAAACACCAGCAAGCTCCGCCTCCTTTTCGGCTAGCGTTTGTTTGAGGCTAGCAAGGCGAGTAAGGCTTTGAGCTTGCATTTCGGGTGTCGCGTCTGAGTAAGTATTTTTATACTCTGCAAAAGCTTGTTCAGCCTTGTCTAGTTCTTCCCTGCGTTTGTTGATATGGATAGTCAAAAAATGACTCGAATCTTTAATCGAAGAACGCTCAGGAGCCAAAAGCTGTTCGACAAAATGCTCTCTGACAGAGAGCAGCATCGACTCCATTCCTTCTGATTTACCACTTTGCAATTGAATTTGAATGAAGTCTTTACCGAGTGGCTGAACAGACAGGCGCGACGCAAGATCTTTTATGATGAACTCTTGCTCTTTTGCACTCATCTCGTCATTGATCAGCGATTGTTCTTTTGCGACAGAATACAAAACGTGTCGGCTTTTTAGCAGAGTACTGAGTGCGCTCAATCGGTCTTTAAGCATTGTTGAGACGGCAAGGTCTTGAAGGAACGGGTTCATTTTCGCTGTCTCTTGAATAAGCATGCTGGTATGAGCAACATAAGTCGTCGGAACCAGCTTACTTACGATGAAGCCCAGCACCGGCAAGACAAGCATAGGGATAACGATCATGTAACGACGTCGCCAAGCGCCATGTAGTAATACACTAAGGTTCTCTCTCAAATCGTTCATAGCGCCCTCACTAATTTATCAACTTGGTTGGCTCTTGCTTCCCAGCTTTGCTGTTGAACAAATGACTTTGAATCTGTCGGTGGCGGTAGGAGGTGATCGAGACTGGCACGCACGTCTTCGACATCTTGAACCACATGAAGCATATGTTTGTAGGGCATTAATGCAGGAAACGGTGTGCTGATAACAGGGGTTCCTGTTGCCAAGTACTCAAGAAGTTTAAGCGGATTACATGCCTTGATTTGAGCGTTATCAACAAAGGGCAACCAACTGGCATCCCAGTGTTGGGAGTAGCTTGGCAGAGTGTGATGCGCTCTCGGGCCCAGGTAGTATACGTTGCATCTTTGTGGAAGTGGATTATCACTGAACTCGTTAGGGCCGATGAACACGAGATCCCAGTCAGGCGCTTGGTCTGCGACTTGGGCAATTAAGTCGTAGTCTAACCATTCAGACAAACTGCCATAAAAGCCCAGCACTTTGCGACCATTATTAGGAAAATCTTCAGCCTTAGGTGCTGGCTCAGAAAACAGACTAACGTCGACACCGTGAGGCAAAGTGACGGTTTTACCAGATGGAAATTTGGTGGAGAGTGTTTCGCTTGCCGTAAAGATAACGCTGGCCGCATTAACAAGAGTACGTTCGTGCTTGGCCACCGTGTCGTGGTCAACACCAGCTAAAGCGCTAAAGTCATCGCCACAATAGTAAATCAGTCCACGTGGGTTCATTTCTGCACAAAGATCGGCAGCAGTCGGGAGCGACGTCCAAAATACAGGCTTATCAAAACCAAGAGCTTGTAATTGTTTGTTGAGTTGGTGTTTCATCATCTTAGCGGCCACTTTTCTTGCTAATGCAGAACTAGGGGCAGGAATGGTGAGCAAGTTGATGATGTGAATGTTTGGGTTTGTTTCAGAGTCCAATGTTGGCTTGTGTGAGCCTACGTTATGAAATACACGAGTGAGTTTGTTTAACGCACGCTGTATGTCTTTAGAATCCAGCTTAGGTTGACGAAGGCCAATGGAGTTCACCCAAAGGATTCGATGGTTCGCTGCTAGTTGCTTGACAATATGCTGAGTGGAAGAGGGTAGCCCACCAAAATCTTCTCCAAATACTACGATGTCCGTCATGTGGCTCTCCTTGAGTCTTGGTTATTTGATTACTAATTAAGTGAGTAATCACAATGCGTGCCAAGGAATTAGCCATTTTAAAACAGTGAGTTATGGGTTTTGTTTATGTTTGAAACTAGGATTTCTCATTTTGACAGTCACTTTGAACAATTCGGCTAACGACAACTGTTAATGCCGCTAGAATGTAAATTGGCCAGGTGAAACCTTGAGTCAGAAAAGTGCCTGATACGATGGTACCGATAAGCCCACTTAACACGGCGTTTGCTCCTACAGAGAGGGTGTAATCTGATTTTGGTGTCAGCAATGAGATGGAATGCAAAGAGGTGCGGATCAATGACACAATTAAAGTAATGAACACCGCGAGCCCGACAAAACCCGTTTCTGCTAACACGCCAAACCAAGTACTATGGACGGCGTGGTTGATACCATCCCAGTGTGGGCTGTAGAAATAGTAATTAAAGTAGAAGTTATCTAGACCTACGCCAGTCAACGGATGATGCAGCGCCATTTTAAATGCCGCTTCCCACGCATAAAGTCGCCCCATCGCAGAGGCATCTATACCATCCTCAGCGGCTCCCCCCGATTCTCGTCCTGAAATACCAGCGAATGCGTAGAGTACGATCGCTGCGATGGCGCCTAGTACCAAGACTAATGTTTTGCTTTTGATGTGTTTAAAAGCAAAGTAGGCAAATACAGACAGTGAACCGAGTAACCCACCGCGGCTCTGAGTCTCAATTATCGCAAAGAACAAAACCAAACAGGTGATAAGGGCAAAGAGCCTGAGATGCTTGGGGGAATGCTTCTCCATCAATTGACTAACGGTAAAGGCAAGGGGAAACATCAGCACTAGTGCCAAATCGTTAGGATCGCCAAGTACTGAACCTATGGATCGTCCTATTGACACGCGCGTTCCTTCGACTAAATCAATGCCATTCGCAGCGTTTTGTAATGCCACTAAGCCAATCAATAATCCGGCGAAAATAATTGCTTTTGACATCTGAGCGAGCTGTGAAGGTTTAGTAATAAGCCAGGTGATGGCCAACGTCATAATGATGATTTTCCAATAGGTATTTTTGAACACCGTTATTGCGATATCACGACTGGAAGCGAATATTATTCCGATGATCACCAGACCCCAAAATATACACAGCCACTTTAATGAAGGGTGCCAAAAAGCTGTAATCTGGCGGCTTATAAGAAGGTGAAAGGCGAGTGCGGCGAGTGCCCCCAGTGATAACAGTAATGGGATCTTGAAGTTATAGATAACAGGAAAGGCTTCGTGAATACGAAAGAATGAAAAAATAACGAACAGTGTGACAAGCCAAAACGTTTGATTGAGAACAAACAGTAACGCGAGTGGTGCGAAACACAACGCAACAATCAAAATGGGATGAGGCATAACAATCCAAAGCAGGCCGATACAGACTGTAATCGTCAGTGCTGCGATGGACTGTTTTGTTCTCACCTTGGTTTCATTCATAACGAGTATCTCTTCACCTGTCCACGCCTTTTCACTATGTATCGAGTGAGAGCATTGAGCGTCTCTTTACTCATGTAGCGAGTGGCTATCCATGCCAGCAAACTGCATGTCAAAATGCAAATTGCGATGGCGATTCCTATTGATTGTGAAGAGTGAAGCAGGAACAGTGCCACACCGGATATAATCTGTAATAAAACCATCAGACTGAGGTGAAAAGGCAACGTCATACATTGTTGGCCTACTACATAAGTCAGGCCCAGCTTACACAGTTGTGCGTAATAAAGCGCAATGAACACACCATAAATACCCAGAGAAGATAAGCCAAACAGCAAAGCAATCGCAACGCACGCAGAGACGACATTTATACCCAGTAGCCAGCGAGTACGACGCTTGTACAAAATGGAGATGTTAATCAACTCACTCCATTCTTTTAACATGGAGATAGGCAGCAAGAATAAGCTGAATAATACCGCGTCATGATAGGTTTCTGGCAGTAAGTGGGTGATCATCACCATTGCTAATGTGCCGACCACTACACTCAAACCTGTAATGTAAATCATACCTAAGTGTGTGATGCGCACTGCTTCAGTGCTCTTGCGCCCTTCTAAGTAGTTAAATCGACGTGGCATCCACCACATGCCAAATGGCTGCACTAAAATACACATGCCCACTGCAAATTTTACCGCTATCGCGTAAATCCCTAACGTCGCAAGAGAAGTGTTGGCACCAATGAACCAGCGTTCAGCGCCATTGAGACAAAATGCTACTAAACCGGCCATCATCATTGGTAGGCAGTAGTTTAGGTATTGTTTTGCCAATGTCAGTTTAGGAAGGGTGACATTGTAACGGTTAACGATGTGCAGCCAAACAAATTGAGTAATAGCAGCCAACAAGCCACCCCACAAAACAGAAATAACATGGGGATGAACAGACAGCGCCGCGACGATAAAAATGACCTGAAAAATGGTGGTAGTGACCATGACGTTAAGCAGTGTTCTTGCTTTGTCGTCTTGTGTTCTTAACCAGGCAGTGCCGATTGCAATACTGCCTTCTAGAACGATAGCAAACATAACAATAGCAAATTCGACTCGCGTAAAAGGCGCGGGAATGGGGGCGATTAAAATGATAGTGAGCAAGCTAAGAGCGACGACGCCAGCGATGAGTAAAGCAAGTGAGTACAGCTGGTTTAGTAGGCTTGTGCGTGTATTTTTATCCTTTTCAACGCCGACGAATCGATAAAGCGCTTCATGCAAAACGAAACTGACAAACAAGGTCGTAACAACACCAAAGGTTGTTAAAAGCTCAAGCTTGCCCATTTGTTCTGGTGAGAGAAAGTGGGGCAATACAGGCAGCATGATTAGGCTGATGCTTTTATTGATCACTAAGGCGATAGCAAATAGCGTCATGTTGGTCATTGCTTTAGACATGGTCATATCCTTTGATGTCTCGCGGTGTCTTGAGTGTGCAATCATTGGTGGTAGCAATTTCGGCAGCAAGGTGCTGGGCGATTGGCAAATAACAACGTTCGGCTGTGTATAGTTGAGAAACATTGAGTGCTTCGATACCCATCGTTACTTTCATCCACGGCGATTCATTCAAAAGGCGAATTGCGTTGTGTAACGAAGCCACATTGTTAGGCGTGTATTTAATACAATTTCGGCCGTGAGTTAACACGCGGTCCCAATAACTATCATCATGTGGAATGACGACACACATACCTGCAGCGAGCGCCTCCAAAATAGATAACCCAAAAGGTTCGTTGAGACTGGTGGAAACAAACACACCACACTGTGAACGCAATTCATCTAAGTTGTTTGGGCACTCATGCCATTCAACACCTTGTGTGTTGAAGTCCGGTGTTGAATATTCCACACCTGCCACGTTAGGTTTGATGTAACACACGGTGGATTTGATCTTTTTCGACTCATCAAGTGTTAAAGCATCAAGCAAAAGATCGATGTTCTTCCATTTTAGTAAGCTAGCTGCCCAGAAAACGCGGCTTGAAATCGGATTCGCTTGTTTTGGCCAGCGATCTTTCGATAATCCATTAACAAACGTAGATGTATTCAAACCACACCAATAGCGTTCGGTGGCTGGCTTCTCTGTTTTGAGGTAGGCCTGTAATGCTTCTACCATTGATTCGCGGGTGTTTGCCAAGTAGTAAATTGCCGATGCTTTTACTAAGCAGTAGCCAGCAGATCTCGATCGTCCAATAGGGCCATGAACCATCTGTACCACAGGCTTTTTGCTAATTAATCGTAGTAAGTACAAAGGCATATCATTACTTGGGCAAGATAGGCCCAAAAAGCTATCTATTTTTGGCAGCTTCATGCACGCGTAGAGAAGTTGGAGAAAGTAGTAAGCGTTCATCAACCAGTAGGTCAGTCCATGAGTCGAGTTAAATGGTGATGGTTTTATTTTTATAACTTGCACACGCGGTGTATCACTAAGCAGTGACGCCCAATGCTCTGGATTTGTAGTGAGTAGATAACCAATCACGTTCAGCTTATCGCACTGCTTAAGGAGCTCTGCATTCGCGATTTTGGATCCACCTTGCATTGGGATGGCGTCGAACATCAATACACGTTTCATGACCGGGCTCCTCAATTGATGCTCAACCAGCGTGAAAGAGGCTTCATGCAGTGAGTCATTGGCATTGGTGTAATGGCGTTGTTATTAAGTTCACCTTCGTAAATACGTTCAATAGCGTTGATAGATGCAGTCGTCGTTAAGTGCTGGCTAGCATGTAGGTAAGCGTTTTCCGCCAGCTTGTTTCTTAATGCCGCGTCTTGCATGACTTGTTGAATCGCGTTTAACAGGCTCGCCATTCCACTGTTCTGGTACAGCAATGCAGAGTGATTATGCTCGAACAACTCAGGAATGCCTCCCGTTTTAGGAGCCACGATAGGCAGTTGAGCTAAAGCCGCTTCCCCGAGCACGAGACCAAAGGCCTCTTCATAGGCGCCGCTAATAAAAGCGTCTGCATTACCACACATCCACGCTCCGGCATTGTGTTGCTCCCCGACAAAGTGCACTCGTTCTTGGATACCAAGATCCGCGGCAAGCTGTTGCAATGCTTCTCTTTCTTCGCCGTCACCAACAATAACAAGGTGAGGGTTGTGGTGGTGGTAGTTGTGCATGCGCATTGCGCGAATAAGGCGGTCGAACCCTTTGCGCTTAATCAGCGAACCCACCGACAGAAAGGTAAAGGCCTGTGATGGGATTCCGAGGCGATCTTTAATGTCGATGGGTGTATCCACGCCTTGAAGTGACACGCCGTTGTGTACGACATGAAGTTGGTTTTGTGGGTAGCCGTCCTGAATAATTTCGCGTCCAACATCTTTGCTAACGCAAATCAATTTTGGAGAGAGGTGAAGTCCGAGAGAGAAGCGATCGCGCAATGTATAATGGCAATGAAGTTGCGTGACAAGTGGTATATGATTCATGCGAGCAGCCAAACACATCCATTGACAAGGGCCGCCGCTATTGACGTGTACCAAGTCGATGCTGTGCTTTTCGATCAAATCTGAGCCTTGTTTGATAAGGCTATTCCACCCGCTAATATCCCAGCGTGGAGCGCTCCAACCACCCACCAAATTGAAGGCTGAATGTTCCGCTTCAATTCCGAGCGATTGGCACTTATCGATTAATGGTTGGCAGTTTGACCATACGAATGGCTCAAACTTATTGCGGTCGATTCCTGAAATGAGATCCAGAAGCACCACTTCACTGCCGCGAATCCAATTATCACCATAATGAACATATAGAATGCGTTTTGGCGTAGTCATAAGTCACCTCTGTCTCGTCATTAATCTGCGTTAACTGCTGAGCTGCAATAGAGATGCCAAAATATGCTATTAGTTTATGTGATTGAATCTTATATGATATTTATGTTTGGAACTCATCATTCTCATATTGAGAACCAATATGGATTAGTGATCCGTTTCAATTTGATATTTTTGTAGCAATACGGGAATCACACTTTGCGCTGAGAAATCATCAATGATGGTTTGTCGAGCATTCTGGCGAATGAGTGATTGTTGCGCTTCACCAATCGACATCCAGTCATGAAGACATTTAGCAAGAGAGGGAATGTCTTCGACGATAAAACCATTTTTACCCGTTTGGATAATATCTGGAAGACGACCTACACGTAAGCTCATCACGGCAATGCCTCTCGACATGGCTTCAAGCGCCGCCATTGGAAGCCCCTCATAACGAGAAGAGATGATAAGTACACTGATATTTTCCCAAACACCTTCCATATCGGTTTGATGGCCGAGGAAAGTCACGTTTGAAGGGGCAGTTTGATTAAGCGACTCTTTTTCTGGGCCATCACCGTACATACTAAACTGTAATGTTGGACAGAGCCTCGCTACCTCAATAAATTGATCGGCGCCTTTTTCCTGACTCAATCGGCCGACAAAAGCGATCTCCTGATAGTTGAGTTGACTGTTGGGAATCGAAACAAAGTTATTCAGCAGTTCTGAAGAACAAAAAACTTTGCGCTGAATACTTGGACTGACAGCAAAGCAATGGTCAGATAGGCTGCCTGAGCTTCTATCAAGCCAATCGTATAGCCATAGTTTCCCTGAGGACGATTCACCAGCATGATAAGTTGAAATCAAACGAGGAAACGTACGGGTGAGCAGTTTGGCGCAGCGCGACAAAATCGACGCTTTATAACCATGGGAGTGAACCACTGAGGGTTGGTGATTGGCGACGGCGCTTGTTAGGTGTTTAATTTTTAAAGCTTTATTGGGCTCGCCAGACAAATAGTTTAAGTAACTCACAGGGATCGCGGCTTCTTTTGCCTTCTGTACAATCTGAGCGGCTGGTGAATACTCAGTGGTTAGCACAACTCGAGCTTTGTGTCCAAAGGCGATTAATCCCCGAGCTAGCTCGATAACGTGACTTTCAATGCCACCGAATAGACGGCTATCAAGCAAGATCCAAATTTCACCAATGGCAGGTTTATCAAGATTGTTCGAGATTAATTTCATCCGCTTCCCACGCTTGTTTTTTTCGGTAAACCGTAGATGGGCTTAACTCCAGCATGACAGCGGCGTTGAGGACGTTGCCATCACAGTACGCGATTGCGTTTTGAATTGCTTCACGCTCTACTTGCCACATAGGACGAATGGTTCCATCAGAGTTAAAGTACGGTGAGGTAGCAGCAGAGGACGGTGTACCAGGCAGCTCCGCTGCGGTAATCGACGGTTCGACCGCAGAAGGTGAAAGTTCCTCAGTATAAACAGGTGGTGGTGTGATTGGTGCAATGTTTGCTGACTCTTGAGCAACATGCGCAGGCGTCGTTGTTTTCGTCACTTTAGACTTTTTAGTAAGTTGAGCGGGTAGGTGGCTCACCGTGACTTTTTCGTCGTTATTAAGCACCACAATGTTACGTATGATGTTTTGTAGTTGCCTTACATTACCCGGCCATTCGTAATGCTTGATGATATGTTGAGCTTCGCTGTCGATTGTTGAGAATTTCTTTTTGTCCTGTTTGGCGTAAGTGGTCAAGAAGTGCTTGGCAAGCGTGACGATGTCACTTCCTCGTTCACGTAATGGGGGCATATCGATAGGTATAACGTGCACACGGTAGTATAAGTCTTCACGAAAACGACCTTCTTCTACTTCTGTTAATGGATCTCGGTTGGTGGCACAAATGATTCTCACATCCACTTTCATTTCTCGAGTGCCACCAAGAGGAGTGTAAGTGCCCGTTTGTAGAAAGCGGAGCAACTTCTTTTGCATCTCAAGTTCCATTTCACATAGCTCATCAAGAAAAAGCGTACCACCATGTGCCAGCGTCGCCGCACCTTTTCGATCTGTTGTTGCTCCAGTAAAGGCCCCTTTAACGTGACCAAAAATCTCACTTTCCATCAAATCTCGTGGAATAGCCCCACAGTTAATTGCAATAAAAGGCTTGTCTTTACGGTCGCTCTGGCGGTGGACGGCTTCAGCACAAACTTCTTTACCTGTGCCGCTTTCTCCCACAATAAACACACTGGCAGAAGTTGGCGCAACAGCATCAATGGTCTTGTATACCGCCTGCATCGGGAGGCTTGAACCGATGAATCCGTGATAGTTGTGGCGATCAAACTTGGACTGAATATTTTCCACCAAATCTTCCAATTTGGCGCGTTTAAGGTGCAATGCAACTGACGTTTTTAGGCGATCAGCGTTTATGGGCTTTTCTAAGAAATCTTCCGCACCTTTTTGAATTAGATTAACGGCTAAGTCGACGCTGCCGTGTGCCGTAGCAATAATAACGGACGTAGGAATGTCATTCTGGTTGATCCAATCCAGCACGTCTTCGCCAGACATGTCGGGCAGTTTCAAATCGAGAATGATGAGCTGAGGTTTGCTTCTTTCAATAAATTGAATCGCTTCGCGACCTGTCTCGACATGAAAAATGTCATAAGGTTCGTCTTTCACATACTGCTTATAAAGTATGGCTAGTGAAGTAGAGTCCTCTACCAGTAACACCCTTGGTCTCATAGTCCCATCCCAACGTAGTTTGTTTCATTTTTTATGATTTTTGTCAGCACTACTATTTGGCGTTATGAGTGGTTTATTGCTTTCTAGTGCTGAAAATTCTCAATTTGAGAAAGCGTTATTTAAGTATTAGCACAAGGTAGGAAATTTGCGAAAAATCCATACTTTTTAATTGATTAAGTTATGCCCAAATAACTTCAAGGTGTGTGGCTTGGCGAGGGTGACTGAATTTGGAGCCTAAATTTCTGAGATGATGTAGGCATCGCGCTTTATCAAACGCGATGCTTCGCTAGGGAGTAAGACACTGATACTACTCAAACCCTTGAGCTTTTCGCTTTTCTAACGCATCAAACGATTCATTGGCGAGTTGAGGAAGTGTTTCACAAAGCTCCAATGCTTTTGGTATTTTTCCTTCGACACAGTACTTCTCAATCATTCTTGCTTGTCTTGAAAGCGTTCGATTGCCTAGAGCGAGAGCAGAACTGCCCAGTGTGTGAACCTCGAACTCTAATGTTTGAAGATCTTTTGTGCTTAATGCTTGCTCTATTTTCTCCATGCGATCGCGTGACTCTTCGACATAGTGATCAATCAAGGTAGGGATGATTTCGGCGCACGTATCTTTGATCATTTGCTGAAGAATATGCTCATCCACTAATTCTTGCTCGATAGTCAATGTATTATTTATCGTCATAATAGCGCTCCCTATAACATAAACAGTTCGCTTTTTTTAATTTGCTGAGACAGTTTTTCTTTCCACTTTTTTGGTAAGAAACGCAGCTTGGAAACTTGGCGGATTAACTCATCTTTCAGGCTTGGAGTGTGCTTCATGTTCAGTACAGAACCAATCAAGTTCGCATCGCTAGCATCGAGTAGCTTTTTGGCTTGCTCGAGCTGGGTTGCAGTCGTAGAGCCATAATGCGCTACTAACAAAGTAGCATCACATACGCCAGCAATCACTTGAGGCGCAATATTGCTTCGGTTGACACTAAGAAGTGGTGATGTATCTATCACGACGCGCTCGTACTGCGTTAACCATTGTGCAATGTTTTGTTTCAGCGTTGTTGGGTCTCGGTACGCTAACTGAGTACTGGCGAGAGATGGAGCTGGGAGGCCGACTAAAGTTTGATGTGTATTCTCTCGTGTGATCAAATGGCCAACCTTCTCGTCATCATCAAATTCGTGAACAGTGTGATAAGCGGGTTTGAATAAGTTGAGGTCTACATACAAAGTATTGTGGCCTGCTAAAACCAAGCGCTCTGCAAGAGATGAAGCCACGGAAGTGACACCATCTTCAGATTTACAACCCACAACACAAATCGTTTTGTGGCCTTTCTGTTCACTCTGAAGATAAATTTGTTCAATCTCAGCGTGAGTTGCAGGAATAGTCATTACAACGCTCCTATTAACACGATGGTTGTGGTGATTTGTAAAATATCTCTTAATCCGGCCCTCGCTTTTTCAACAAAGCTTTCGTCTTTATGGGGAATGTAAATCGTGTCGCCTGCGCGAATGACTGGCAGCTCATAAATGTTGGCTGTTTTACTAAAGTTAACCAAATCAAATGTTCGGGCTTGGCCTTGGCAGCAAGACATATTGACCACACTGATCTTTTCAAGGTAGGCATTGTCAGTTGGTCCTCCTGCTTCCGCTAACAGATCAAGCACAGTCATGTTGTCATTGAATACGTACCGCCCTGGGTCTCTTACTTCACCTAATACGCGTACCGTGGACTCTTTTGAACGATCTAACCAGTTTTTGTTTTTTTCTGGAATGTAAATGGTATCACCAGGACGAACGTGGGGCAGAATTGACTCATCGCCTGTTTCAAAGTACATCGATAAATTCAATTTACTCACTTTGGCATAACCTAGGCCTCGGTGTGTGACACGGATGTTGTGAATATCTGCATCCATTGTCGGTCCATCGGCGGCAGACAAAATATCCAGAAAATGCATATCTTCGGTGAAACGATAGCGCCCAGGTGCATTGATTTGCCCGAAAACGTATATCGATGCGTCAGAGCTTTGGCTTACCCATTGCGATTTATTATCGGATGGGTCGTCAGGCAATGCATGTACCCTTACTACTGTACCAGCGGAAACTTGAGGTAGGCTTGATGTTGGTGAGCCATCCAGAATGTATTGGTCTAAGTCAAATTGTGTCATTTGACCGTTATTGGCGACTTCAATTTTGGTGGTATCAGCTCGTCGAGTTGGGCCTCCAACGTGTGCAAGCAGATCAATCAAATCCATTTCGTCTGACCACTCGATGCGTCCAGGGCGAACAACTTCTCCCATCACTGCGACCGCTCGACTAGGTGCTACTTTTAACCAAGACTTCTCATTGAAATCGGTTTTCTCCGGTACGAAAATCGCGTCTCCTGGTCCAACATTTGGTGGTCTGGCTGAAGATAGTCCTTCTGTATGCGCGGTAAGATCGAATTTGATGACTTTGCCATCGGCTTTTATAACGCGAATTTGGCGAGATTCTGCGTAGCGAGTGGGCCCGCCAGCGTTGGCGAGGATATCCATGAAGCTAGCGCCTTGCTTGCCTTCGTATGCCCCAGGATGGGCGACTTCACCCATCACGTAAACCACATTTGCACCTGCTTTGATTTCTTCTTCCTGTTTTGGGACAAAGATGGTGGCACCTGGCAGGATCTCCGGCAGTAGGCTTTGGTCTCCAGTATCAAGGTACTTTTTCAGGTTAAACATGGTTGGGTTATTGTTTGTTATCACGCGAATTTGCTCAACACTGGCATATCGTGTCACGCCGCCAGCTCGCATTACGACATCAACTAGCGTGGTGTTTGGCTTGTATGAGAACGAGCCAGGTGCGTTGACTTCACCAAAGACTTTGATTGCACGAGCGGAATCTGCGCTGTCACCTGAATTCGCGAGTTTTGCTGCATCAAACTCTTGCTCAATATTCCCTACGAGTGGGGAAGCGGGGACAAATAAGACATCCAGTGATTCTAGTTTTGGCAGCTGGCTATTGTCACCCGTATCAAGGAAGCGTTTGTAGTCAAATTCAATGTTTTTATTTCCACGTTTCACGATCATTTTATCAAGCTGAGCCCCTGCGCGCAGGCCGCCAGCTTCGTACACAAACATTTGAATGTTGGACCCAGAAGGTAAGGTATATTCACCGGGTTTGACCACGTAGCCTTGAACGGACACTAACAACTGTTGCTGTTTAATAAAAACTCGAGCGTTGTTAACGTCACGATAAACGGTCTTTAGCCTGTCGATAATCACGTCTTGGAGTTGTTGTTCATTGTAGCCGGCCACTAATACAGGGCCGACTTCTGGTAAATTAATTCGTCCACGACGATCGACCTGAAACCCTTGGTTTAACGACGCCTCTCCGGGTAAGTTAATCTGTATTAAATCACCCACCTTAACAGTATTGCTCTCATCCGCTATGGAAGAAGGTACCCACGCAACCAGACACAACAACATTAAGAGGATAAATGGTTTCATCGTGTTCATAGCGCGCCTCCTGCCGTTGAGTTGCGGTTTATTGAGGTATCGCTATCTGAATTAGGGCTAATAACCTCGATGCTTACTCGACGATTAGTTAAACGCACGGCAGATGTTTCACCTTCATAGAGTGGCAGGTTATCTCCGACAGATTTGGTAGTGACTCTCTCTGAAGTGATACCAAATACGGTTAGGTAACGCTTTACTTGTTCCGCACGCGCTTGAGCAAGTTTCTGGTTGTAATCGGGTGTTCCAGTTGCATCCGCATGCCCCGTTACTACAAGAGATAGGTTGGGGTGGTCACGTAAAATGTAGGCTGCTTCTGCCAAATGTCCCATGTACTTCGGGTTGATTTCTGCTGAATCGACAGCAAACTGGTTGTCGATATTAAGTAGTGCATAGATATCCGAGACTATGTTTAGGTCGCTACGTAGTGCTTCAATATCATCGGGCGGTGTGCAAGTGGTTTGGCTCAGTACGTAGTCGAGTTGTTGTTCGAGCTGGTTTAAGCGTCGACGCTGAATCACAAGGTCGTTGGCAGCGTCGAGTAAAAGCCCACCTTCTAACTCGCGCGCAATTCTATTTTGTTTTTCAAGGGCCTGAACAACTGCCGCAGGAAAACACCAGCGCGCGCCCTCTTGGATTAGTGCGTCTAGATGTAACTTGGTCAGTTGCCAATCAAACCTTAACCCATGTTCTGGACCTAAAGGCTCGTCAGGCATCACTGGGGAAAACTGATAATTCTCGATCGAGATATCTTGATAGCTTTCCGCCAAGCCACCTTTCCCGTGTTCTGGGTAGTCAAACGACGAACAACCAAACATGCCGACAACAAGACCGCTTACTGCATATCGTCGTAAAAGATTTACCATGCCAACCTCCGTTTAAACCGGTATTTTTAGTGTCCTTTTGAGTTAACGGGAATGGCATGGTTGATACGAAGCAAGCTCATGATTTCTAAAGGTTGGCCTGATACGTTTTCAATACTCATGCTTCTTTCACGTTCAACTAGACGCTTATATAAGTAAACAATGGCACCAATCCCTGAAGAATCAAGAAATTGGACGTGCTGTAGGTTAATTTCGACTTCTTTGTGATGATTGTTGTGAATTACTTCATCAATGTGATGTTGTGCTTGTCGACAGCCGCTTGCGTCTAAGTCACCAAAAAACTCAATGGCTAACTTGTCTTGATTGATTTCTAGTTTGCGTAATTCCATGACTCTGTCTCCGTTTGTTTTTCTAATTGGATATAGAGCAGGTAACGTGCCAATTTGAAATTAATGAAAAATCAAACAGTTAAATATTGTTAATTATATTGTTCAATTTGAGAAAGGACTGATTCTCAAATTGAGAATCAAAAACGCACAGAGAAATGGTTTGCTTATAAGAGGTTTTGAGCCGAAAGAAGTCGTTAGACCGGGGGAGGCACGTCATGATTAGATTCCAACTCGATTGACGAACCATCCGCCATACGAGAATAATGTGTAACGACTAAATGCAAAACCTGTCTAAAGTTTATGATTATCTTTGCAAATTATTACTAATGTTGATTGTTATGAGTCGAAGAATAACTAGTAATAAATAGGTCATCGAGAGGACTTACGTTTCAATAAAGGCGATTTTTTGTACAAGGTCTTCTTATGCCATTAAAAATGACATTAATTGCGCTGGCTGTTATGGCAGCGTCTTCACAGCCTCAAGCGGATATGTCTCTCGCACCACCAGTTTCTCTTGCACAAAGCTATCAGGATGGCATTGATGTGTCTGAATATTGGTATAGCGAAAAACTTGATGGTGTTCGCGCTTATTGGACTGGGCAACATCTCGTGACGAGAAATGGTAATCGAATCTACGCCCCAGACTGGTTTACAGGACCTTTGCCTGATTATCCGTTGGACGGTGAACTTTGGGCTGGGAGAGGTAACTTCCATCTTGTTCAGCAAACGGTATTAGATAAAACTCCTGTAGAGTCTGCTTGGCGACACATCGACTTTATGATCTTTGATATGCCATATTCTGCTGGTGATTATCGGAAGCGTTATTACAACATCAAAGACTTAGTGCTTGAAGTCGACCAGCCTCATATCAAATATGTCGAGCACCGAGCGATTCAAAATGAAGCTCATCTGTTTACACAGTTGGATAAAATTTCAATATCCGACGGTGAAGGGGTGATGTTGCGGAAGGTATCAAGCCGCTATCAGGCTGGACGCGGTAGTGATTTGCTTAAACTAAAACGATACGCAGATGATGAAGCGTTAGTTGTGGGTTATAAGCCAGGAACAGGGCGCTTATTAGGTATGATGGGAGCAATGTTAGTTCGCTTACCAAATGGCATTGAGTTTTACATCGGTAGCGGATTTACCGATGAAGTGCGTCGCCAGCCTCCGAAAATTGGTTCAACCATTACATTTAGATATAACGGTTTTACACATACTGGTAAACCACGTTTTGCTCGATTCTTGCGTGAAAGGTTGAAGGAATAGAACGCTCTGCACTTACTAGTTGCCAACGGTTACGCCACATCGTTTGAAGAGACCCTGCCAAAACTGAACGTGGTTTAGGGTTTCTTGCCTAAATGTCCTATGTGCCTCAATGATGCCGTACTGGTGACCATGGAGTTGCATACGGTTCTCCACCAAAGTGGCACCATCATTAAGTTGTTGATAGGTACTGTCTAAATAAGCCAAATAAGGTTGCACTTCTTCAACGTAAATGGATTGAAAGACATTTCTTAAGTAGCGGAACTGGGTGGTGTCTCTGTTCGGCCCGCACAATACATTGCTCTGGTTCTGCTCAAGTAGCTGAGTTGTCGCTTTTAACCAAAGGGATGTGTTTACCATTGAATAGTAAAGTCGTCCGAGTAAACGAGATTTCTCTAACTCTTCTTGATATTGCGTAACTTCCACGTCGGGTAGACGTGAGACCGCGCGGTGGGGTAAATCATACATTTCGCTGAAAATACGATAGACATCGTTAATGCGTGCAATATCATTCGTCGTATTTTGAGATAGCCAATCAGAGGCAGTTAGTTGCTTTTGCATGGCGTCACTTACGAGTAGTAAGTTGTCGAGATGAATGTCTAAATGTTGCCACTTGGTTGAGTAAAGCTCTGTCAATGTCGCGCGTTCTTCATCGCTAAGTGGAAATTCGGATAAACATCGATGCATGACTCTTAAAAGGGCAGTTTGATAATCAAAATCATGAAAGGCATCCTGCACCTTTCCAAGTTGCGAGTTTTTCTCAGCAAGTAAATTGAAGAGTCCGCACTGTCGTAATTGATAGCTCTCTAGCAGGCCAATAGATAGCCTTGGCAATGGCTCGAACAAAACGCGTTTCGCAGGAATCGTTACCGTAGACTGTAATTCTATTGGAATAGCAGGAACGTCCAATACATTGGCTACACGTTGATGATACTTATCAAACATGGCGTTCTCTGGATTGAACCAGTTATCACAACCATTAAGAATCAAGATTAAGAACAATAAAATAGACCGCACAAATATCCTTTTTTCTAACTTCGTATCCGTTGTCTAGAGAGCAAAATCAACCGCTTTGTAATCTTGTTATAAGTATACTCAACCGTGTGATTATTCGATCAAAAAAGCCAGCGGATGCTGGCTTTTTTTACTTTTTATTGAACTGAAAAGTTCAATTGCACTTCTGGCTCTTGGCGATGCATCCAACGCATTCTGACGCCTAACATAAAGGCCGCAGAAGATAGGCCGATGATAAAACCAAGCCAGAAGCCTTGTGCTCCCATTGGCTCGACAATCCAGTCTGTACGGCCAAGGACGTAACCAATTGGCAGCCCAAGAATCCAATAAGCAATAAAAGTACGGTTGAAGATGGCTCGCATGTCTTTATAGCCGCGTAATGCACCAGCTGCGATCACTTGAACCGCATCCGTACATTGATAAACAGCGGCAAACACGAGCAGGTGCATCGCTAGAGTGATTACCTCTGGGTTGCTAGTATAAAGCTCGGCGATCCACTCACGAGACAAGACGGTTAAAATCGCTGTGAGAACGGACAATGCTAGACCAACCATAATGCCGACTCGTGACGCTACGCGCGCGCCATCTACGTTTTCTTCACCAAGTCGATGGCCGACACGAATGCTTACTGCTGCACCAATACTCATTGGTAGCATAAATACCAACGAGGAGAAGTTAATCGCGACTTGATGCGCTGCCACAATGATAGGACCCAGTGGTGAAACGAGCAGTGCAACAACAGCAAACAATGTCACTTCAAAAAACAGCGCTGCTGCAACAGGAAAGCCGAGCTTGAATAGACGAACTTGCGCTTTCCATTGTGGGCGATGCCATTCTCCAAATAGGTTGATGCTTTTCAATCGCTCTGATGTCATCACATACAGCAATAGCATGGCAAACATGACCCAGTAAACAATCGTGGTTGCTACACCACAGCCAACACCGCCTAATTCAGGTGCACCAAACTTGCCGTACACGAAAATCCAGTTTAGAGGAATGTTGAGCAGCAAACCGATAAAGCCAATAACCATTGCCGGTTTCGTCAATGACATACCATCCGTAAAGCTTCTAAGCGTTTGGAAAAGTAAAAAAGCGGGTACTGCTAATATAACGGCATGAATGTATCCCACCGTTTTTTCAGCCATCAGTGCTTCAACATCCATCAGCCCGAGAATAAACTGGGTTTGAAGCAGGACTGCAATTATCGGCACACTGATCAGCAATGCCAAAACGACGCCTTGCTGAATTTCAAACGGTATTTTCACTCGACGACCAGAGCCATTTAACTGTGCGACAACAGGGACCAATGCCATTAATAAACCCACCCCAAACAAAATGGATGGTAGCCAAATACTTGAAGCGACAGAAACCGCAGCCATGTCGGTGGCGCTAACGCCGCCAGCCATTACGGTATCAACAAACCCCATACCAGTTTGAGCGACAGATGCGATCAATACCGGGGTCGCCAATTTGATAAGACTTGATGCTTCTTCTTTATAGCGATGCACGAAAAATACTCCAGAGCGGAACAATAAGTTGAAAGAATGAGAGTACTCGAGGGCAAAAGATGTGGTGAACGGATCTGATGGTTGATTTTAGTCACGATAAGGTGAAAAAATGCCTCGGAGAAACTCCGCGCAAATGATAAACAATTGTATGTTTATATTCCATAGCTAGGTAGTGAATAGTCGATAACACTGACTGGACGCTCTCCACGCTAAGGATACGCTTTTACTGAGAACAGCAGCGAATCATGGTAATGTTGAAGCATGCATGAGAACAAACCAGTGTTCATTAAGCCATGGCTTTATCGCCTGAGGTCTTTATTTCCGACCTGTAGCGCAGTGTTTAGGGCTTAGTCTTCGACTACAGTTGGTATTAAATCAATAGGTAAAAAGAAATGTTTACAGGAATAGTTCAGGGTACGGCGAAGGTCGTTAAAATTGATAAAAAAGAACGCTTTCAAACGCACGTTGTCGAGTTAAGCGATGAACTTTGTAAAGGGTTAGAAATTGGTGCATCCGTTGCACACAACGGATGTTGTCTAACTGTGACTAAGATCGAAGGCAACCTTACCAGTTTTGATTTAATGCAAGCGACATTGGCTCTTACTAATTTAGGTCGGCTGGTGGAAGGGGATAGCGTAAACATTGAGCGCGCGGCTAAGTTTGGTGACGAAATAGGCGGACATAGCATGTCTGGTCATATTAGTTTGACGGCAGATATTGTCGATATCATCGATACGCCCAATAACCGCACGATTTGGTTCCAACTGCCGCAAGAATCAATGAAATATGTATTAGCGAAAGGTTACATTGGTTTAGATGGCTGCTCGCTAACTATTGGTGAAGTTGAAGCGTGTCGTTTTTCAGTACACCTAATTCCAGAAACCTTGCAGCGAACGCTTTTCGGAGTGAGACAAGTAGGGGAGCGTGTTAATATTGAGTTTGATCCTCACACTCAAACAATTGTTGATACTGTTGAGCGCGTTCTTGCAGCAAAACAGCTTTAGAATGAGAAAAAGGAGCCTAGTGCTCCTTTTTCATTTAAGCGTTTTTATATTTCTGATGTTCACATGCTCGAGCTGTTATTCGTAATTGTCATCGATAAATAGTTCGACCTTATCTTGTAACTCATCCACTCGCATATTTAGGTGGATAGCGTGGCAACAAGCTGGGCAATCATCATAAAACTCTTGGTCACCATTACTTGCATCCAATGTAATGCCGATAGAGTGTCCGCAATGCGGGCACTTTACATACCTTTCGGTATAATTTTTCATACAACAACTCCTAATCTCGCAGGGCTTTTAAACACACTATTCATCAAGGAAGTACAGCCCTTTACTTACTTTGCCTACAAGGAAAATAGGCACAATCCAAAGTTAAGTCTCCTTTGATATTAGGTCGAGTTGTTGCTAATTGAGTCGAAATAAGTACTAAACTTGACCCCAAACTCAACCTTGAGCTTAGGGTGATCTTCTGTAGTGATGTGCCTCGAGATTTTACATCTTGAAATATGCAGTGGCTTCCAAATTAATAAGAAATGATTTTATTAATAACCAGTTGAGCCTGTTCCAAGTAATGGCCGCCAAACAAATTACAATGGTTGAGAACATGGTAAAGGTTATAGATATCTTTACGCTCTTCATAGCTTGAAGAAAGTGGCATAACCGATTCGTAGCCTTGATAAAATTCTGGTTGAAATCCACCAAAAAGCTCCGTCATCGCAATATCACACTCCCTGTCCCCCCAATAGCACGCAGGATCGTAACAGATAGGACCGAATGCAGTGAGTGCCGCATTTCCATTCCATAAATCGCCATGCAACAAAGAAGGTTCCGGAGCATGGTTTGCTAGCCGCTGTTTTACGACATCGATAAAGTCATCGATATCAACCAAGGTGACGCCTTTTTCTTTAAGGAGCTGTAATTGCCATCCTATGCGTTGCTCAGCAAAGAATACACACCATTTCTTGTGCCATTTGTTGGGCTGTAGAGTCGAACCGAGATAGTTGTCGGTATCAAAACCAAACTCTTTTTGCTCGCCCCACTGGTGTAGGTGAGCTAATTGCTGCCCAAATTTAAAGCTGTTGGGACCATCTTCTAATGGTTTCGTTGGAAGGTAGTTAAGAATTAGGAATGAGGCATTTTTGGTTTTACCAACCAATACCACCTCAGGTACAAATAGGGTGGATGTTTCACGCAAAAGATGCAGGCTTTCAGCTTCTACCTCAAATTTCGACAAAAACTCGCGATCGTTAATTTTCACAAAATAACGTTGCTCGCCATCATTGATCATGTAGCTTTCACTGATATCCCCACCAGACAGCCTTACTTTTTCCGTGATCTGGTAATCGAACAATAAAGTATCAGAAAGCTGTTGCGATATTGCTTGCCACATACAAAACCTCGCGAATCTATTTGACCACCAATAGTTTAGGATAAATAGCAGGGAGTTGGCGCTATGTTGAGCATACTTAGTAAAGAAACCTTCCTCTTAGTGTAGTCAATTTGTATAAATGTGAATCAAATCGCTTATAAGCCTCTGATTTGTTGGCTTAGCATATGGAGATGAACGTTTACAACAGGTATTATGATTTTTTTGACGTTAGTTCCATTGGTGGCATGAAAATACTGATATGTGATGACTCAGCTGTTGCAAGAAAGCTTATTGCGCGTTCTATCGTACAAGATACATCATTGCATCTTATTGAAGCGCAAGATGGTTATGAGGCGCTTAATATTCTTGCTGAGCAAAATATCGATATTTTGTTTCTCGATTTAACGATGCCCATAATGGATGGTTTTGAGGTCCTCGAATCATTACCTGTTAGTCAGTACCCGACCAAAATCGTCATTATTTCTGGAGATGTTCAACAAGAGGCAAAACAGCGCTGTCTCGATCTTGGTGCTCAAGCTTTTATCGCTAAGCCTCTGACAGAAGAGCAGGTGCTCCCACTATACGAACAATTAGGGCTGCATTATGCGTTCAAACCTAGTCATTCGGTTGATTCTAAAAACCAGGGTTGCGAAGAGCTTTCCTTACTAGCCAAATTCCGTGAAATTGCGAACATTGCCCTTGGTAAAGGGGCTGCGATTATGGCTGACCATTTACATGAGTTCATCCAACTTCCTGTTCCTCATGTTGGACCGTTGTCCTACGGCGAGCTTCATATGACACTGGTTGATGTGGTTGGGCGTGACAGTTCCGTTGCGGTAGCGCAGAGGTTTGTCGGTGGTGGTATTCACGGAGAGGCACTGGTGTGCTTACGTGGTAGGGATATCAATCAGATTGGGGAAAAATTAGGTTACCTCCTTGAGTTTACGCCTCATAATGAAATCATCTTGAATATCTCTAACCTACTGGTTTCGTCATTTCTCACATCATTGGGCGATCAACTCGACAAGCAGTTCTCACTTCGTCAGCCAGGCATTGTGGATACCTTAACACCTTATTGTGAAGAGCAAGGCGAGTGGGGTGAGCTCTTTACTATCGAATACACCTACATGGCAGAAGCGCTCGATTTCGAGTGCGAGGTACTGTTTTTAATTGATAAGCCATCCGTAGAAATAATCTATGAAATCATGGAGCTAATCTAATGTCCGATATCACGCTGGACATAGCAGACTTTCATTGGGTCACACAAATTCTCGATACGATGGATTCAGGGCTTATTGTTTTGGATCAAGAGTATAAAGTGTGTGTGTGGAACAGTTTTATGCAGTCATACAGTGGCATTCTATCACAAGAAATTCTTGGTGAATGTTTATTTGAGCATTTTGAAGAGCTGCCAAGAACTTGGCTAGAAACCAAGATAAAAGCTGCCGCCGATCTGGAAACTCGTTCTTTTTCTAGCTGGGAAAACCGACCGTATCTTTTTAAGTTCAACAATTTTTCTCCGGTTTCAAACAGCAGTGATTTTATGTATCAAGATATCGTGATCACGCCGTTAATTGGGCTCTCAGGAGAGGTCAGCCACATAGCGATTCAAGTCAATGATGTTTCTGAAACTGCGAGAAATCGCATTCATTTGAAAGAAACAAATCAACATTTGTCGGAAATCAG
Organism: Vibrio sp. Vb1166; assembly: GCF_033338695.1. Lineage (NCBI taxonomy): Bacteria > Pseudomonadati > Pseudomonadota > Gammaproteobacteria > Vibrionales > Vibrionaceae > Vibrio > Vibrio sp. Vb1166. The sequence goes on along the minus strand of NZ_JAWOTE010000006.1, from coordinate 120,445 downwards.
TCGCAAAGATGGTTTAACAGGTTTATTTAATCGCGCTTATTGGGAGCAATCATTGAAAGATGAGTTTGCTCACTTAAAAGTTATCGACGGACCATGCTCATTAGTAATATTCGATATCGACCACTTTAAGAAGGTGAATGATACTTATGGTCACCCGACAGGGGACGAAGTCATTCGTCGAACCTCTGCCTTGTTGAGAAAAACAGCAAGAAGCAGTGACATCTGCGGTCGTTTTGGTGGTGAAGAGTTTACCGTACTACTTCCTCACACAAACCAGGAGCAAGCTTGCTATTTCGCAGAGCGTTTGCGCAAAAGAATTGAGCAAGAGATCGTGAAAGTGGAAGATTTTTTGATTAATTACACGATAAGTATTGGTGTTTGCGAGTATAAGCCTTATTTTGAAACTCACACTCAATGGTTAAAGAGTGCCGATGCTGCGCTGTATCGTGCAAAAGAAAATGGTCGTAACCAAACCTGTTTGCATGAAAATGGCTGAAATATAAAAAGGTTTGAAGAAACCCTGTATCCGAATTCAGTGAAGCAAAGCTCAATTGTTTGAAAATCATCCAGTTGGTTCGTGAATGTTTGTTAATATGAAATAAGTTAATGAAATTTTCTCGGCATGTCTTACTATTGAAACTATTCTGCTTTCAGCTTCGAAGGCTTGCAATAAACGGAGAAAAACAGTGGTTTTAGAAACCGATGGATATCTCGCTCTTATCGAGCACTTGTCTCTAAATCTAGATATTTTTACGACCGAAATTGGCGACACTGGATCCGAAAGCATCGAAGATGTTGTCACCGATATGGTGGCTTCAAACATCATGGCGATTTTTGAGCAAAATCCAGAACTTCACTCGAGCGTACGTTTCAAATTGTTGAAAGAGGCTGATGCAGTTGTTGAAGATCTTGGTGAGATATTGGCTGGGGTATGGCATAAAAAAGCGACCAATGAACAGATCACGTTCCTTGATGAATACATCGCTCTGGTCAAAAATCTGTTCGATAATGCTGTTGCGACTTACGACTGATATTGTTTTAACTTACAGCAATGTCCGGTTAAGAGTAAGAAGAGTTACATTGTAACTCTTCTTATTTGCCAAAACTTAGATGCCCAGTATGGGTTGTCGATTCTTGAAATAATCACACCTCTAGACGTCGATGCATGCATGAACTGCTTGTTACCCAAGTAAATTCCGACATGATAAGTTGTACGTCTTGTTTTAAAAAACACTAGATCCCCTTGCTTGGCATCCGTCCAACTTAACTCCACACCTTGCGTTGATTGCTGCCTCGTTGTCCTTGGTAACGAGAGCTGATAAGCCTCAATAAACGCTTTTTGTACAAATGCTGAGCAATCAATTCCAGATTTCTGTGTCCCGCCTAAGCGATAAGGCGTGCCGTGCCACTCTGTGTAAAACTCGAACAAGTCGGGGTTGTCCGACAATAGCTGATTTGTAGGTGCTGTCACTTGAGCTTGCTCACTAGGCTCAGGCCCAGAAGAGCAGGCGCTTAGTAGCACACTGATTATCAAAGGAAAATATACTCGACGCAAATCACCACCTGTCATCTCTATGACTCACAACTGAAATATTAGTGTCATAACCAATCCATAGTATGGGCTGCAAATCACGGTTTTGTCTCACAAATGTGACGGAATCACTGCAGAACCGATTCAACCTTAAGAAAGAATAAAAATTGATTATGGCAAAGCGAAAACGCTCACGCACATCACTTTCACTGATTCAGGCTGTCAGTGCAACATTTTTAACTATCATTGCTCTTGTTATAGCCCTTTCTGTCTCAAGTTTCAAAGGAATGGAACAGGTAGGGGAACAATTTGAAGACTTGTCGCAAAAAGCATTACCAATCGCGATGGCAAACGCAAAGTTAACCAGGAATGTATTGGAGATGGTTAAGCTACTCAACCATGGTATGCAGATTACTGAGCCGAAAGAGTTGCCTCTCGTAAAAGAGCAAATCGACTCTCTTGCAACTCAAAGCACAACTTTGGTTGTGAAAGCGTCTGGTGTAGCTCAGCAACTCTCGGAGGAGTTAGACACCAAACTAGCGCGTTTACATAACATCACGCAGTCCATTTTGTTGAAGCAATCTTCGGTGATACAAATTCAAATGGATATTGATGCCGCTGTTGGTGGTTTTCGCTATGGGCTTAGCTCTATCGGCCCGGAAATGAATCGAATCAGTTCGTTCCTTAGTGCTGATAATCCTGAGTCGAGCGATGCCGCTAACCGTTTCATTGCTTCTGCAAGCTCAATGGAAAGTACGTTCTTAGTCATGATGATGCACTCAGAATTAAACAAAGCCGAAAAAGAATACCGAGAAATGCGAAATCGCATAGCAGGTATTAAACTCGCCTATGAAGACTTCCAATCTTTCCATCCTGAAGTAAGTGAATATGCAAGCTTAACCGCACCATATGAGATGGTGAAACAAGGCTTTAGTGAAAAGGGCGTGCTGCGTTTGATCCTCGCCAAACTAGAACAAGGGGAATTGCAACGTTCAGAGTTTAAACAGGCTTCGATGCTTGCGGATGAAACCATGCGGTTACTTGATCAAATCTCCCAAACCGCTGGTCAGTTGATCGATGAAAAGGAGCGGGTGGTCAACGAGACCATTGAATCGGTGAGCGTTGTGCTCGTGTTTGCGGCGTGTGTGATTTCTTTTATTATTCTTGTTACTTGGTTTAGTCTCAAGTCATGGACAAACCGAGGGTTAAGGAATGTACTAACGCGTCTTTCAGCACTTACCGAACATGATTTTCGTGACAAGGCAGAAGAAGTTGGCCCCTATGAGCTGAAAGAAGTAGCACGAAAGTTGAATCAAGTAATCGATTCCACACATGACTCCATTCAAACGGTGACGCGCAATTGTGAAACGCTTTATCAGACGGCAGAAGTAAGTCACAGTGCAGCCGAACAAACAAGTGATGGGTTGGCAACACAAAATGAAGCGTTGTCGAGTATGATCACGACCATAACGCAGCTTGAAGCCTCTATTCGTGAAATAGCAATGGTGACAAATGCATCTTCACAGGACTCGCTCCTTGCAACCCAACACACTGAAAAAGGGGTTCAAGTCGTGGAACAAAACCGCGAACGTTTGGAGTCATTAGAAAGCTCTTTGGATGTAAATGAACAGTCAATGTTAGAGCTAGACCAGCGTGTTAAACAGATTCGTGAAATGGTGGATATGATCAGTGGGATCGCGGACAACACCAACTTACTTGCTCTCAACGCGGCAATAGAGGCTGCCCGTGCTGGTGAGCAAGGGCGTGGATTTGCGGTTGTCGCTGATGAAGTTCGCAAACTTGCAAGTGATACCTCTCAACAAACTACGAACATCCGAGAAATGATGAGCGAGCTTATTACTGCCGCAGAGCGCTCGCGCCAAGCAGTTAATGATTCAAGAGAAGAAATGACCCACGCGCTACAGTCCAGCAATGAAGTGAAATCGACATTCTCTGATATCAACCTCGCGGTTAAGCACATTCAAGAACGTGTTGAGCAAATCTCAGTTGCTACAGAAGAACAAGAACGAGCGACGGCAGATGTATCTCAATCCATCACACATATTTCTGATCTTGGCGAACGCACAAAGCTGCAGCTTGAGTCTATGGTTGAGAGTTCTGAGCAAGTGGCGGAAATTGCTGGGCACCAGCAAGCAATGCTGCACAAGTATGAGCTTCATCAGACCAAGTAAATGAGATGTTTCCACCGACTAAAAGCAGAACCTCGGTTCTGCTTTTTTGTTACGGCTACTCATTTAATGGCTCCTATTTGCATCGCAAAAGTGAGTTACATCTCATCTCGTTCATTTCTAAAGGGTTTAGTTATCACAACGTGATGTTAATGCTTTGTTCGAGGGACTCGTTGACTAGAATGTCGCCAGAATTCAAAGGAATGAATCATGCAGCTTCATGCGATTTTTTTATATCCAGAGAAAGCTAAAGCCATAAGAAGGAGTGGTTTTGTGATCGATAAAGTTTGCCCCGTCGTTCTACGTAATCAAAATCAAGAGATCCTACTTTTTAAACATCCGTTGGCGGGTGTTCAGCTCGTCAAGGGCACTGTTGAAGTGTTTGATGAAAGTTACATCATAGCGGCCAAGCGGGAGCTCGCTGAGGAGTCTGGTATCACACATGTTCATTCCGCACGATATTTATGCTCATGGGACAGTGGCTTTCAAAATCAAGTATGGCATTTTGTTTTGTGTGAGTGTGCTGACCTCGCTAATTCATGGCTGTTTCATACGCAAGACGATGGTGGACATGATTTCGCGTTCTTCTGGCACGATGTCGAGAGCGGCCTTCCCGCGAATGCACATACTGTGTTTCAGCGCGGGCTGGAAAAGGTACGAGAGTTGATAAACCAAGGCGTGATTTAAAGGAGGATTCTGTCGTTGCATTGGCGGATTTGGGACAATGACAAAGCAAACACTATGCTAAATAAAGAAGGTAGAGCAGCCGTTACTGTTCTCATCGTGTTGATAATGGCACTGTCGATCTCAAAAATGGCGATGGGATTACAAATGTTTAAGTGACTTCTATATGCTTTGCTCATTCATTCAGATAAGGAAACGGTAATGGATAAATTCGTCGTGTTTCTCTTATGCCTTTTTATGACAGTTGGCGGAGTGGTTCATCTTTATGACAACATTGTTGGTGGCTTTTTACCTTACGATTTTGCGCCACGCTGGTTGAATATGTATTGGAGCGCTTTGGGACTATTGGACTTATTAGCAGCGTATCTATTGGTCAAGCATCGCCGCTCTGGCCTAGTCGTTATGTTATTGATTCTTATAACCAATGTTATCTTTAGTTCCCACGCTCACTATACATTAGAAATATTAGATAACAACGTCGCCCTACAAATGAAGACACTGTTTTTAGGGTTCTCATTTGGGGTATCTATCTGGTTATGGAATGCGCGAAAACATAGTCAATCGCGCCAAATATTTCGTTAATTATTATTTTCACAACACTCGATTAAGGATTGTAAACAGGGACTCGTTATGAACGATTTTAAAGACTTGGCCAGTTTTGCTGGTTTCAGCGTACTGACAGGTTTGAGCTTTGCCACCACTTTCTTCAGCCTTGCTTTTCTATACAGCTCAATAGAGGCACAGCAAGTAATGAACACCAATGCTTTGGCATGTGCAGTGCTTGGTGTTGTTGGTTTATTTGTTGGTATTACTCAGCTAAACAAAAAGCGTCAGCTAGCAGAAAACTAATCTGTTCTTACACATCATGAGGATGAAGTAGTGTTTAACTGGGGTTTAGGCTTGGTCTATTCGTTTTGTTGACATACTTCATCCAACAATATTTTTTCAACCATTACTTCTTCTCTTTATTGTAGCGAAAGGGCTGCGTTAACAGCTTATCTAATCTTTGCTCTTCTTCGTCTCTAATTTCCGGCACACCAATAACAACATCTTCATGACCCAACTTAGGCTGAGCTCGGTATGTCCCAAAAAAGCGGTCCCAAACTGAAAGGAAAAAACCAAAGTTTGAGTGGGTCTCTTTTACTATCACTGAATGGTGCACGCGATGCATGTCTGGTGTAACGATGACGTTTCGCAGTTTTTGGTCCATAGATAAAGCCAGTTTTGCATTACTGTGATTAAACATCGCGCTCGCATTAAGCACAATTTCAAATACCACAATTCCGATAGGTGAAACACCTAAGATAAACACGGCTGCAATTTTTACTCCCATTGAAATGATTATTTCGAAGGGATGAAAGCGTGCGCCTGTAGTGACGTCTATGTCGAGATCGGCGTGATGCATTCGGTGAATCTTCCACAGCGGCTTTACATGATGAAAGACAACATGCTGAGCGTAAATGACGAAATCAAGCAAAATGACGGTTAGAAAAATATTTAACCAAGCGGGGAGGGACAGAATATTGAGCAGCCCCCATTGTTGCTCCTGAGCTATGACCGCAGCTTGAAAGGCGGCGATAGGCATGATTAAAGCAATAACTAGGCTGTTAAAAGCGACCAATGACAAGTTATTGACCCAGCGAAACCTGCGCGAAGCGGTCAGTGTTTTTCTAGGCAATTTGTTTTCCCAAATGGCACAAAGCAATAATACGCCAAGGAAAAAGCCTAATCTGAGCCATGAGGGTTCTTGAAATGTCGTTTCTGTCACTGTCATTCCCTTATTTATTTCTTTATCTATGACCGAGATAAGAGTGAAATTATTTCAACACACTGCTGATGGGCTTATCTTGAGGCGAAGCCATAATATCAGTAGAATCGCGCTCTACTTTTTACTTGGCATTACTTACCATGAGAATTCACGCTTTCCACCGTTTATATCAGTACCGACAATCTATCTCAACCAAGCCTTTCAACGCGCGTGGATGTAAAGTGGTTCGTTGCCAATATTGCCAGGTTTCTGAGCAACACTGTTTGTGCGACCTTCAGCCAAACATCAAGGCCAATATTGCATGTATGTTGATTGTTTCTGAAAACGAAGTGTTTAAGCCAAGTAATACCGGTCGTCTAATCGCTGATACGATTCAAGAGACTTACGTGTATCAATGGAACCGAACAGAACCGTCTGAAGAGATGCTAGCGCTACTACAGGATGACAGTTACCAACCGGTGATTGTATTTCCTGCAGACTATGTGGATGATCCCTCTCGTTTAATTGAAGATCTAGAGCCAGGGCGATTGGTAAAAGAAGATGTCGAGAACAAAAAATGGTTGCTGATCTTTATTGATGGTAGCTGGCGTGAGGCACGAAAGATATTCCGTCGTTCTGATTTTCTTAAATCTTTGCCTGTGCTTTCCATTGAGCCGGAATCTCTGTCTGAATACATCATGCGCCGCTCCGAGAATGAGCAGCATCTTTCAACCGCCGAAGTCGCGACATTAGTTTTAAAACAAGCTGGTGAGCCGAAAGCTGCGGAATGCCTTCAATTGTGGTTTGAAGCCTTCAGAGAAACTTACATGCTGAGCAAGACTCGAGTCAAAAACGACCCTAACCAGCCACACTTGAAACGTTTCAAAGAGTGGATGAAAACCGAGAGCTGACTCTAAGGAATGAGCTTTTGTTGATGGTATGTTGTTCAACTGGCTTCGGTGAGGGGATAAATCTGCATTCGGTCACGGTTTGCAGGCGTACAGATATGGATAATGCCATCAGTTTATACTTTTGACTCTAGCCATTTTTGAGAGTCGTTTGAAGCATTTTTTAGGAGAGAAATACATGTATTACGGCTTTGATGTCGGCGGCACTAAAATTGAATTTGGTGCATTTAACGAGAAGCTTGAGCGTGTAGCGACGGAACGTGTACCTACACCAACAGACAACTACGAGCTGCTGGTTGATACCATTGCGGAATTGGTGAACAAATACGATACAGAGTTTGGCTGCGAAGGTACGATTGGTCTTGGCCTACCAGGTATGGAAGACGCCGATGATGCAACGGTACTAACAGTTAACGTTCCTGCGGCAAAAGGCAAACCACTTCGTGCTGATCTGGAAGCTAAAATCGGTCGCAGCGTAAAAATTGAAAACGATGCAAACTGTTTCGCGCTTTCTGAAGCCTGGGACGAAGATCTTCAAGATGAACCATCTGTACTAGGTTTGATCCTTGGTACTGGTTTTGGTGGCGGCTTTATCTACGAAGGCAAAGTATTCTCTGGCCGCAACCACGTAGCGGGTGAGGTGGGTCACACACGTCTTCCTATCGACGCATGGTTCCACCTAGGCGAAAACGCACCATTACTGGGTTGTGGCTGTGGCAACAAAGGCTGTTTAGATAGCTACCTATCTGGTCGTGGTTTCGAGCTTCTTTACGCGCATTACTACGGCGAAGAGAAGAAAGCGATCGACATTATTAAAGCGCACGTAGAGGGTGAGGAGAAAGCAGTAGAGCACGTCGAGCGCTTTATGGAGCTGCTAGCGATCTGCTTTGCAAACCTGTTTACTGCAACAGACCCACACACCGTTGTACTTGGTGGCGGCTTATCTAACTTCGAATTGATTTACGAAGAGATGCCAAAACGCATCCCTAAACACTTATTGTCTGTGGCTAAGTGTCCTAAGATCATCAAAGCAAAACACGGTGATTCAGGTGGTGTACGCGGCGCTGCGTTCTTAAACATCAAGTAATGACTTAAACCTTACTCGATATAAAGTAAGAAGAAATTTAAAGCCCCGTTTAGACTTTCAAGGTTAAACGGGGCTTTTACTTATATACCTAAGTAATTTCGGTATGCTCGGGTATAGATCATGAACAAAAGTAGCATGCATAAAAAACTCACGACGAATCGTGAGTTTTCTGTTTGCAGCTAAGCTTATTTGTTCTTTTTGCCTACGCCCAGGTTTTCTTTTTGAGCTAGGGTGATTTTGCTAAAGCCTAATTTTCTGAAGTAGTTGTCGCGGTAGTTTCGCACCGCTTTAGTGTCAGACACTGCTTCGATTTGTTGCTCCATCTTTAGGAACTCAGTGATATCGATACCTTCTGCCTCTGCAACTGCTTCTTGAATGTTGCGGTGTTGCTGGTATGAGAACGTCAGTTCTTTGTCTTGGTCTTTGTAAGTGTAAAGAATGGTGCGAGCCATAGCTGTCTCTCTAAAAAGGTTTCTGTATTAAACAAAAAGGCCAGACTCGCTGACCTTTGAATTTCTAGTTTGAGCTAGATTCTGCCTTGAAGTGGGATAATTGTCACGCTTTCTCCCGCTTTTACTGTATCAATAGCTGGGGAGATTTCGATCAAACAGTTTGCCTCACTCATTGAGCGCAAAATACCAGAACCTTGCTTGCCTGTTGTACGAACGGTTAAACGGCCAGTTTCATCCAGTTCATAGACGCCACGGCTAAACTCGGTACGACCTTGTCGAGAGCGAAGGTTTTCAGTCGCGATGGCATTCACTTTCAGAGGCTTCCACCCTTGTTCGCCTTGCATCTTACGCAGTGCAGGCTCAACAAAGTTGATGAATGAAACCATCACGGCAACAGGGTTGCCCGGCAGACCAAAGAACGGCTTGTTGTTGATTTGACCAAACGCTAATGGACGTCCCGGACGCATATTGATTCGCCAAAAATCGATTTGACCAAGTTTATCCAAGGCAAGTTTGATGTAATCCGCATCACCAACAGATACGCCACCAGAAGTCATAACCACGTCTGCTTGAGCCGATGCGTTTTCCAACGCTTCAATCATTAACTGTTCGTTGTCTTCCAGAATACCGAAATCCAAGATCTCGCAGCCGAGCTTTTCAAGCATGCCCATGATGGTAAAACGGTTGGAATCGTAGATAGAATTCGCTTTTTGCTCTGTTCCCGGCGCTTGTACTTCGTCACCGGTGGAGAACACGGCAACTTTCAATTTGCGGAATACATTCGCTTCACCAAAGCCAAGCGAAGCGATCATGCCCATTTCTGGAGAGGCGAGGCGAGTGCCTGCGGTAAAGACATCACTGCCGATAGCGAGATCTTCACCTGCTTGACGAACGTTTTGGCCTGCTTTGATATTCGCACCGTTAAAAGTGACCCTGTCACCTTTTTGAGTGGCTTGCTCACGCATGACCACTGTATCGCCGTTACGTGGTGTTGGTGCGCCAGTCATGATCTTAACTGCTTGACCAACTTTCAGAGGCTGATCGTAAGCATGGCCCGCCATCACTTCAGCAATCACTTGGTAGCTATCACGCTCAACATCATCACTGCGGATGGCATAACCGTCCATCGCGGAGTTGGTGTATTGCGGCACATTTACTGGTGAAACGATATGTTCCGCAAGAACGCGCCCGTAAGCATTTTCAATCCTGCATGCTTCTATTTCCGAAACCGTGTTCACCAAAGAAAGGATTTTTTCTTGGCCTTGAACCACAGAAAGGAAAGCCGGAGAAAGTGTGTCGCAACATGCGGCGTCTTTCTCTTTGTTTTTTGGTGCTTTCGCTTCTTGAACATACTGAATAACGAACTGAGCAATCGCCTCAAGATCGTTGATGTTCATTTGTGGCAGTTCAGAGTCCAACTCGCCGCCGTCTGACGCGATAGCGATGATGTTTTCATCGTGAGGGTAAAGCCAAGGTTCACCCACTTCTTCACGGTGCAATTCAATTTTAGGAAACGCGATGTTTTTACAGCCTTCAACCAAAACCACATCGAGCTTGTCTTCATCAAAACGAGTTAAGAGGTATTCAAACTCCGCTTCGGCTTCTGGCGTTTCTGTCATTAACGCAAAACGGTTGCGAGAAGCAATCAGCATTTGAGACGCGCCAGCTTTGCGTAAACGGTAGCTGTCTTTACCCGGCTTATCGACATCGAAGTTGTGGTGCGCATGTTTTAGCATGCCAATGCGTAAACCTGCTTCAGTCAGCTTTGGCAATAGGGCTTCAAGTAGCGTGGTTTTGCCTGTGCCTGAATAAGCTGCAAAACCAAGAATAGGAATGTTTAGCGTGTATTTCATGATTCTAATTGTCCAAATTGCGCCAGTTCTTCCGGAGTGTTCAAGTTGACGAAACAGTTTGGTGAGTCGCTAAAGTCAACGTAACTGGTGTTGCACTCTTTGTAGAGCAGAATGATTTTTCGGTCGCCACGTTCTAAAAATGCGGTGAGTTTTGGCATTACGCGCTTGTGGTAGAGCGTAAAAACAGGTTGCTGATGGTCACCATCATGCGCGACCAAAATATCACTGTCTTCTTGGGCGGCTTGGCAGAAACGCTCGACAAGGTCGGTGTTAATTTGTGGACTATCGCAAGGTACAAATCCGACCCAGTCAGTTTCAGCATGCATCAAACCCGCGTGAATACCGCCCATAGGCCCAGGGAAATCTTTGAATTGATCACTAAATACGAAACCAAATTTGCTGTACGCATCTTGGTTTCGGTTGGCATTAATTAAAATGCGTGGAGTTTGTGGAGATAAACGTTCAATAACGTGTTCGATGAGTGGCTTCTGATTTAACTCAATCAGACCTTTATCTTTTCCACCCATACGGCTGGCTTGGCCACCAGCCAAAATGACCCAACTAGTTTGTGTTGGTTGAAGCATATGCATTCTCTTGGGATGTTTCTTTTGGTATGACATACAACAGAGGAGACTCTATCAAAGTCTTGTCTTTAATCCACCACTGTTTTTTACATAAGTCGGTCAGTGCGTTGGCCTGATGGCTTGTCACCACGATACTGGAACCACGATCCAAAAGATCTTTCGCCATCACTACCAATCGTTCAATGGATTCTTGGTCTAAAGACGCACTTGGCTCATCCATCAATAAAATCGACGGTTTTAAAATCCAAGCCCTTGCCATGGCAACGCGCTGTTTTTCACCGCCGGACAACACGGAAATATGTTCGTCCGCTAAGGTTTCTAAACCTACCATGCGCAGCGCGTGAATAACTTGAGCTCGCTTATCTTTTTGCGTGTCTTGTTGATATTTCACTCCATAGACTACGTTTTCATATACAGTGCCGTCAAAAAGGTAAGGGGATTGATGGAGATAAATCACATCGACACGACCATTGCGACACGTCAGTCTTTTCAGCCACGTATCTTTTGGCGCAACAACATCGCCAGTAGAGGGTTTGAGCAAGCCAGCAAGGATTTTGAGTAGGGTAGTTTTGCCCACACCATTGTCACCCTTGAGATAAATGGCATCATTTGGGCCGATGGCTAACTCAGGGATGTGGAAAAGCACACGCTCTTTAAAGCGCATGGATAACTGTTCGGCGGTGATTTTTATAGTCATAATTCGCCTCGACATGGGGTTAATGGTGAGTCGTTTGTTTGCTTCATGTTCTATGTTCTGAGGTAGCCTTTGCCTCTCATGCTTGATAAGAAGAAGTTTAGAGCCAACGCTAAAGATAGTAATACAATTCCTAATGCAACTCCTTGCGCAAAAGCACCTTTACTGCTTTCCATTGCGATAGCCGTGGGAATATTTCGCGTCACGCCCATAATGTTCCCACCAACCATCATTGAGCAGCCCACCTCGGTCACGATACGTGAAAACCCTGCAATGATAGCCGCAAGTAGAGGAAAGCGGGTTTCCCAAATCATCGTAGCTGCCAAGCGCGGAATGGAGACGCCCAGCGTGATGGCAGTTTCCACTGCACGACGGTCGCTAGATTGTAATGCACCATGCATCATCGATACCAAAACAGGGAAGCAGATCACCATTTGGCCGAAGATCATTGCCTTCTGAGTGAACAGCATTTGCCAGTCTCCCCAAGGGCCAGCACGCGACAGCAACATGTACAGCAACAGGCCAATCACCACGGTAGGGACCGCTTGCAGCGTATTTACGATCGACAACAAAAACCATTTACCGCGAAAGTCGGTATACGCCAGTACAAAGGACATCAAAATAGCCGGCAATACCACTAGGGATATTGCCGTGATAGAAACACTAAAGGAGACCGCAACGATCTCCCATAGGTCTGCATCAAAATTCACCAGTAAGCGAAGCGCTTCCAGTGTTGTATCAGCAAGATTCATATTGCGTTATTTGCTCTCAGCATTCGCAACAAACAGTTGTTTACCGTTTAGGCGGAAACCATTGATAAGTTCCTGTCCGCGAGGGTTTACCAACCAATCACTGAATGCCTTCGCACCTTGGTAGTTGATCGTTGGGTAACGCTCAGGGTTAACAAGAATAACTTGGTACGGGTTAAACAGTTTTTCATCGCCTTGGAACAGAATTTCTAGATCCAATTTGTTTTGGTAAGCCAGCCATGTGCCGCGATCCGTCATGGTGTAGCCTTGCATTTCAGACGCCATGTTTAGAGTTGGGCCCATACCTTGACCTACGCTACGGTAGCCACCAAAGTTCGGTTCGATTTTAGTTTGAGCCCAGAAGCCCATTTCTTTTTTGTGCGTACCAGAATCATCGCCGCGAGAGATGAACGTTGCGTTTTTGTTTGCGATCTCTTTGAATACATCTAACACGCCTTCGTCATTTTTGATTGTTGCTGGGTCAGCTTTCGGGCCTACAATCACAAAGTCGTTGTACATTAGCTTGCGAGGTAAAACGCCGTAGCCTTTCTCAACAAATGCGCCTTCAGCTTTTGGTGCATGTGTCATCACCAAATCTACGTCACCGTTTTCGCCCATTTTTAAGGCTTTACCCGTACCTGCAGCAATAACATCGACTTTGTAGCCCGTGTCTTTTTCAAATTGTGGAAGTAGGTAATCAAGTAAACCTGAATGGTAAGTACTGGTTGTGGTTGCAAGGCGAACGTGTTCTCCGTCTTGAGCAGAAAACGCAGAGTAACTTACAAGCGTGATTGACGTTGCAGCCAGAGTTAGCGCAATTTTTTTCATTTTTATGTGTTCCTTTCCAATGATTCTTTGGAATCTCTCCAGGTTTTAGGGAGAAGCCTTTTTGGACGAGAGCGATTAGCGTAATACGCAAGTTGTCTCAGGGTGTTGGAATAAGCAAACATCAACATCCTTAGATCACTTAAATGCGCTCCGTATCCACCTTATAGCAAACAAGATGCCAACCTTTTACAAGCTTAAAGTGCTTGGTTTATGCACTAAATCATGGGGTTATTTGCATAAAAGTTTGCGTTGGTACAAAATGTCGCACTTTTTGTAGGGTATCTCTGTTTAAACTTGGTACACTCTGTCCCATCGAAATCCATCTGGGGTAAATATGTCTACTCAATCCCATCTTAGTACAAACCAACAATATAGCGCCTTTTCCGTACTGGTCGTCGATGATGAATTAGGCATGCAAGCCATCTTGAAAAAGGCATTGGGTAAGCTTTTTTCACATGTCGATACAGCTGGTAGCATCGAAGAAGCAGAACAACTGCGTAATTCTCGACATTATGATCTGATCTTACTGGATATTAATCTGCCAGGGCGTTCTGGAATTGAGTGGGAAGAAGCGTTTGAAGATGATGACAAACGTGCCGATGTGATTTTTATGACGGGTTATGCGGATTTAGAAATTGCCATTCGAGCGCTACAGCTCGGTGCTTCCGACTTTATCCTCAAACCATTCAACCTTGAGCAGATGTTAAAAGCGGTCAGTCGCTGTATGGATCGCCGTTTGAACGAACGCATGCAGTACGCCATGACACGCGATTACCAACGTCACAATACCTCAGAGATCATCGGCGGCTCAGAAAAAACGCGCCTGCTTAAGCAACTTATTAACCAATTTGCACCATCACGCGCTTCTGTTTTGGTGGAAGGTGAGTCGGGTACGGGTAAAGAGCTAGTTGCACGAGGTATCCACCAGGCGAGTGGGAGAACGGGCCCGTTTGTGCCAATCAACTGCGGCGCGATTGCACCTGAGCTTTTAGAGAGTGAGTTATTTGGTCATACATCGGGCGCGTTTACCGGTGCAAAAAAATCGCGTGAAGGTTTGTTCCGTGTTGCGAACGGTGGCACCTTATTTCTTGACGAAATCGGGGAGATGCCACTTGCAATGCAGGCATCATTATTACGTGTGTTAGAGCAGCGTACGATTCGCCCTGTCGGTTCAGAAAGAGAGATCAGTATTGATGTCCGTATCGTAGCGGCAACCAACCGAAACCTGCAAGAAGAGGTCAATCAAGGTAATTTCCGCAGTGACCTCTATTACCGTTTAAACGTTCTGAAAATTGAAGTGTGTCCGCTGCGAGAGCGCAAAACCGACTTATTTGAGTTGGTGCCATTTTTCAGCAACATGCTGACGCGCGAGCTCGGTATGCCTGCGCCCAAATGGGCGCACGAGGACATGGAAGCCATGAGTGAGTACGATTGGCCGGGAAACATTCGTGAGCTGAAAAACTTGATTGAGCGTTGTATCTTGCTTGGCAAACCACCTGCACACTATTGGCGAGAGCTGAATGGCGGGCATTCACTGCCTAATGTATCGATTACTGTTTCTCACTCTGCTGAGTTACCAACCTTTAGAGAAGGCAAAGAATTTACTGGCGAAGGCTATCCAAACAGCTGGACGTTAAAAGAAGTCGAGAAAGCACATATTAAACAAGTCGTTAACTTGCATGAAGGCAATAAGTCTGCTGCTGCTCGTGACTTGGGCGTAGCTCGCAAGACCTTAGAACGTAAATACAAAGAATGGGATTCTGAGGATGAGGAATATGCCGACTAACGGCCCACAGTACAAAGGATTGTCAAAATGGACGCACCGTTTTAAAACCATGGTGCGTTATCGCTTGTTATTCTTAACCTCTGCGCCGATTTTCCTCACATTGTTAGCTCTGATCGGCATTACCATTTATTGGTCTATTCATTACACGTGGCAAAATGCGCTGCTTGATGTCTCGGAACGTCTTGGTGTTGCAAATAACAGTGTAACGTTGTTACAGCAAAAGCAAGCCAATTACGTGCGGGCGTTTGCCGATTCGTACGATTTCCGTATTCGCATTAATAAAGGAACGCCACAAGGTGACCTGCAAAAGTGGGTCACAGAGCAGAAGAAAAGATATGCTTTAGATTTTCTCTCTTTCCAACGCGTTAATTCCATGGAAAACAAATTCCGCTTTATGGATCTCACCAAGCGCGAATCGTTTTTTGATGTACTCAATAAAGAAGAACTCGAACGCCTCGATCCTGAACTCGCCAAACGAGCAGAAGTGCCTATTCTTGCTGATGGTGACAGGGAGGCGCGTGGGTTAGTCAGTCGAACCGTGATTCCGGTATACAGCCAAGCGAATGATTTGATCGGCTTTCTGGATGGTGGTTTGCTCCTTAACAATAGTACAGTGCTGGTGGATCAAATCCGCGATCTCATTTACTTAAGTGATAATGACCGCCTTCGCCCTGTGGGTACGTTGACGGTATTTCTCGATGATTTGCGTGTGAGCACCAACGTTCCTCTAGACAGCGATCATAGACTAGGGCGCGCCATAGGCACTCGCGTGAGCGCAGAAGTGTATAACCAAGTACTTTCGAAGGGTGAACAGTGGGTTGACCGAGCATATGTGTATGACGCTTGGTATATTACGGCGTATCAACCGATCAAAGACCAATACGGCAACGTCATTGGTATGCTTTATACCGGTTACCTAATGTGGCCATTCGTTAAAGCCTACATGACCAACATTGCCGAAATCAGCTTGATTACGGTTATGTTATTGCTGGTTTCTGGCGTGATGGTATATCGCGGTTCTTATGATCTGTTTCGACCGATCGAACGCATTCACAAAGTGGTGAAGCAGGTCCAACAAGGTAAAGAAAAACGGATTGGCCCGTTAGGATTAGATGCCGATCATGAACTTGCGCAGTTAGCCAGACAGTTTGATGATATGTTAGACGCGCTAGAAGAGCGCAAAATTGAACTGAAAAACTCCGCAGCTCAACTTGAATGCAAAGTTCAAGAGCGTACGGCAAGCCTGAGAGAAAAAACCCAAGATCTTGAGCTGCATATTCAATTGCTTAACCAAACTCGCGACAAACTCGTTGTTCATGAAAAACTGGCAGCATTGGGAGAACTCACCGCGGGGATTGCTCACGAAATTAATAACCCAACCGCCGTGATTCTTGGCAACGTAGAATTGATCCATTTTGAGTTGGGTGACGATGCAAGTCGAGTACAA
This sequence comes from Vibrio sp. Vb1166, assembly GCF_033338695.1. Lineage (NCBI taxonomy): Bacteria > Pseudomonadati > Pseudomonadota > Gammaproteobacteria > Vibrionales > Vibrionaceae > Vibrio > Vibrio sp. Vb1166. Next base: position 103,906 of record NZ_JAWOTE010000006.1, on the reverse strand, counting down.
GAAGAAATTGATGCGATTCACGCGCAAATTGATCGTATCCGCAATATCACACGCAGTTTATTGCAATACAGTCGCCAAGGCGGTGTTCAAGATGAAATCACTTGGCAACATGTCAATCCTATCATTGATGAAAGCATCACCTTGGTTAAAACTGGCACCAAGAAACGCGACGTTGAGTTTGTGACTGACCTACAAGCGCATACGTCCGTCGAGATAAACCGTCACCACTTGCTACAAATCTTAGTTAATTTGCAAATGAACGCCATTCACGCAATGAGCGGTAAAGGCACGTTAACAGTAGTCAGTGAAGACTGGATTGACGAGGGAGAAGTGAAAGGAGCCGCGATTCATGTTATCGATGAGGGCTGCGGTATTAAACCAGAAAACTTGAGTCGAATCTTCTCGCCATTTTACACAACTAAACGAGAAGGCACAGGGTTAGGGCTATCGGTCTCCCAAAGTATTCTCAGCCAAACGGGTGGTGAGTTAAAAGCAGAGTCTGAATGGGGAAAAGGCAGTAAATTCAGTATTTATTTACCTAAAAAAGCCGAACTGATCCTAGAGGTGACGAACATCGCTTAGTCACTTTTTTGAAGTATTAATGGAAAAAGAGCCACTGACGATAGTGGCTCTTTTTTGTATTTGATGACGCATTTATGTTTACGCTTTTGCTTCTTAGAAACCTTACAATGATTTCACTTGGAGTGAATTAATAAAAACAACACTTGCAGTATGTAGCATGAACAAGTACCGTTGCCCGGTTTTTCTAAATACACCCCAATTGCTAAGGTAAAGGTTTTGATCTCCACAGCGAATATTACTCAACAATTCGGCGCTAAGCCGCTATTCGAAAACATTTCAGTTAAGTTCGGCGAAGGCAATCGCTACGGCTTAATTGGAGCTAACGGTTGTGGTAAATCAACCTTTATGAAGATCCTCAGCGGCGAGCTTGAGCAAACCAGCGGTAACGTAAGCTACGATCCAAACGAGCGCGTTGCAAAACTGAACCAGGACCAGTTCGCTTACGAAGAATTTACTGTAATCGATACCGTTATCATGGGTCATAAAGAGCTATGGGAAGTGAAGAAAGAGCGTGACCGCATCTACTCACTTGCTGAAATGAGCGAAGAAGACGGCATGAAAGTGGCTGACTTAGAAGTTCAGTTTGCTGAAATGGACGGCTACATGGCAGAAGCCAAAGCGGGCGAGCTTCTTCTTGCTGTAGGTATCCCAATGGAGCAACACTTCGGTCTAATGAGTGAAGTAGCACCAGGCTGGAAACTTCGTGTGCTTCTAGCGCAGGTTCTATTCGCAGACCCAGATGTGATGCTTCTTGACGAACCTACCAACAACTTGGACATGGACACAATTCGTTGGTTGGAAGATACGCTAAACGCGCGTAACTGCACAATGATCATCATTTCGCACGACCGTCACTTCCTAAACTCAGTATGTACACACATGGCTGACTTGGACTACGGTGAACTACGCGTTTACCCTGGTAACTACGACGAGTACATGACGGCGGCTTCTCAAGCTCGCGAACGTCTACTAAACGACAACGCTAAGAAGAAAGCACAAATCGCTGAGCTACAAACGTTCGTTGCGCGTTTCTCTGCAAACGCATCGAAAGCAAAACAAGCGACATCTCGTGCGAAGCAAATCGACAAGATCAAATTGGACGAAGTGAAAGCGTCTAGTCGTCAAAACCCATTCATTCGTTTTGAACAGTCTAAAGAGCTGTTCCGTAACGCTCTGATTGTAGAAAACCTGAGCCAAGGTTTTGAAGAGGACTTGTTCTCAGACTTCAATGCAATTTTTGAAGTGGGAGAGCGCGTTGCGATCATCGGTGAAAATGGTGTGGGTAAAACAACACTTCTAAACACGCTTGCTGGTGTACTTGAACCGCGTGCTGGTGAGTTCAAATGGTCTGAAAATGCAAACATCGGTTACTACGCGCAAGACCACGCGCATGACTTTGCAGAAGATATGAATCTAACGGATTGGATGGGTCAATGGCGTCAAGAAGGTGATGACGAGCAAGTCGTTCGTGGTTTCCTTGGTCGCATGCTGTTTGGTCAAGATGACATTAAGAAGTCAGTAAAAGTACTGTCTGGTGGTGAGCAAGGTCGTATGCTGCTTGGTAAGTTAATGATGCACAAGCCAAACATGCTGCTAATGGACGAACCAACCAACCACATGGACATGGAATCAATTGAATCTTTGAACACGGCGCTTGAGCAATACAAAGGCACGTTGTTCTTCGTCTCTCACGACCGTGTATTCGTAGACTCGCTAGCAACGCGTATTATCGAAATCCGCGATGGTAAAATCACAGACTTTAAAGGCACTTACTCTGAGTTCCTAAAATCTCGTGGCGTTGACGCGTAATTACTCGCAAAGCGTTTAAAAAGCAAAAGCCTCGCTATTTAGCGAGGCTTTTTTAATATTTGGCCTTAATCCTTAAACTGACCTGTTATATACGCATAGATTCCGACTACGCCAAAGGTAATAATCATAGAAAGCATGATACCGCTGGGCGTAAGCAGAAAATTCCACAATTGGTCATTATTCATAGTCCACATCCTCTGTGAATCCGCATTATTGGTTTTAGTTTACACTGAAAAGGTGTTATTGGTTGCCTTTTACATCAAATTCAACCTTGTCGGCTCCTGTAAACACTTGGAAGCGCAAACCTTTCGCACGCGCAATGGTCGTAATACCAAATTGCTTCGCTAGATCTAACCCCATTTGAGTAACGCCAGAGCGAGAAAGCAGAACAGGAATGCCCATTTGAGCCACTTTAATCACCATCTCTGATGTAAGGCGACCAGTTGTGTAGAAAATTTTATCTTCACCTGTTTCTTCTTTGAGCCACATCTCACCTGCAAGTGTATCCACTGCGTTGTGACGGCCGACATCTTCCACAAATGACAACACTTCATTACCTTTGCAAACCGCACAGCCGTGTACTGCGCCCGCTTTTTTGTAGGTGTCGTTGTAATGAGTTAACGCTTCCAGCGCAGAATAAATTTCTGACTGCTTAAGAGAAACTTGAGGCACTTGATAATTTTCAAGCTGCTTCATCACGTTGCCATACATAGTGCCTTGGCCACAACCTGAGGTGACGGTTTTCTTTTTCAGGGCGCCTTCTAAGTGTTCAGTGTTTTCTTTAGTAATCACCGCTGCGGAATGCGTTTCCCAGTCAATAATAACGGATTCAATCGCGGCTGGATCGGACAGGAAGCTTTGGTTTTTTAAATAACCCAGTACTAGTGCTTCTGGACGCGAACCTAGCGTCATGAGCGTGACCACTTCTTTCCAGTTCAGCATGACCGTAAGAGGACGCTCGCAAGCGATTTGCTTCGTGAGCTTTTCGCCGTACTCGTCGTACACATCGACTTCAATGGTTTGCAGGGGATTTTCACTGGTTTTAATAATATTTGGTTTCAGCACAGTCGTGTCCTAGTGATTAAGAGCGTTAGGTTGCTACGCATTTTAGCTTGTTAAGTGGCTAGCAAATCTCATTCCAAAATAGCGGTTCCCACAGAAATTGCGAGGTTTTATGTCAACAATGCATTAAAACTGCGAGTTCGCAGTAATGACACATCAATACATTTGAGTTTCGTCTAGTTTGGTACTTATAGCCTGAGGGAGTATATAGACTAAGTTATATCAGCTTGGCGCGTTTATTGCTTCGAAGACAATAAAAATGGTCGAAAACGGGGCAAAATCTCCTGTGTGTTTTCAGACCAAAAATAGAAAGACTGGGTGAGTTATGTCGGATAAGAAAGATTTCGAAAAAAATTACGAAAAGACTGAGGATACATGGCCAATCGGCGTAGAGCTTGTTGAGCATGAGATCAGTACAGGGATTTGGGTGACAACCCAATGGCAGTTGACAGGATTTGCGCTGAATCCGACGGAAGAGACTCCAGATGTTTGTCCGTTGCAATTACATAAAGATGAACGTACAGACTACCGCTTTAACTTAAGCTCTCAGCAACCTAAACTCTTTTTAGTGATGGATAACGTCGAGTCTGGTGAAAAACCAGCGATACAGTTACTGACGGCTTCACAATCTGTTGCGGCGCAATATATGGATGGTGATAACCTTGTACTATCTAACGATATGCCGTTAGCCGTTCAGGCTTGGATGGAAGCCTTTATTGGTCGTCACGGTGAGTTGTTAGAAGTAAGACGCAAGAAACGCAAAGGAGCAGGCAGAGCAAATGGCAACTAGTTTTTTAAGCCGTTGGTCGAAACGTAAACTAGAAGAATCTTCCCAACATGCTGAAGAGATCACGCCGATAGCAGAGACGGCGCAATCCGAAGATAGTGTCACAGCGCTTTCAAACGCTGACGAAAGCTCAGATGCTTTGAACGTCAATGAGGATAGTCAGGCTCCAGACATTACCGCGAGTGTAGAGACTGAAAAAACCGAAGAAATGTCTGTGGCGCAACTGCTGGTTTCTGAAGCTTCAGAAAGCGTTAAGAAAGCTGCGCTGCGCAAAATGTTCTTGTCCGAAGAATTTAACGTGCGTGACGGCCTAGACGATTACGATGATGATTACAGTAACTTAAAGTCACTTTCTCAAGACGTCGCTGAGACGCTGCGTGATTGGGTTAAAGATAAAGTGGAAGACGAACCAGACGCTGAAACTGCGCAAGGGTCTGAGCTTAACGCTAACGATATCGCATCTGAGGTAGTTGAAGACGCAGAGTCAAACACCGACAAAAGTGGCCAAATTACTCAAGATGAAAATGAGCTGTATATAAATACAGTATCTGGCGAAAGTGATACTTTTGCTGAAGAATCACAGCCTAACGAGGTGAGACAAAATATACCACATAAATAATAGGTACATTTTGACTAAACACTCAATGAGCCGGCTGAGACAAAATGTCTCAACCGGTTTTTTTATCCCTACTATTTGTCAGTAAAATTGATAACCTATTGATTTTAAGTTGATATTTTATTGGCATGACACTTGCTATTTGTTGCTCAATACCAATCTGGTTGAAGTTAGTACGGACGCACTGCGTAGTATTCATCGCCTATAGATGGCGGAATAAGAATTCTCATTGATAAGTTAATCAGCAGAATCTCCGGCGCTAACTACACTAAGAGATGGAAAAGACTATCCATGTTCATAAATGGAATTGAGCAATGCTGAAACAATTATTAGAACAAGCAACTTCCAATAACGGTAAAGCGAGGCTGTACGCTTTCGAAAATACCGTAGAGTTGACCAATCTTATTCCACCAACCGTAAGCTATGAAAGCGGCGGTAATACTTTGATTGTGGGCCCAACAGCAATCATCGAAAGTGCGGCAGCGCAATTGTCGCAAATGAACAGCCTAACGCTGCTTTCTACCGATGGCGAAAAGGGCACAAATCCCGAGCTTTATTACGCCAATTCGGTTCAGGTTTCAGGATTCTTAGGTACGTTTGAAGTTCTGATTGAAAATCATGGTTTGACCAACAACCTTGCCAAGGTCGCGACCAATAGCGATTGTTTCGATATCGTACTCGATCTTTGCCTTAACAGCTGCATGTCGGAAGAAGTCCCAGTACCGGGCTACTACCCAGTAGGTCGTGGCTATCCGAAACTGGCTGAAGCGTTGGAAGAGATTCCAACCTTAATGGGGACGTTCGATAAACCGAAATTCTTCCGTTTAGATACCGATTTATGTGCACACAGCTCTCGTGGCGTAAAAGGTTGCGAACGGTGTGTGGATGCTTGTCCGGCAGGGGCACTATCGAGTGAAGGCAGCGACAGAACGGGCCATCGCATCGAGATCAACCCATACCTATGTCAAGGCGTGGGTACTTGTGCTACAGCGTGTCCGACAGAAGCGATTCATTACGCACTGCCAAACCCTGAAGATACGCAAAAGTTTATTGAACGTACGCTCGCCAACTATGAGCAAGCGGGTGGTTTAGATCCTATCGTATTGATTTGTAGTTCTCGCCACGAGAGCTACAACGTGATGGCACTAAAAGCACTGCCAGATAATGTGATTCCAATTGTGGTGGAAGAACTGCCTTCGGTTGGTATTGATACTTGGTTCGCCGCGCTTGTGAATGGTGCTACTCAGGTGCTGTTTGCGGCTTCACGTTTTATGCCTCAAACCATTATTCGTGTGCTTAATAGCGAAGTAGGTATTGCTCAAGAGCTGCTCGGTCAGCTTGGTATCGCCAAAGAAACCATCGACATTCTGTATCTAGAGTCACTACGTGAAGGTGCTCCGACACTTTGTACTGAGTCTTTTGATTTGGCATTAGGTGATTTGCAAGGTAACAAACGTCAGCGTCTATTTACGGCGTTGGATGCGTTGTCGTCTTCTCGTATTCCAGTCGAGAACATTGTTGAGCTGCCAGCAAACGCGCCTTACGGCAATGTTTCTTGTGAGAGCAAAGATTGTACGTTGTGTATGAGCTGTGTGGCAGTTTGTCCTACACGTGCACTTCATACAGATGGTCAATCTCCGTCGCTTAAATTCGTCGAGCAAGACTGCATTCAATGTGGGCTGTGCGAGAAAGCGTGTCCAGAGAAAGTGCTGACGCTTACGCCTCGTATGAACTGGGTGAAAAAAGAGCGCCAAAAAGCGGTTGTGATTCACGAAGAGAAAGCAGCGGAATGTATTCGCTGTCATAAGCCATTCGCACCTCAGTCTATGATCGACATGCTACAAAACAAGTTACGCGGTCACTCTCATTTCTCTGATGAAGCGGCGATCAATCGTATCGCGATGTGTGAAGACTGCCGTGTGATCGACATGTTTGAGTCGATGGCAGAAGACCCAATGAAACAACTGAAATACTAGGAGCTCGCAGTGGACACACAACAAGAACAAACACTGAGAACAGACATTTATCTCGTTTTATCCGCACTTTTTCGTAGTGCGCCTAGTGATGAAATGCTGGCGTTCCTGAAATCGCTAGAAATTGAGCCGTCTGAGAGCGCGATGCAAAAAGCTTGGCTCGCACTGCAACAAGCCGCGAACGAAGCGCAGCGAGAAGCGTTAGAAGAAGAATATCAAGATCTGTTTATTGGCATTGGACGTGGTGAAGTTGTGCCATTCGGATCTTGGCATCGTACTGGCTCGATGATGGAAAAGCCGTTAGCGGAAATTCGTCGCGATTTGGATCTTTTAGGCATCGAACGAGAAGAGAACGTGAAAGAGCCTGAAGACCATATTTCTGCACTGTGCGAAGTGATGGCAATGCTGACAGGTGAAGAGGAAGAACTTCAACAAGCGGTGTTTAACAAACACATTGCCCCTTGGTTCCAATCTTTTACGCGCCAACTAGAGAGCGCAGAAAGCGTGAACTTCTACAAGCCAGCTGCACAGCTTTGCGATGCGTTTTTAACGTTAGAGCAAGTGCGCTTTAGCGTGAACACCAAAAGCAGTAAGAACAAATTAAAAATTGATGTGAAAAACGTCACTGATTACGAGTAATCGAGCAGTACTTGGTCATATCGATAGAGAGGCATGAGTCTCCAAAGATCTACCGTAAGGTAAGGAAGCAATGATGAAAGATAATAAAGAAATAAACACAAGCCGTAGGGATCTCCTAAAAGGCTTCACAACCGCTGCCGTTGCCGGTGCTGTTGTTGCGGGAACCACGAAAGTGGCCGTTGCTTCAGAAACGGTTGAGCCTTCTGAAAACGACGTGAAGAAGAAAGGGTATCGTGAAACTCAACACATTCGCGATTACTACGACACACTTTAGGAGATAACGGATGAAACTTGTCAAACGCTCCGACAGTGTGAGCAAAGAAACGAACCAGCTTGGCGTATCTCGTCGTGCATTCATGAAAAACACTTCGCTTGCCGCTGGTGGCGCAGTGGTTGGTGCTAGTCTATTTGCACCGGGAATGATGAAAAAAGCGCAAGCAAAATCTGTCGATCCAGAAGCGAAAACAGAAATAAAACGTACTATCTGTTCTCACTGTTCAGTGGGTTGTGGTATTTACGCAGAAGTTCAAAATGGTGTTTGGACGGGTCAAGAGCCTGCATTTGACCACCCATTTAACGCCGGTGGTCACTGTGCAAAAGGCGCAGCACTGCGTGAACATGGCCACGGTGAGCGTCGTCTAAAATACCCAATGAAGCTTGAAAACGGTAAGTGGAAAAAGCTTTCTTGGGATCAAGCGATCGAAGAAATCGGTAACAAGGTGATGGACATCCGCAAAGAGTCTGGCCCTGATTCGGTTTACTTCTTGGGAAGCGCAAAGCACAGCAACGAACAAGCGTACTTGTTCCGCAAAATGGCATCACTTTGGGGCACTAACAACGTTGACCACCAAGCGCGTATTTGTCACTCAACAACCGTGGCGGGTGTAGCAAACACTTGGGGTTACGGTGCGATGACCAACTCTTTCAATGACATGCACAACTGTAAGTCGATGCTGTTCATTGGTTCAAACCCAGCTGAAGCACACCCAGTGGCGATGCAGCACATTCTGATCGCGAAAGAGAAGAACAACTGTAAGATCGTCGTAGCGGATCCTCGTCGTACACGTACGGCAGCAAAATCGGATCACTATGTATCACTTCGTCCAGGTTCTGACGTAGCATTTATTTGGGGTGTGTTGTGGCACATCTTCGAAAACCAATGGGAAGATAAAGAGTTCATCCGTCAACGAGTATTCGGTATGGATGAAATCCGTGCTGAAGTAGCGAAGTGGACGCCAGCAGAAGTAGAGCGCGTAACAGGCGTAAGCGAAGAAGACGTTTACCAAACAGCAAAACTGCTCTCTGAAAATCGCCCAGGCTGCATTGTTTGGTGTATGGGTGGTACTCAGCATACTACTGGCAACAACAACACACGTGCTTACTGTGTGCTTGAGCTAGCGCTTGGTAACATTGGTAAATCAGGCGGCGGCGCAAACATCTTCCGTGGTCACGATAACGTACAAGGCGCAACCGACCTTGGCGTACTTTCTGACACGTTACCTGGCTACTACGGCCTTTCTGAAGGCGCTTGGCGTCATTGGTCAAAAGTGTGGGAAATCGATTACGAATGGATCAAAGGTCGTTTCGATGACAACGCTTATAGCGGTCAGAAACCAATGCACAGTGCAGGTATCCCAGTATCTCGTTGGGTCGATGGTGTACTGGAAAACAAAGACAACATTCGTCAACGCGAAAACATCCGTGCAATGTTCTACTGGGGACACGCAGTGAACTCTCAAACACGTGGTGTTGAGATGAAAAAAGCGATGCAGAAGTTGGACATGATGGTGATTGTGGACCCATACCCAACGGTTGCTGCGGTAATGAACGACCGTACCGACGGCGTTTACCTGCTTCCTGCAACAACACAGTTTGAAACACACGGCAGCGTTACCGCATCTAACCGCTCTCTACAATGGCGTGATCAGGTGATTGAACCTTTGTTTGAATCAAAACCAGACCACGAAATCATGTATCTGCTTTCGAAGAAACTGGGCTATTCAGATCTTCTGTTCAAAAACATCCGTGTTGAAAATAACCAGCCGGTGATTGAAGACCTAACGCGTGAATTCAACAAAGGCATGTGGACGATTGGTTACACAGGCCAAAGCCCTGAGCGTTTGAAAGCGCACCAACAAAACTGGCATACGTTCCACAAAACCACATTGGAAGCGGAAGGTGGCCCTGTCAACGGTGAAACCTACGGTCTACCTTGGCCATGCTGGGGCACACCAGAAATGAAACACCCAGGTACACACATTCTGTACGATACGTCTAAGACGGTTGCAGAAGGTGGCGGTAACTTCCGTACGCGCTTTGGTGTGGAATTCGAAGGCAAAAGCCTTCTTGCAGAAGACAGTTATTCGAAAGGCTGTGAGATCAAAGACGGTTACCCAGAGTTCACTGATAAGTTATTGAAACAACTTGGTTGGTGGGACGACCTAACTGCTGAAGAGAAAGTGGCAGCAGAGGGTAAAAACTGGAAGACTGACCTTTCTGGCGGTATTCAGCGTGTCGCGATCAAGCACGGTTGTATTCCATTTGGTAACGCGAAAGCGCGTGCGATTGTTTGGACGTTCCCAGACCGTGTGCCACTGCATCGTGAACCACTTTACACACCACGTCGTGACCTTGTAACGGATTACCCAACTTGGGAAGACAAAGATGCAATCTTCCGTGTTCCTACGTTGTATAAATCCATTCAAGAGCAAGACAAATCGGGCGAGTACCCAATCGTTCTGACTTCTGGCCGTCTGGTTGAATACGAAGGTGGTGGTGAAGAGACGCGTTCAAACCCTTGGCTTGCCGAGCTTCAACAAGAAATGTTTGTTGAAGTGAACCCGAAAGACGCGAACGATCTTGGCTTCAGAGATGGTGATGATGTTTGGGTTGAAGGTGCAGAGAAGGGGCGAATCAAGGTGAAAGCGATGGTAACACGTCGTGTGAAACCTGGCTTGGCGTTCATTCCGTTCCACTTTGGCGGTAAGTTCGAAGGTGAAGACCTACGTCCTAAATACCCAGAAGGTACACAGCCTTACGTTGTTGGCGAATCGGCCAACACGGCAACCACTTACGGTTACGACCCGGTTACCTTGATGCAGGAAACCAAAGTAACCCTATGTAACATTCGTAAAGCCTAAGGAGTCTGACAATGGCACGAATGAAATTTCTATGTGACACCAAACGCTGTATCGAGTGTAACGGCTGTGTTACTGCATGTAAGAACGAAAACGACGATGCTCTTGAATGGGGCATTCAACGTCGCCGCGTGGTAACACTAAACGATGGTGAAGCCGGTGAAAACTCCATCTCTGTTGCTTGTATGCACTGTACCGATGCGCCTTGTATGGCAGTTTGTCCAGCAGACTGTTTCGAACATACCGAAGACGGCATCGTTCTTCACAATAAAGATCTGTGTATCGGTTGTGGTTACTGTTTGTTTGCTTGTCCGTTTGGCGCACCTCAGTTCCCTAAACAAGAAGCGTTTGGCGAACGTGGCAAAATGGATAAATGTACTTTCTGCGCGGGCGGCCCAGAAACAGAGCCAGGCTCTGAGGAAGAACGTCAAAAATACGGTGCGAACCGTATCGCAGAAGGCAAGTTACCGATGTGTGCATCGCTTTGTTCAACCAAAGCACTGCTTGCGGGTGACGCAGAGAAAGTCTCTGACATTTTCCGTCAACGTGTGGTAGAACGCGGCGCGAAAAACGCAGGTTGGACAGACGGAAACGATCTTTCTTACGATGCGACGAAAAGCTAAGTAAGGAGAGGCACATGTTAAACACGCTTAAACGTGCGTCTCTAGCAATGCTGTCAATGATGACAGCATTGCTGCTGACTTTCGCAATGCCTGCTTCAGCAGAGGAACAATCTTCTAAAGTTATTCAACAGGAGATCACGCAACTCGCCGGGGCAGACTATTGGCGCGAAGTCAGAGAGGGGCAAGAAGGTTATACCACGTCTAAATCGCCAGAACATGGCGTATTAATCAGTAAACCTGGTGAAACTTGGTACATTCTAAAAGAGAAATGGATGTCTCCTGCTGGTGCTGTCGCGATTTTCGGCAGTATCGCGATGGTTATCATGGCTTACGTATTTGTTGGCCCTTTGATGCTAAGTAAGCCTCGTACAGGCAAAAAGATGAAGCGTTGGTCTCGTTTAGACCGCGCGCTTCACTGGAGTATGGCGTTTACATTCTTAACGTTGGCATTCAGTGGTTTGATGCTGGTTTACGGTAAGCACTTCTTAAAACCGTATGTTCCTACTGAGTTCTGGGGCTTTATCGTCATGTTGGCGAAGCAGTACCACAATTACATGGGGCCATTGTTCTTCATTTTGCTGATGCTCGTGCTCTTTAAATGGTGGCGCAAGTCGATTCCAAACATGACTGATGTTCGTTGGTTCATGAAAATGGGCGGTATGGTTGGTAAACACAAAGGCACACATCCGTCAGCTGGTTTCTCAAACGGTGGCGAGAAGGCAATCTATTGGTTGTTGATCTTCTTTGGTGCTATCGCGGCAGTGAGTGGCTTAGTTCTGGACTTTCCTATCTTTGGCCAAACTCGCCGTGACATGGAGCTTTCTAACTTAGTTCATGCGATTTCGGCACTGATTCTAATCTGTGGCTTTATCTTCCACATCTATATTGGTCTATTCGGTATGGAAGGTGCGTTAGAAGGCATGGTGACTGGTGAAGTTGATGAAACATGGGCGAAAGAGCATCACGATCTTTGGTATGAAGAAGTGAAATCCAAAGAAGCAATGGGCGAAACAGATACGGCACAAACGGAAGTAAAAGGAGCGAAAGCGAATGAACAAACCTCATAACGGGATTTGGGTTGCGTACATCCTGAGCTGTCTGACCCCGTTTACGTTTCTGATCTCAGGCGTTATCGCAATTATCTATGCGGGTTACCGATTAGATAAGGGAGAAGACAGTGACGTAGTGATTTCTCATTACTACGGTTTAATTCGTACCTTCTTTCTCTACCTGACGTTTTTTGTTGTGTTGATCGTCACCGTCGCGACTTCTAACGGTGTACTCGTTGGCGTGAGTGATTATTGGTTGCATAGTACTTTGCTTGAAACCATCGCTTACTTTATTCCTTGGGTAGGGATGGTGTTTGCTGCATTAGCCATCTTGGTGTGGTTTATGCGAATGTTTCAAGGGATGCAGCAACTGCTCAATAACCAACCACACAGACCATCGACAGGTCCAAACCTTTAATCAGTATTCTTTAAGCAAAACCGCCGTAATAGGCGGTTTTTTTTGTTGCTGTTTTGTCTCAAATATGAAGCGTTGAGTCGCAGTGGTGATACTTGATGCAACTTATTGAGTGAATTTACGTAACTGGGCAGAAAATCATAGTTAAGTAAGAAACATGTAAAAAAATCGCGTCACGATGAGACATTAGTCTCACTCACGCTATTGTTCATTTACTCAGGATTCATCGTCCCGTTAAAGTACGCTGCGCTCAGAAATTCAAAGAGTTGCATACGTGAAAATTGCCATCAATACATTCAGTCTACTCATACAGAGGAATCTCTATCGGAGGATGTTTGATTAAGGCATCTTGCTCTCACAAATAAAAAGAGCGAAACGAGCATTAAATGATGCGGCAAGGTAAGAAAAGGACAAACACGTTACGGCTATGATCCCTCAATTCGTCATTCCTATCACGAATCGCTTTGGCGAAAGTTATCACTTCTCTGGTCAGTTACTTACTAGCGGCGAACCTAAAACATTCGTGACCAAACAAGAGGCAATAGAGTTTCTTGAGAGCTTTGGTGAGCTTGACCTTCGCTCTGTCGAGGACTTGTTCTATGCGATTGGTCAATTCAAGCCAAACATACCTGACGGTGAGCTTACTTCCCAACACTATAATTCAACGTTTGCCAATGCTTTGGTGAACGGTGACTTGCATGTCGCTCGAATTGTACCTACCGGCGAAAACTACGCACTCTCGTCAGCGGTTACGCCTCCACCGACTCAAAATACCGTCAATGCAAAACCATCGAAGGGAAAGGGGAAGTCGAATAAAAAGAGTGGCAGAAGTGCCGCATCCGACAAGCCTCAGCAACAAAGCAGCGAAAAACATGAGAAAGCCGGTGATCCTGTATCACTTGTGACGGGTGAAGAAATTCTCGAACTCTATGATATCGAGCTACAACAAGGTACTACTTGGCAGCGTACTTACCGCTCTTCGCAGTCGGATGTAAATCATGGAATGGGCTTTGGTTGGCGACATGCATTTCAGTTTGAATTACGCGAAAAGACGAACGAGAAAGACAATGTTATCGCTTGGGAGTTTGTTGACGATAAGGCCGATATCACAGAATTTGAGCCAGTAGATATTGGAGCAACAAGTTATCAAATATACGCTGGTGCGAGCTGTTATTTCCTGAGCTCAACAACTCGGATTGTAACGCTCGCGAATGGGCATCAATATCGATTTGAACAGAAAGATGATCGTTGGGTTGTTAAACAAGTCAGAAATGGCACGTTTTCAACGTTTCAACTGCAGTATTCTCGAAACCATCGATTGATCGAGATTGCATACAACAAGCGTCCGGTTCTTGAATGTCAATATGATAAGCAAGGACGCCTTGTAGAACTGCTAAATGCAAAGTCCCAAAAAGTTCTGACAACTTATACCTATGATGAGCACGATGATTTGGTCAGTGCAACTAATCATTTAGGCTTAAAGGAACAGTATCAATACCGCGGGCATTTAATTGTTAAACGTGTACGACCAACTGGCTTTACTCATTATTTTGAATGGGATGGCGAAGGTGCAAAAGCGAAATGCATCAGAAACGTTGGGGACGCAGGAATTTATGACTATCGCTTCCATTATCAAGGAAATCACTCTTCTTATTCTGACTCGTTAGATCATCAATGGTCTTTCTTGCATGACGAGCAGGGTAACTTACTCGAGAAAATAAGCCCCACAGGTAAAACTTGGCGATGGCAATATGATGAATTAGGGCGAAAAGCGCAAGCTATCTATCCTGATCAGTCAACGGTCAATTATCAATATAATCAGCATGGTCAATTAGTTTCTAAGTTTCATTCCTCTGGCAAAGAAATTCAATATGGTTATGACGGCTTAGGTAAGTTAGTTAAAACGGTTTCACCTGACGGGGATATCGAGAAGGCTTACTACAATAGCCTCGGTCAAAGAGTTTGGGATACCGACCAGTTTGGCTGTGTCACGGAATATGATTACGATAAACACGGTCAAGTCGTCAAAAAAGAGTCTGAAGATGGTAAGAAAAGTCAGTGGTGGTGGGATGAACAACAAAGACTTATCGCGAATGAAATAGACGGTACATTACTTCGTTATAGCTACAATGAAGAAGATTTAGTGAATGGCGTTGCTTATCCCGATGGGTGTATTGCTCAACTCGCTTATGATCAATTTGGCAGGCGTACATCAGTTCGTTATTTTAACGACGAAGACAAAGTCGGTTATAGCGAAGAATATTCTTACGATGAGCACAGCCGTGTTGCTCAGATTCGAACGCCAGCAGGCATTACCTCATATCAATGGGGAGCACTCGCGCAACAAGAAGCAGTCATCTTTCCCGATGGCAGCCATATTTCTTACGAATACGATCAACAACGTAACCTGACTAAATTAGTTCGGAGTGACGGCTTAGAGTTCGAATTCCTGTATGACGATGAAGGCCAGCTGTCAGGAACTGTCGGGTTTGATAATCTACAAAGCCAATTTGATTATGATCATATGGGACGGATCCATCGTAAGCAAGTCGCCGATAGGACTGTGCTGTATCGCTATGACGCTGCGGGTTATCTCAAGCACGTCAAAGCAGGAAATGGTAGCAGTATTGTAGAGAACCACTTCAACTATACGCTTGGTGGTCGACTTACTTTCGCATCCAATCGCCATCAAACATTGCAATACCAACACTCTTCATTCGGGCATTTAACAAAGCGCATTCAAGGTCAGTTTGAGATAGCGCAGGAGTTTAACAGAGTTGGCCAACGCGTATCTCAGGTACTGCCAGATAATACGGAGCTGAACTTCTCTTACGATCGATATGGGCGTTTTTCAGCGATTCGGTTTGGAAACCTAGATTTACCTCAAATCAAATTTCATTACGATGAAATGGGACGAGTTTCCCAAATTGAAACGGCATATTTTAATGAGCGCATCATTTATGATGGTGTTGGTCGTTTGGTCGAACAACATTGGCCTGATAGAGAGAAAAAGTACGTTTACAATGCGCAAAACCGTATTTCATCAATCATTGATAATACGGCAGGAGCAACACACTATCAGTACGATGCCTTAGGGCAACTGAAACGAGTCAATGCTTCCGGAGAAGTGACTAAGTTTGAATACGATAGTTTTGGCAATCCTACTTTGCCATCTTCAGAGGTATTCGCTGATCGTATTGAAGTACACGATGGTGTCCGGTTCAAATATGACGCGCAAGGAAACCAGACAAAACGTGAGGGGCAAGGACACGTTCAGACTCGCGTATTTGATGCGTTAAATCAGCTCATTGAAGTTCACACCGACGATGGCATCAGTCAATATGAATATGATGCATTAGGGCGCAGGACGAAGAAAATTACACAACAAGGCGTTACGGAGTTCTTGTGGGAAGGGGAACGTTTAATTGGTGAACGCTCTTCATGCGCTTTCCGCTGGTACCTATATCAACCAGAAACCTACACGCCAGTGGCACTGCTAGAAAATGACGTTATTTATTGGTACCAGTGCGATCAAGTTGGTAAACCAGAGCGACTGATCGATTGCGAGGGGAATGTTGTATGGAGTGCCAGCTACGATGCTCATGGCTTTGCTCATGTACATATTGAAAAAGTAGTAAATCCACTGCGTTTTCAAGGGCAGTACTTCGATCAAGAAACCGACTTACACTACAACCTCGCTCGGTATTACGATCCTAAGCTAGGACGCTTTATCCAACAAGATCCGATATCTATTGCTGGTGGCATTAACCATTACCAATATGCAGTCAATCCTATCCAGTGGATTGATCCAACAGGTTTCCTTTGTGAAGAAGGGTTAAAACGCTTGGGTCAAATGTTGGCAGCGTATCAGGCGCAAAGCGATGTCCCCCAAGAGGTTTGCGATCAGATTTTAGAGGCAGCAAAAGAATCATCCGTCGGAGAAGATGGCGTTCGCTCGCAAGTCAAAATCCGAAAACCCAAAGGTAAAAATCATATTCGATATGAATACGATTTAGACCATATTGATTGCGAGAAAAATGAAATTACTTTTTATCGTCATATCAATCATTCAGATGGCAGCAGGCACGAAGTTCAGTATGTTGTTGGGATTGAGGAATTTGTAAATGCGCATGTTTTTGACTCAGAGAAAGTTGGCGGGGAAGAAGGTTGCACGATCTTTACTGAAGATCTTGTGCTGAATAAAGCAGAGTATAAAGAAAACTCTGAACTCAATACGAGTGATTATGAGCTAACAGAAAGAAACAAAGAAAAAATTGACGAATGCTTAAAAGAGCGTCAAGAGGCAATCGACGCTCGAGCTGGCGAAGAGGGATATAACGCTCAAATTGGTAATATTAACCAACAGTCTGCAAAAATAGGTGAGTTGGCCGCGGATGACTTTGTCCGGAGTAAACGTCCTAATGCTAAGCTGCTTCATCCCAAAGATATTGGAACCTCAATTTCGAAGCCGGGCGACTTTGATATGGTTTACCTCTCAGATGATCCTGAAGAAATCATCATCGTTGAGGCTAAGGGGGGCAGCAGCCCGCTCGGCAGTCGTAAAATTGGCAATGAAGCATATCAGCAAGGGACAAGTAAATATGCGGCGGAAATAGTTAAGTTAATGTCAGAGAATAAAGAAGGAACGACTGAAAAATTAGCTGCCGACGAAATCCAATTTGCAGCTTTCTCCGGCATACCTATTCGATATATACATACTCAAGCAAGCATCCCAGAAAGTGGAAAAGCCTCGGACGTAAAACTAGAAGTGGCAGAATTTAAAATTGATTCAGAAGGACTAAAGTAAAAATGCAAAGCAAAGAATCGGTCAAAGTTGTAGAGCGCAAAGCAAATCCTGAACTTGACACTCAAGCCATTGTGAATCGGAAAAAATTTATAAACCGGGTCTTAGATAACAGAAAAGAAGGTCTTAAAATCAGGCGGGAAAACCTGGTCAGTCTTGGTGATTTTGCCATTGACCAGGTTCGCTGGTATACCTGGTTTCAAGCCTCACATGAAGATGAGCAAATATGTACCTTGCGTCTTTATGAAACTTCGCTAATGGGCGCATGTTATCATCGGCTCGCTATGTATCAGAAAGAACCATTAAGTATCCAGATACTCGGCTATCCAGAAGTGACATGGGATGGGGAAGGTATTTTAAAAACAGGCTTCATTTGTCCTTCAATGTGGCTAGATGCGTATTTTACTTCGGTGATTGTGCGTGATAAACCTAGCATGGACGTATTGGCGAACTTTCCGATTTCTTTGATGAGACAAAGCTCTACTAAAGCGGGTGAATTGTCTTACATGTTAGTAGATGTCATCCAGTCGTTTCATAATCGCACATCGGACTATCCTGATAAGCTCGTCGCAGCAATGGACGCAGCGGTAGCCCAAGGGGATAACTGGGCGTTGGAAATTGCGATGGGGATCCTAGAAACCTTCGCAGCGCTCACTACTAACATTGGTTATGATTTTGAGGAAGTGCTCGTTAAAAACCTACAGTTTCAAGAGAAATATCATCTTAGAGAATTGGGACCAGATAGAGTAGGGATCCGCACGTTCATTAATTTCCCTCTGCTTGGTATGGCATGTATGTGGTATGAGAAAGGTAACCGTTTATCTGTTGAAACTGGTTGGCTCCCCCCCTATCTCGTTGAAGGACGTTGGCTAGAAGAAGTAAAAGCCGGGAAGATCACTCGATAAACTCCTTTAGTTAGCAATTCCGTATATAAGCCACCTCTCATGAGGTGGCTTTTACGTTTATCGTATAAAGTTTGCTGTTTGTTGAGCTATATGGTGCGCATTATGTTGGTGCACTAAAACCATATTGGTGCACTTATTAGCGTGTTAAGCGCCATTTTAAGAATGCCTAATTTTATTAAAGTTCATACAAAACAATAAATTAAATCGTAAGTGTTAGAAATGTAAATTATGGAATGAGAATTGCTCTGATAGACGCTCTATAAATTAAGTTCACCAAATTGGTGATGAGCCTAACTTTGATGCACAGGATAAGTGCGCTACAGATCAACGGAGACAATCATAATGAGTGTAACTGCCAATCAGGTACACGGCGCTGTACAAACTCTCACGCAAAGTTCCGACACACTTTTCTTACTACTTGGCGCAATCATGGTTTTTTTGATGCATGCTGGTTTTGCTTTTCTTGAAGTAGGAACCGTGCGCCAAAAGAACCAAGTTAATGCTTTAGTTAAAATCTTGGCCGATTTCGGTATTTCCGCCATTGCGTATTTTTTCATTGGATACTGGGTCGCTTATGGCGGCACCTTCTTTGCTGATGCAGAGACATTATCTCAAGGCAATGGTTACGAGTTGGTGAAGTTCTTTTTCTTGCTGACCTTCGCTGCAGCGATTCCTGCTATTGTTTCTGGTGGTATCGCAGAGCGAGCTCGTTTTTATCCGATTCTAATCACAACATTTTTCACTGTCGGCATCGTATACCCGTTATTTGAGGGAATGATCTGGAACGGAAACTTTGGTGTTCAAGCTTGGTTTGAAAATACCTTTGGTTATGGCTTTCACGACTTTGCAGGTTCAGTTGTTGTACATGGTGTTGGCGGCTGGATAGCGTTGGTTGCCGTTGTGTTTTTGGGCATGAGAAAAGGCAGAGTTCGAGCAGGAAAGCATACCAACTTTGCACCTTCGAATATTCCGTTTTTGGCTTTGGGAGCTTGGATCTTATGTGTGGGGTGGTTTGGCTTCAACGTCATGTCAGCTCAAACCGTGTCAGGCATAAGTGGCTTGGTGGCTATGAACTCATTGATGGCAATGGTCGGGGGCATTGTCGCGTCACTGTTGGCTGGTAAGAATGACCCTGGCTTTATTCATAACGGCCCACTAGCTGGCTTGGTTGCTGTATGTGCGGGCTCAGACTTAATGCATCCTATCGGTGCTTTAGTGACAGGTGCGATTGCTTGCGTGCTATTTGTTTATCTTTTTACCCACCTACAAAACAAAACCAAGATTGATGATGTGCTAGGTGTCTGGCCTTTACACGGTGTATGTGGCGCTTGGGGTGGTATTGCCGCTGGGATTTTTGGTCAAAGCGCATTGGGTGGGCTAGGTGGCGTGAGCATTATCGTTCAGCTTCTAGGAACGCTTTTGGGCCTTTCCATCGCAGTGCTTGGTGCACTTGTAGTCTACGGTGCGATTAATACCAGTATGGGACTAAGGCTTTCAGAAGAAGACGAATTCAATGGCGCTGACCTAGCCATTCATAAAATATCTTCGACCAACGAGGATTGAGGCCAATATGGGAGCGGCATAAAGCCGCTCTTTTAGCAATTGCCTTTCTTGGCTTGGCCTGGAGGACAGAAATTACCATTACCTCGATGGTCATCATCATTGGTGCTGACTCTTACCTTTACATCATCGACTTCGCCTTCAACATTGGTAAGTTGACAGCCGGCCAAAGTCATAAACAATGTAAACGTTAGAGATACTTGTCTCATTGCTGTTCCTCTTAAATTGTAATTCTAATAGTGACCATTACGACTATGGTCTAATCCATATTACTACTGTTGCTATTCTTTCAGTGTTAAGCTAATGAAAAAACAGCAAGGATGAGTTATGAATTTCCCTTATAGAAATATTGTAGTACTTACTGGTGCAGGTATCTCGGCCGAATCTGGTATTCAAACATTTCGTGCGCAAGATGGCCTATGGGAGAATCACCGTATCGAAGATGTAGCAACGCCTGAAGGGTTTGCTCGCGATCCGGACCTTGTTCAAGACTTTTACAACCAACGCCGCAAGAAACTTCAAGATAATGCGATAAAGCCTAATGCAGCGCATGAAGCATTAGGTCGTTTAGAGGCTGAGTTAGAAGGTAAAGTGACGGTCATCACTCAAAATATAGACAACCTTCACGAAAGAGGCGGCAGTCAGAATGTGATTCACATGCATGGTGAGTTGCTCAAGGCCCGCTGTAGTGAATCTAACCAAGTAGTAGAACACAATGAGGACATTAAGACAGGCGAGCTTTGTCACTGTTGTCAGATCCCTTCACAAATGCGACCACATATTGTTTGGTTTGGTGAAATGCCACTGCGAATGGGTGATATCTACGCGTCATTAGAAGAAGCAGATTTGTTTATTTCTATTGGGACTTCTGGCGTTGTGTATCCCGCAGCAGGTTTTGTTCATGATGCAAAAATGCACGGCGCACATACCATTGAAATTAACCTAGAACCTAGTGCGGTAGAAAGTGAATTTGAGGAAAAACGCTACGGAAAAGCAAGCGTTGAGGTTCCAAAATTAGTTGACGAGATACTGGCTCTAGAAGGAAAAGAAAGAGCGTAATAACTTCAACAGGAAGAGTTTTTGTCTTGTCATTAAGAACAAAAAAGCGGCTCATGAGCCGCTTTTTCATATCTTTAAAACTAACGAATTAGTTGTTCACTTTTAGCTTTTGGAAGTACTCATCGTACATTACGCTCGCTTCGCCAACTTCATCTTGCCAAGTACCGCTGTCCATCACTTCTTGTGGTGGGAAGATGCTTGGATCATTAGCAAATTCTTTCGGTAGCAGATCGTGTGCCGTTTTAACTGGCGTAGGATAACCAATCTCAAGTGCAATCTTAGCTGCGTTCTCAGGGCGCAGTAAGAAGTCAATCATCTTATGAGCCGCATCAACGTTCTTCGCACCAGCTGGAATTGCTAGGCTGTCCATCCAGAAGATAGTGCCTTTTTCTGGCCAGATGATGTCGATGTTCGCGCCTTCTTGACGAGCCATGTATGCAGAACCGTTCCAAAGCATGCCTAGTGAAACTTCACCCGCAAGGTAAGGGTTTGCAGGAAAATCTGAGTTAAATACTAATACGTTTGGCATTAGCTTTTTCAGTTCTTCGTAAGCGGCTTTGATTTCTTCTGGGTTAGTCGTGTTTGGTGAGTAACCAAGCTTAGTCAATGCAATGTGGAATACTTCGCGAGAATCATCCATCAGCATTAGTTGACCTTCCCACTTGCTATCCCAGAAATCATCCCATTTAGAAACCGATGACTTGTCTAGCATGTCAGCATTGATACCAATACCGGTCGCACCCCAAATGTATGGGATAGAGTAGTTGTTGTTCGGATCGAACGGTTTGTTTAGGAAGTTAGTATCAAGATCGGCAAAATGAGATAATTTCTCTTTGTCGATCTGTTGTAGCATGCCTTCTTTACGCATTTTAGAGACGAAATAGGTAGACGGTACTACCAAGTCGTAACCAGAACCTTGAGTTTTTAGTTTTGCATACATACTCTCGTTAGATTCGTATGTAGAGTAAATAACTTTGATTCCGGTTTCTTTTGTAAAGTCTTCAAGAACTTCGTTTGGAATGTATTCCGACCAGTTGTAGAAATACAGTTCTTGATCAGCAGCCATTGCAGGGGTAGCGATGAGCGTCGCTGCACATAGAGCGCTTGCGTAGAATTTACTTTTCATTTGTTTTCCGTTTTGTTTCGCGATTGGACAAGTCAATACTAGCTGGAGTTATCAAGTTGAGCCAAATCGCAGTAAGCACAAATATGTTCATTTAGCTTGAATATCGCTGTCTCCTTATTATGAGACGATAAATCTATGATACCAAGACAAATAAACCTAGCAACGCGCGATTATATCAGCCTAAGACAAAAATAGGCAGCGTATTGCTGCCTATTTTCCTATGGTTGATGACTTGTTACACAAGCTAGATTATTGTCCCGCTTTCAGCTTTAGGAAGTAATCTTCGTATTTAACGGTTAGATCACCAACCGCATCTTGCCATTCAACGCGGTCAAGGTCTTCTTGAGAAGGGAACAGTGGGGCAACGTCTTTAAACTTAGCATTCGATTCTTCCACCGCCGTTAGGTAGCCAGTATCACGAGAGATTTGCTCTGCGATTTCTGGGCGCAGTAGGAAGTCAATCATCTTGTGAGCGGCTTCTACGTTCTTCGCACCGGAAGAGATAGCGAAGTTATCAACCCAGCCGATACCGCCTTCTTTAGGAAAAACGAGTTTAAGGTTCAGGCCTTCACTTTTTGCCGCTGCGGCGCTACCGTTCCAAAGCATACCAACGCCCACTTCACCAGACATGTAAGGTGCGCCAGGGTTGTCAGAGTTGAAAACTAAAACGTTAGGCATCAACTTTTGTAGCTCAGCGTACGCTTCATCGATTTGCTTAGGGTCTTTTGAGTTACCTGAGTAGCCAAGTTTACGTAGAGCGATATGGAACACTTCACGAGTGTCGTCCATCAACATTACTTGACCTTCAAGCTCAGGCTTCCATAGGTCAGCCCAGCTTTGGAAGTCGTTTGGATCGTACATATCTGCGTTAACCGCTAGGCCTGTAATCGCAACAACGTGTGGGATAGAGTAGTCGTTACTTGGATCGTAAGGCTTGTCTAGGTAGTTTTTATCTAGGTTGCCGAAGTTTTTCAGCTTAGTCTTGTCGATCTTTTGTAGCATACCTTCGTCTCGCATCTTCGCTACGAAGTACGTTGAAGGTACTACTAGATCATAACCTTGGTTATGAGTTTTTAGCTTTGCATACAAAGTTTCGTTCGACTCGTAAGTCGAGTAGATCACTTTGATGCCAGTTTCTTTAGTAAATTGCTCTAGGATATTACTGTTGATGTAAGGACCCCAGTTCATAAATACTAATTCTTTATCATCCGCTGCCGCTGTACCAGAGAACAGAGAAAGCGCACATGCACTACCAGCTAATAGAGTAGCCCATTTTTTCATTGACGTTAGCTCCAAACCAAACGTTGTCCAATTTTGGACGATAGATAGAAAAACAGAATGGCATGTAACCATTCTGTTTCGTGATGTTAACAGGTGCGGATTCTACTTCACTTTTTCTCTTGCTAGCAACTGAGAAATTACTACCAAGACCAAAGAAACAATCAACATCACCGTTGCTAGGGCGTTCACTTCCGGTGAAATACCCACCTTAACCATGGAGTAAATCTTCAATGGCAAGATTTCGTATGTTGGACCCGTTACAAACGAGCTGATGATCACATCGTCCAAAGACAGGGTAAAGCTCAATAACCAACCTGCGGCAACCGCTGGTTTAGCGAGAGGAAGGATGATCTGTTTCAAGATAACCCACTCGCTTGCACCAAGGTCTTTTGCTGCTTCCAACATTTTCACATCAAAGCCATTTAAGCGGCTGTATACAGTTACCACAACGAATGGTAGACAAAAGGTGATGTGAGCAATCAATAGTGTAAAGAAGCCAAGCTGTGCGCCTAATACTAGGAACAGAGCAAGTAATGAAATCGCCATTACAATATCGGGAGACATCATCACGACAAACAGCATGCCGTTTACCGCACCTTTACCTTTGAACGAGTAACGGAATAGGGCAACGGCCGTTAAGCTACCAATGATGGTTGCTGCTGTCGCTGAGAATACCGCTACGTTCAATGAATGCCATGCAGCTTGCATTAGGCTGTCGTTATTTACTAAGGTTTCGTACCATTTCGTGGTGAAACCACCCCATTTCATACCAAATTTGTTGGCATTAAATGAGTTAACAATTAAGACGATGATTGGCAGATACAAAAATGCATACACCAGCGCCATAAAGCTAAATCTAACTGTGCGTCCCATTAGTCTAGCTCCACTTTCTTATTCAATAGTTTGCCTGCTCTGTAGTAAGCGTAAAGCATCACAGCCATTGCGAAGGTGAGGGCGATACTGGTCGCAGCACCAAATGGCCAGTCACGAGCGTTCAATACTTGGCTCTTAATAACGTTACCAATCAGTAGGTTCTTCGCACCACCAAGAAGGTCAGAGATGTAGAACATACCTAGTGCTGGTAGCAGAACCAACAAACAACCACCGATAATGCCAGGCATTGTCAGAGGTAGAATCACTTTCGTAATGGTTTGGAACTTGTTCGCACCAAGATCTTTCGCCGCCTCGATATAAGTGTTGTCCAACTTCTCGATTGCCGAGTAAAGCGGCAGAATCATAAATGGAAGCAGGATGTACACAAGACCAATCATTACTGCTGTTTCGGTGTACATAATACGTAATGGCTTATCGATGATTTCCATCGCCATTAATGATTTGTTCAAAATACCTTGTGTACCCAGAACAATCTTCAGGCCGTAAGTACGGATAAGAGAGTTTGTCCAAAAAGGTACGATAACTAAGAACAACATGAATGGGCGCCATTTCTCTGGCATTTTCGCTATGATGTAAGCAAATGGGTAACCAATTACTAAACACAACAACGTCGCCACGATCGCCATGTAGAACGAGTGCATCAGCACTTTCGCATACAAGGGGTCGAGTAGACGTAAGTAGTTGTCGAAAGTAAATGTCATTTCGATTAAGTTTGCTTCATCACGCGTTAAGAAACTCGTACCGATAATCATCACATTTGGTACCAACACGAAAAGTGTTAACCAACCGACGATTAAGGTAATGATCGCGTTTTGAAGATTAATCTTCTTGCTTATCATTGAGGACTACCTCCCAGCTCTCAACCCAAGTGATAGCGACTTTCTGGCCAAGTGAGTGGTCCACATCAGGATCATCTTCGTTAAAGAATTCGCTAACCATTACACGCATGCCCGAATCCAATTGGATAACTGAATCAAGCGTCATACCTTTATAGGTACGCTCTGTTACGTGACCTACGATGCCTTTTTCTTCAGACTCTTTGATCTCTTCGATACGTAAGTCTTCTGGGCGAAGTAGTACTTGCAGTTTTTCACCTGCTTGCGCTTCCTGATCGTAGTAAACAACAGATTCGACACCTTCGATTTCTGCACGGATACGTTTCTCGTCGATACGCTCTAGCATGGTTGCGTTGAATACGTTGATCTCACCGATAAAGCGAGCAACAAATAGGTTCTTCGGCTCTTCGTAAATCTCACGTGGAGAACCATCCTGCTCGATAACACCATCGCGCATTACAATAATGCGGTCAGACATCGATAGGGCTTCTTCCTGATCGTGCGTAACGAAGATAAAGGTAATACCAAGTTGACGCTGAAGCTGTTTAAGCTCGATTTGCATTTGCTTACGCAGTTTGTAATCAAGTGCCGATAGAGATTCATCTAGCAGCAGTACTTTTGGTTTGTTAACAACCGCACGCGCAATGGCGATACGTTGTTGCTGACCACCAGAAAGCTGATGAGGCTTACGCTGTGCCATTTTTTCTAGGCGCACCATGCGTAGCGCTTCCATTACTCGTGGTTCAATGTCCGCAGTAGGCGTTTTCTGCATACGAAGGCCAAAAGCGACATTCTCATATACGGTCATGTGTGGAAACAATGCGTAACTTTGAAATACCGTGTTGACGTGCCTTTGCTCTGCAGGAACCTGTGTTACATCCTGGTCATCCAAAATAATTTGACCGTTATCTGCCGTTTCAAAACCTGCAATCATGCGTAAAACTGTTGTCTTACCACAACCAGAAGGCCCGAGAATCGTCAGAAATTCACCATGATTAACATCCAGATTTAAATTACCGATGATTTCCTTACCATCGAAACTTTTACTAATACCAGATAAACGAATAACTGGCTTTCCTGCTTGCGGTTTTGCGTTCAACGTCTGTATTTCCCCCACGTTCAAGCCGGGATTATCCCAGCTGATGTGACACTAACCATTCACTTTTGAGGCGCGCATCATAATCACCAAAAGTGTGAAATTAAAGCATTTTCTTATCTTGAAACAGAAATAATTTTGCAGGAAAAAGCCATCATTCCTTACCATACTGTTTTTATGAGATTAATTGGCATCTAGACACAGTTTGATAGCACTAAACTTTGTTCAACAATTGTTTCAATTTCATGACCTTGAAAGTGGTCAATTATCAACCATACAGTTGAGATTGCAAGGATTGTAGGTGAGTTGTGATGTTAGATGTGGAAAGATTTCTTTATAATGACGATTACATTAATTGACTGGAATTCCAGTCAAAATTTTACAAGTTAGTCTTGGATAAACTATGAACGACGATTTTGAGAAAGATTTCAATCTTGGGGGGAGTGTAGAGCGAGCTTTGTCTGGCAACTACGAGCTTAAAGCTGGCGCGGTTTTTAACGAAGCTTGGCGAGCAACCATCCAGCACTTTTTATCATTTTCTCCTGCCATTATTGTATTGCTTTTTGTCCAGTTAGGTATTTTCTATATTGCATTAAAACTGCAGTTGGGCGATTTGACCGTTATTCTTGATGCGTTTGAGAACCCAGAGTCGTTCACAAACGATATTGTGTCTTCTATTTATGTCGCGAATTTCAGTTATGAGGTGATTAGCGCCCCAATTTATGCGGGGATAAGTTTGATGGCTATGAGTCATGTCGCTGGCTTAAAGACTAAGTTGCGCCATGTTGGAAAGGGGTTGCAGTTCACCATTCCTGTTATCCTAGCAACGCTCATGAGCTTAATGCTACAAGGTGTGGTTGGTATGATTTTTCCTTTACTGTCGCTGTATCTTTCCTTGGCATTTAGTCACTCTATTTTGTTGATTTGTGAGAAAAGGGTGCCACCAATGCAAGCGTTGCTGTTATCACTTCGCGCAATCAACAAGAAGATTTTTGTGGTCGCGGGGCTTTACTTAGGCGTGATGTTAATGTTTATTATTGCAGCAATGTTCTACGGTATTGGCTTGATTTTTGTGCTGCCATTCTTCTTCCATTTGAAAGGCATACTCTACCGCGAAATGTTTGGAATTAAGCTTAAGATCGTTACAACACAGAAAAACGATAATGATCACGATGGTAACTCACAGGTGTTTGATGCCTAATTCTTTGAAATCAATAAGTTTACGAGTGGCGGCAACCTGTATAGCCGCCACTTTCATTTCTATAGGCCCATATTTACACTACGAGAAACAGTTTAAATATGTGGAAAATCCTGACGTACTCTCTGGCAAGATTAAGCATGTCGATTTATCACACTTGCCATACATCGGTGATATCCCAGACTTCAATTCAATAAAAGATACGAAAGAGAAAAAAGCTGCTTTTTTTGATTTTTTAAGGCCTAAAATTGCTCTTGAGAATCAACGAATTCGTCATGAGCGGGCCTTTCTTACCTCTTTAAAGGTGGGACAAGTGACGCAAGAACAACAAGAGTATGCTCAGCGGTTATCATCTCTGTATTCGTTGCCCTTGAGTAACGATAAGATTGATCAAGCATGGCTAGACGAGATGCTTGTGAGAGTGAACGTCTTACCAGAAGCGTTGGTTCTAACTCAAGCGGCAAATGAATCTGCGTGGGGCACTTCTCGTTTTGCTACTCAAGCAAACAACTTGTTCGGCCAATGGTGTTATAAAAAGGGCTGTGGAATTGTTCCAGCGCAACGTGGCGCTAACAAAGTTCATGAAGTTGAAAAATTCGATTCTGTACAACAGTCTGTTCATGGCTACTTTATGAATGTTAATCGAAACCCAGCGTATGCAGACCTGCGTGAAATCAGAACATCTCTGGCTGAAAAGAACAAGGGCTTGTTAACGGTTGCAACCGCGTCAGAGTTAACGCATGGGTTGCTAGCCTATTCTGAACGTGGCATCGCCTATGTACACGATCTTCGCGCTATGATTCGTCATAACAACGCCTACTGGACGCAATAAAATAACGGATAAAATGAAAAAGTTAAGCCTAAGTCTATTGGGAAGTGCGGCGCTAATTCTTGTATCGCCGATAACCCAAGCTCAAGAGTACATGTTCACGTACTCAAAGTTATACACTCAACTAAAAAACAACAATAAAGAAGGGCATGACGATGTGAAAGTTGGTGTCTTTTTTGTGGACGCAAAAACTAAGCAAATTTGTACGATAGAAAAAGCTTGGATGGAAAAAGAAGAGCACTATGAAGAGTTTGTTATCCCTGCTTCACAAGAGTTGCCTTTACCAGTTGATAAAAACTTAAAGTCAGCAAATCCGTTGGTTTTTGTCGATACCCCAAAAGATACACGTTGCGATTACTCACTTGTCGTGATGACCAAAGAACCATTACAGGGTAACGTTTCTTACGACCAACTTAAGCCTCTTCTACCTCAAATGCAGACGATGCTGGAAGATTTAGGCGGTATGTTTGCGGGTTGGTTTACACCGGAGGTTCAAGGTGTGACGATGGAGTTTGCAAATCAACTGAATGATAAAGTGATTTTCTCAAACGGAACCGAAAAGCCAATTGTCAATGGCAAGATACAAGTCGCACTAAGTGAAATAGGGCAAGGTGGCACAATGACACTACCAGAACCGACGATGCGAGTGTTACCTTATCTACCTAACGCAAAGAAATGAACACTGAACGTTTAGAAAGGGCTGCAATCGCAGCTCTTTTTTAATTTTGACCGTAACTAAAGTATCTTTCACACTCTTTTCTTAAAGACTCAATAAGACAAACATTTAATCCTGCGTAAAAAGCTCGTATAATCCACGCCCCAAAGAAACCCATGTTAGGAAGTCCTAGTCGATTTATCGGCGATGTGAGAGCCCGCAATGAACCAAATAGATACAAGAAAAGAAACCCTAGAATTCAACAAGCTTCAGAAACGCCTAAGAAGACATGTTGGAAATGCCATTACTGATTACAACATGATCGAAGAAGGCGATGTTGTAATGGCATGTATTAGCGGTGGTAAAGATTCATTCGCGATGCTTGATATCCTGCTGAATCTTCAAAAAGCCGCACCGATCAAATTTGAAGTGGTTGCGGTAAACCTAGACCAAAAACAACCGGGCTTCCCTGAGCACATTCTGCCAGAGTATTTCGAAACACTGAATATCCCTTACTATATCGTCGATAAGGACACGTATTCCGTCGTAAAAGAGAAGGTACCAGAAGGCAAAACCACTTGTGGTCTGTGTTCACGCCTGCGACGTGGTACGCTGTATTCATTTGCAGAGAAAATTGGTGCAACTAAGCTTGCGCTAGGTCATCACATGGATGACATCGTCGAAACAATGTTCTTGAATATGTTCCACGGCTCTCGCCTTAAAGCGATGCCACCAAAGCTACGCTCTGATGATGGCCGTAACGTGGTCATTCGTCCATTGACTTACTGTCGTGAAAAAGATTTGATCAAATACGCTGAGCACAAGGATTTCCCAATAATTCCGTGTAACCTTTGTGGCTCTCAAGAGAACCTTCAGCGTCAATCTATAAAAGCAATGTTGATTGAATGGGATAAGAAGACGCCAGGGCGTGTGGAAGCAATTTTTAAATCAATTCAAAACGTAAGCCCAAGCCAACTAGCAGACCGCGAATTGTTCGACTTTGTTAACTTACCGCTAGAACGTGAAGGTAACCGCGAAGAGTATGAATTTAATGAGGCTGTCGTTTCTTCGACGAATATTGATGAATCGATGTTCATCGATGTTACGAACATCTAACTCGTAAAAAAGGAGGTCAATTAGACCTCCTTTTTTGTACCCAACGCTTTAACTGTTCCCAAACAAAAATCCCCCTGTATTCGGGGGATTTATTAGCGCGCTCAATACATAGCAATACTAAGGAGAGATTAGGTTGCTGTATTTGGATCGAGAGGACTAATGTAACCTTTTGGTTTTAGAGCCAACACATCGCAATTTATTTTATCAATTACGTGCTCCGCTGTATTACCAATAAAGACAGCAGAAAGCCCAGTTCGCCCTGTAGTACCTAAAATAACCATTGCAGCATTTAAGCGCTCTGCAGCTGCCGGAATGACATCTTCAGGTAAACCTTGCTCAACTATCGTTTGTTCTTCATCAAGACCATGTTTTTGGCGTAGTGCTTTCATAGCCGTTAAATGATGACCTCGCACCGCATCGGTATAAGTCGTTGGGTCAAATTCAGGAAGTTCAATCGTAATGTTCGCCGGTGTAACGGGGTAGGCGTTAACAAGATATGGCTTGGCCTCAAGCCGAGTGGTGATTTCTTTTAATCGCTCGACCATCGTATCGTTGAGATCAATATGAGTCGGGTTTTCTGAGCCCACATGTACTGAGGCAAGGATACTTGCTTGTTCCGGCCAAGCAGCATTCTTAATAAGAAGCACTGGAATAGGGCATTTTCGCAACAAGTGCCAATCTGTCGGTGTGAAAATGACAGACTCTAAAACATCATGCTTACGTGTGCCTTTGATGACTAGGTCATGATTGCCTGCGTAGACTTCAGCAATAATCGCCTCATAAGGGCGGTTGTGCCAGACAACACAAACATCAAAGTCGAAGCCATCGTTTAGGTATGGTTGAGCAATTTTACGCATCCACTGCTCACGCTGATGAATGACACCTCGACGCATAGCATCTCTTTCATCCACTGACAGCATTGACGTCATGTCATACGAGAAATCGTAAATGGATAAAAAGAAAGTGATTCGGCTTCTAGATACACTTTTCTGAGCTAATTGAACAGCTCTTGCAAGTGCGGGCTGCTCATCATTATTGATGTCAGCTACAACAAGGATCTTACTGTATATACTCATAACTAAGCCCACTTCTATTGCAAAACCAGATACTGAATGTAAATTAAATCAGTATTTTGGAGTACTCACCGTACATTTTTACTGTAGCTTAGTTTGGAGAACTTTTTGAGGACTTTCGAAAGGAATTTATGAGAAATATGATGTAGCTCATTTTCGAGCTACATCAATAATTAGGGTGTATTATTCTTTAGTTACACCAGCAAGTTCCATCAATGCATCGTGGTCTAAGATAGTGATATATTTACCTTTTACGCTTAGGATCTCTGATTTCTGGAAACGACCTAACAAACGACTGATCGTTTCGACTGTAAGACCAAGGTAGTTGCCAATATCACCACGAGTCATAGTTAAACGAAACTCTCTAGGGCTGAAGCCACGCTGAGAAAAACGCGTTGATAGGTTGTAAAGGAAAGCAGCTAGTCGCTCTTCTGCATTCTTTTTAGAAAGAAGCAAAATCATTTCCTGATCACCTTTAATTTCGTTACTCATCAAACGCATGATTTGCTGGCGAAGCTTAGGCATCTTACCCGATAGATCGTCTAAAATTTCGTATGGGATTTCACATACCATCGACGTTTCGAGTGCTTGAGCAAAGCTAGGGTGGGAGTCACCAGTGATAGCATCGAAACCGACTAAGTCTCCAGCTAAGTGAAACGCTGTGATTTGCTCATCACCTTGCTCTGTGATCGTATAGCTCTTGATGGTACCAGAGCGGATAGCGTATAGCGATTTTAGCTCATCACCAGCCTTAAAAAGCTCTTGTCCTTTTTGAATAGGCTTCTTACGTTCGATGATTTGGTCAAGCTGGTCGAGTTCTGCCTCATTTAGAGTGAACGGGATACACAGTTGACTAATGCTACAATCTTGGCAATGAATGGCGCAACCGCCTGATTGGATACGCTTTGTTGCAGGTTTTTCAGAAATCATAACAACCTTTCACTATTTGATATACATCAATATTTTAGCATCGCTTAATCCTAAAGGGTAGCAAAAATGTCACCTCAATAGAGTTTATCGTTATATGAAACCGAGTAACGCTAAGGCTCCTATAGCGGTATACGAACCATACCCAATAAGGATTAATGCTGAAATATTTCTAAATATTAATGATTTTTGTAATTTCTGAAAATGATTGGCACCATATCCAATAATAAGCATTGCAGGTAGCGTTCCGAGCCCAAACGCAAGCATAATTAGGCCGCCGTTGATCGCACTACCAGAAACCGCCGACCAAGTAAGCGCTGAATAAACTAAGCCACATGGTAACCAACCCCAAATAAAGCCAAATGGCAGCGCGTGAAGAGGATGCTTTAATGGCAACAAACTCTTCCCTGCCGGCGAGATAAAGCGCCAGAGATACTGCCCTAGCTTTTCTATTAAAAGTAAGCCTTGCCACCATTTAGCAATATACAGCGCGACCAGAATCATGAATAACGCCGCAATCAGCCTTAACCAAGCAAGAGAGTGCGTTAACCCACTAAGTTCAGATAAACCTGATATAGCACCACCGACTAATGCTCCTATTAAGGTATAACTGATCAATCGTCCGAGGTTGTAGAAGAGGGGGATAAGAGGGGTAGTTTTATTTTTAGCAGAAGAGCCCATGGTAAGCAGAGACGCGATACCACCACACATACCCATACAATGACCGGCTCCTACTAAGCCGATCATCAACGCACCGATAAAATCAGGAGTCATAAAGTCGCTACTTTTTATCACTATTAGATTGGTCTTCTTCGTCGAGAAGAATGTTGTGCCCTTGCCGTTCAAGATCTTCAAACTGATCGCTTCTTACCGCCCAAAGAAAAACTGCGACAGCAACACAAACGAGAACGATAGCGATGGGAATCAATATATAAAGACTTTCCATGTTTGCTTTCTCTACTTATTTCTCTTTGAGCAGGCGCAAAGAGTTAGATACAACGATAATTGAGCTTGCAGACATGCCAACTACTGCAATGTAGGGAGCCACTAAACCTGCGACCGCCAAAGGCAAAATTAACAGGTTGTAACCCAAAGACCAAGCCAAGTTTTCTCGAATAATCTTTCTTGTACGCAGTGCAAGCAAACGTGCTTCTAGTAGCTTTTCGAGATTATCCCCAAGTAACGTCATATCAGCAGAAGCTTTAGCGACATCTGTACCACCACCCATTGCGACAGAAAGGTGAGCTCCGGCGAGAGTCGGCGCGTCATTGATTCCATCACCAACCATCATAGTGATACTGTTTTCGTCCAAGCTCTTAAGGTATGCAAGCTTATCTTCTGGCTTTGCTGACGCGACGATGTGATCGATACCAATTTCATTCGCCACTGGTTGGGCGTTTGAGAGAGAATCACCAGTTAGCAGGGTTGTCTTAATTCCAGCGTCAGCAAAACGTTGAATAAAGGCTTTGCTTTCTTTTCGGATAGGGTCGCGGTAGTAAAAGCTAGCGACATGCTTGCCATCAACCGACAGATAGACCGCCTGGCTTTCACCACTTTCTTTGCCTTGAACAAAAGCAGCACTACCTATCTTAACGATTTTGCCATTCCACATACCCTCAATCCCTGAACCAATCACGTTTTGCACGTCAGACACGATAAAGTCATCATTGGTGTAAGTTGCAAAAGAACGAGCGATAGGGTGGTTTGCATGAGCCTCTAAAGCTGCAGCTAGTGATAGACAATCTTTCTGTGGGAGATCACTAAGTACCTTTGTTTCACAGATCTCAATATCACCTTTCGTTAGAGTGCCTGTTTTATCTACAACTAAGTGGTTGATCTTACATAGTGTCTCAAACACATGGCCTTTACGAAGCAAAATGCCAAAATTACCCATTCTAGAGGTAGCACAAGTGAGAGCGGTCGGAGTGGCCAGAGATAGCGCACATGGGCATGTAGCAACTAACACAGACAGCATGATCCAAAACGCATCATCTGGTTTTGTTTGATGCCAGTAAAACCAAGTACCAGCAGAGATGATAAGAATCACACCAACAAAGTAACGGGCGACAATGTCTGCAATTTCCGCAATTTTAGGTTTGGAGTGTTGAGCTTCATCTTGTAAACGCACGATGTTAGAAATCATTGAATCGGCCTTTGAGCTTACTACCTCAAGTTCAAATGATTCGTCTCCGTTTAGCGTTCCTGCATAAACAATATCGCCTTCTCGTTTCACAACGTGCACTGACTCGCCCGTTAGCATGGATTCATCAATATGAATACGGCCTGAAATAACTTTACCGTCAGCGGGGATATGTTCACCAGGTAGAACGCGAATGCGATCGCCAACTTTTAGCGTCTTCACGGGTATCTGATCACCGTCCAGCGTTGTAGCAATTGCAGGAATCAACTTAAGAAGGTTACCACTCGCTGCAGCAGCTTTGCGACGAGCGCGCATCTCTAAGAATCGACCTACTAACAAAAAGAAGGTAAACATCGAGATAGATTCAAAGAAGACTTCGCCTTGTTCAGTTACTGTTGCAACTAAACTTGCAACATAGGCAAAGATCAACGCGATAGAAACCGGGACATCCATACCAAGGGTTCGGCCTTTGATACTGCGCCATGCGTTTAAGTAAAATGGAAGAGCGGAATAAAGCAAAACAGGAGTAGCAAAAATCAAACTTACCCAACGAAAGTAACTTTTAAACTCTGGCTCTAAATCACCAAAGACTTCGAGATACAGTGCAACGGCGAGCATCATGACCTGCATGGTTGCTAAACCTGCAATACCTAGCCGATATAGATATTGCTTCATCATTCGATGGTAAGAGGCTTCTTGCTTATCTGCTTCAAAAGGTGCAGCTTTGTAACCAAGTTTATGTATAACGGAAAGGAGCTCGCTTAACCGTACCTGAGTTTTATCCCAGGCTAGTAACGCTCGATTGGTGGTTGTATTAACACGGATAGATACCAACCCGGCCGTATTAGAAACTTGCTTTTCGATTAACCACGCACAAGCGGCACATGAAACGCCTTCCAAAGAAAGGGTTACTTCAGAAACATTTTCGCGATTTCGTACGAATTCAGATTGTACATCCGCATTGTCATAATGAATTAAAGCTTGGAGTTGCTCTGGTACTAGATCTGCCTTTTCTGCAGGCGCAGTGCGGTATTGGTAATATGAGACAAGACCACTATCGACAATAGTCTGCGCCACAGTTTCGCAGCCCGGACAACACATGTCGCGAATTTCACCCAATATTTCTACTTTGAAATCCGTGTTGGCTGGTACATCTTCACCGCAGTGATAACAGGATTTACACATATGCTTACTTCATTAACGGTGTTGAAGAGGCAGGAAACTCAACTTTACCTTGGATCATCCATTGCTTGTCGTGTGGTTGTAGTTCAACAAACCATGGCCCTTGAATAGATTCCTCAGCTTTTAGTCGGTAATTACCAGATGCATCCGCTGTTACAAGCTTTGTGAAGTCACGATCAGGAAGAGTACGATGAGTGAAAGTGGCCGTTAGAGCAGGGTAATGAGGTAGCTTCCCTTTAGCGAAAACAATCACAACATTGTTATTTTCAGAGGAAATCTCAGCGTTAAGACCTAGGTCACGAGCGACATTCATTTTACTAATATCGATATTAATGCCTTTGCCTTTTTTATAGTAATCCTCAGCGACTAAAGAAACAGAGTTGTTCGAGAAAACGACCACAGTAATCACAGTCCAAACTACGACAGTAAGAGGAAGGATGATTAGGAACCACGGCCAAAATTGTTTATACCAAGGCTTTACCATAAAAAAGTTCTCAACAGCTAAATGAAAAAATGTAAGGCGTTAAATTTAAAGGAAAGACAGCCCCTATGAAAGGGGCTGTTATTGCTATGTTACGTAATATCTCAGTTACTTACTCTCTGAGTTACTTAAACTCCAGACATATGAGGCAACGAGCTGAACTTTATCTTCACCCAAAATGTCTTTCCACGCAGGCATTACGCCTGAGCGTCCGTTCATTACGGTTTCTGTTACAGCTGCACGAGAGTCACCAAATAACCAGTCTTGGTCTGTAAGGTCAGGCGCACCGACTGCAGGGTTACCCTTACCATCGGTACCATGACAAGCAGCACACACTACGAAGCGTGCTTTACCTGCCGCGGCTTCACGAGCATTTACTTTACGACCAGATAGACTAAGTGTGTAACTTACAACTTCTTGAACACCTTGCTCACCAAGGGCATCTTTCCATGCTGGCATTTGACCAATACGGCCGTGCATGATGGTTGTAACGATCGCTGCTGGCTCGCCACCATATAGCCATGCATCATCAGTCAGGTTAGGGAAGCCTTTCTGACCACGTGCATCAGAGCCATGGCATTGAGAACAGTTTTGCAAAAACAAACGCTGACCAACTTTTAATGCTTCAGGATCTTGCGCAATTTCAGGAATTGGGCGTAGACCACTGTCATTGTGCGCAAGTTTACGGAATGCTTCGCCGAAGTAAGCGTCGGCATCATCCAGTTCTTTTGCATATTGGTTTAGTTGCTTGTTCTCTTGTGCTGCAGCGATGGCTTCTTTTGACTCTTCTAGTGAGCGAACGGTTTGAGCCGAACTCTGCCAGTTTAAAAAGCCCTTGAAGCTACCTAGACCTGGGAATAGGGCAAGGTAAACTGCTGCGAACACAAATGTGCTTACAAACAGGTAAGTCCACCACTTTGGTAGAGGGTTGTTTAGCTCGCGAATACCATCGTACTCGTGGCCCATGTCTTCCCCTTCCTCGACGCCCATTTTATCTTTAGCGCACCAAGTCAGGAGAATCGCACAGCCTACTAGCGTACCGACAGTAATCACGATAATCCAGAGACTCCAGAATGTAGTCATTACTTCTTCACTCCTTGGTTATTAGGGGTCTTTTGTTCTTCGTCAGCAAACACCAAGTTGGCATCTTCTTCAAAGCGTGCTTTACGCTTTTTACTAAATGCCCACCATACGATGCCAATAAAACTAGCGAAGAGTACAACGGTATAAATACTATGAATTGTACCGAAATCCATATGATCCCCTTACTTCATTGCATGACCAAGAGACTGAAGGTAAGCGATGATTGCATCCATCTCTGTTTTACCTTCTACTTCTTTAGCCGAATTCGCGATCTCTTCATCAGTGTATGGAACGCCGAACTGATCACGAAATAGCTCAAGTTTCTTCTGAGTTAGCTTACCGTCTAAAACGTTTTCAGCTAGCCACGGGAAACCTGGCATGTTTGACTCAGGTACAAGCTCACGAGGATCTAACAGGTGAACACGGTGCCATTCGTCAGAATAACGACCACCAACACGAGCTAAATCCGGGCCTGTACGCTTAGAGCCCCAAAGGAATGGGTGTTCCCAAACACTCTCACCAGCAACAGAGTAGTGACCGTAACGTTCAGTCTCTGAGCGGAAAGGACGAACCATCTGGCTGTGACAGACGTTACAACCTTCACGGATGTAGATATCACGGCCTTCCATCTCCAAAGGAGTGTAAGCGCGCAGATTTTCTACAGGTTCAGTCGTTTGCTTTTGGAAAATCAGAGGAGTGATCTCTACAAGAGCGCCCCAACTGATAGCAAACACGATAAAAATAGCCAACAAACCGACATTACGTTCTAAGATTTCATGGCGATTATTAGAATTATTACTCATTCTTAAATCTCCTTATGCCGGATGTGGGATAGCTTTTAGGCTTTCTTTAGGTGCACTTACCGTTTTGTACGTGTTGTATGCCATTAGGAACATACCAGATAGGAAGATAAATCCGCCTAGGAAACGTACAAAGTAGAACGGATAAGACGCTTCTACAGATTCAACAAAACTGTAAGTTAGCGTACCGTCAGAGTTAACCGCGCGCCACATAAGACCTTGCATTACACCAGAGATCCACATCGCAACGATGTAAAGAACGGTACCGATTGTTGCTAGCCAGAAATGCACATTAACTAGACCAACAGAGTACATACGCTCTTGGCCAAATAGGCGAGGTACCAAGTGATATACAGAGCCGATAGAAACCATCGCAACCCAACCTAACGCACCAGAGTGAACGTGACCAATGGTCCAGTCTGTGTAGTGAGAAAGTGCGTTAACCGTCTTAATCGACATCATCGGGCCTTCAAAGGTAGACATACCGTAGAACGACAGTGAAACGATTAGGAAACGTAGGATAGGGTCATAACGAAGCTTATGCCATGCACCAGATAACGTCATAATACCGTTGATCATACCACCCCAAGAAGGAGCAAATAGAACCAGCGACATAACCATACCTAGAGACTGAGTCCAGTCTGGTAGCGCTGTATAATGAAGGTGGTGAGGGCCTGCCCAAATATATAGAGAAATAAGTGCCCAGAAGTGAACGATAGATAGACGGTAAGAATAAACAGGACGTTCTGCTTGTTTAGGAACGAAGTAGTACATCATACCTAGGAAACCAGCGGTCAGTAGGAAACCTACCGCATTGTGTCCATACCACCACTGAACCATCGCATCCACTGCGCCCGAGTAAATCGAGTAAGATTTACCAAGTGACACAGGAATAGCCATGCTGTTCACGATGTGAAGTACTGCTACTGTGATAATAAAGGCACCGAAGAACCAGTTTGCCACATAAATATGTGACGTGTTTCGCTTCACTAGTGTGCCGAAGAACACCACCGCATATGATACCCATACTAGCGCAATTGCGATATCAATAGGCCATTCTAGCTCAGCATACTCTTTACCCGATGTTAAACCGAGAGGCAAAGTAATGGCTGCTGCCAGGATGATTGCTTGCCAACCCCAAAAGGTGAAGGCAACGAGTGGGCCACCAAAAAGACGTGTTTGACATGTGCGCTGTACAACATAATAAGACGTTGCGAACAGAGCACTGGTACCAAACGCAAAAATTACCGCATTAGTATGCAGTGGACGTAAGCGACTGTACGTCAACCACGGCGTATCAAAGTTTAGCTGTGGCCAAACTAATTGAGCGGCAATCAAAACACCAACAGCCATACCAACTATGCCCCATAAAATGGTCACAAGGGTAAATTGGCGAACGACTGTATAGTTGTAGTTTTGTTCAAGCTGCTTTACTTGGCTCATTTGCATGCTTCCAATTTCTAATTAACTACACTTTTACTTCCAACACGACTTGCGTCGTAACACCACCCAAGTAAACTCTAGAATTCAAGTGTTATCATCACCTTATTTCCATTGCTGACTTTAATAAAAAGTGGCATTTTCAGCGTGACACTATACTTGAATTAACAATTCAATGACAGGGTAGTAACCTTACTGGACCTCTGGAAATCATTTTTTATTTAAAAAGTTTGAAGTTTGTAACAAGGATATTAGTAATTATGCCTGCACAAAAGTTAACAAAGGCGCGACTTGCACAAATCTTAATCATGCTCAGTGTTTTAATAGGCGCATTTTTCTGGCGTACCTTTACACACGAGAGTGTCAATAGCGTTGACTGTTCACAAAAAGAACGATGCGATGTAACAATTGAAGGAGAAATAATCACGATTAATCGTGACTCAATGGGAATTTCGCTCGAAACGACAGAAAGTAGCACTCTAAAAATTGATCTAAATCAATCTGGTAATTTTATCAATCTCAACGAAAAGCATAAGTCAGTAGAATGGGACATCATGCCTGAATCGAAAAAAATCACCTTTAAAAAAGGTGAAAACATTGTTGTAGTTCAATTATAAATACGATCTATCACGAGATAATCGTAACTTATTAATGAAATTAACACCTTCTTACCTAGAGAAAATTGGTTGGAATGGTATAACAGCAGAGTGATATCCAATTATAAAATCGTATGCATTGCCAATCAGTTTTTACTCATATTAAAGATGAAGACTCAGCGATAAAAACGCTCAGGTCCGAATTGACACAACAGAACTTGTCTTACGTGATGTGTTACTACACGGAAGAATACAATTTCGAGTTGATTCGAGAAGCGTTTCTTGCGCATTTTCCTGGTGTGCCTTTTCATGGCGCCAGTTCATGTCAAGCCGTAATGACAGATCAGGGCTTTCATACAGGACCAGTAATTGCGGCACTTGCTGTTTATGATACAGGTCCTCATGCTTATGGTACTGGTATTTCTAATCACAACTCAGGTGACAGCGTCACCAAGGCTTTGGATATGGCCCTTGAGAACGCAAACCGTGTAGGAGAGGTACCAAACTTAATTCTACTTCATGCTACACCAGGGCAAGAGGAATCAATCATTGCGTCTATAGATGAAAGATTTGGAACTCTAATTCCAATTATTGGTGGTTCGGCCGCTGATAATAACATCGCTGGGAAATGGTCTGTGATAACCGCCCAAGGCTCTCAAACTTCAGGTTTAAGCTTAACTCTCTTTTACTCCTCTCAACCTGTTGATATCGCTTTCAGCGCTGGGCATACACCAACTAATATCAAAGGTGTTGCAACCAAGACCAACGATAGATGCTTACTTGAAATTGATGATGAACCTGCGCTCAATGTTTATAGAAGGTGGACAAATCACCAGGATAACCAAGTAGGTAAAGATAATATGCTGTTTACAAACTCGAGTGCTTATCCATTAGGGCGGATCGCAGGTCATCTCTATGATCGCCCATATTACAAGTTATCCCATCCGATCCGTGAGACGCCAGATGGTGGAATCGAGTTGTTTACACGAATAGAAGAGGGTGACGAGCTCACATTAATGAAAGGAAGTCGTGAGCATCTCGTTGCGCGCGCTGCAAAAGTCGTCAATGCCGCTTTTAACCAAAAATTAGAAGAGTCTCGAAAAATTGGAGTGATAAATATCTTTTGCGCAGGTCCCATGTTGCACTTAATGCAAGACATGAATAGCGTTTGTGAACAAATTAACCAAGAACTAGAACATTTGCCTTTTATTTGCCCTTTTACTTTCGGCGAGCAAGGTAGATTTATTGGTGGTGAGAATGGACATGGAAACCTGATGATTTCATCGGCTATATTCCATAAACCTTATGAAAGATAAATACTTAGACATATATCAACAGGAAGCGCTTCAAGAAGCGTTAGTTGAGCTAAAGCAGGCTAGACAAAGAGAACGACTACTCGCTGATGAAAACAAGGCCATTCTTTCCGCGATATCTGCGATGAGTGAGGCAAAGAATCGGCATGAGATATTTACGGGATTAAACAATGTCCTCAAAAAGTACATCAACTTCGATGATTTTATTGTACTGACTCGTGATGGTGAACGATATCCCTTCAAGACATTGATATCAACTAATAGCGTATTTGATAATGTATCCTGGTTACACGGTAACACCTATCAAAGAGCTCTCAATGGTGAATGCATTCTACTGTTCGAGCCAGATAAACTCGCTGAGTTTGTTAACTTAAACAGCTTTATAAAAAGCCATGTAAACTCGGTCGTTTTAACTGGTATACGTTCAGAAGTAACGCAAACCGTAATCCTACTTATTGGAGCTCAGAAAGGGCACTTTAGCATAGAGAATAAGGAAACCTTGAGGCGGTTTCGTCCCTTAATTGAAAGGGCGGTCATTGATATCGAAACCAAAGAGAAGTTACAACGTATCGTTGAAGTAAGAACAACTCAGCTCGCTAAAGCAAGAGAAGAAGCAGAGCTTGCGAACCGGTCTAAGTCGGAGTTCTTAGCGATGATGAGTCATGAAATAAGAACCCCTTTAAATTCCGTTCTTGGAATGCTAGATATACTGAAGCAATCAACCTTGTCAGAAGAACAAATTGATGCTTTGAGCCAAATGGAGTGCTCTGCAGAGTTACTTCTCGCGATAATCAGTGACATTCTTGATCTTTCTAAAATCGAGTCAGGTCGCTTTCAGCTCAATGAACAATGGATTAACTTAAGAGACACTGTCACTTTTGTTATTTCTCAGCAAAAACAAATCGCTAAGAAGAAAAATCTTAAATTCAAGCTCAACTGTACTGTCACTAATGACAAACAATTTTGGATTGACTCCACGCGGTTATCTCAAATTCTGTTTAATCTAATAGGGAATGCAATAAAGTTTACAGACGAAGGTGAAGTAAAAGTTTCTGTATCTGAGCAAGATGCTGAACTTGTGATCTCAATATCTGACACTGGAATTGGTATATCTAAAGCAAAGCAAGAGCACTTGTTTACGGCATTTCATCAAGGAGACCGTTCCATCACGAGACGCTTCGGTGGTACAGGACTGGGGCTCGCAATAACCAAGCATTTAGTTGAAATGATGCGTGGCAAGATTGCCGTTAAAAGTGATGAGCATGTTGGTTCAACCTTTACGATTTCGATTCCAGTTTTGACTCGTTGTAATCAAAATCGTCCAGTTAGAATCGAAACCAATCAACCGACAAAAGCAATGGAACTTCTCGTCGTAGAAGATACCGAGTCGAATCAGTTCGTAATAAAGCTTATCTTAAATAAGCTTGGCCATAATGTTCATATCGCAAGCCATGGAGCAGAGGCATTAACATTTTTAGAAGAGAATGAGGATTTAATCGATTTGATTCTCATGGATGTCTCGATGCCAGTGATGGATGGAATTACCGCAACAAGACTTATTCGAGATAAAGGTCTCAGGACCCCAATTATAGCGTTAACTGCACATGCGCTAGAAAGCGATAGAGATAAATGCCTGGATGCCGGTATGGACGGATTCATTTCTAAGCCAGTTAGAAGACAAGATATCTTTGAAGCTATACAGTCATTTCAATAAGTAAAAAGGCGTTAATATAGATCTTAACAATCGATAGATTATTAAGATCTATATTAAGTATTTTATGGTAAATAACCATTATGTTTAATGCTCACAGTAAGGCCCTTAAATTTAAAATCTGCAGGGGAATAGGAGCATACTCAGACAACATTTAGCGTACGGCGATATACAATTTAACATAACACATATAATGCGCACTGTAATAGTGGTTCCTGTGGACTTGCAATCACTAAAGCCAATCCGGCACAAACCATTGAAATGCTTGATAATCCAAGTCCGTTATACTTTTTTGCAATGCTTTCCCACATGCTTTTTATAGCTGGGTTTTCATTGCGATCAGCGTGACATCCTAGCAACGCAATCTCCGGGTCTATACCTGCACCGTGTGCTAGAAAAACTGCTTCTTCATCAGTAAGTTGTCTAACACCTTTGCGAATTTTACTAATCTTCGGCGGGTCTAGATTCAAATCGTGCGCAACCTGCTTATCTTGTACGTAGTTTTTCGCCTTTTTGTAGGCGTTAATTAGTTCAGCTGTGTACATAAGAACCTCCATTTCTTCTCATTGTAGCCACAAAGTTGCTATAAATCGCATCTTGCAGTTGCCATTCTTCGCAACTACGATTGCCATAAATCGCAATTGGTCAGGTGTCATTATGCTTACGGAACAAATCAAATCCCTTATCGAAAATGAATGTGCGCTTAGTCCTCGACTTACTGGCGTGTTCTTCCGTAAGCACCTGAATCAATCTATGTATGATGATGACGGCCAACTCACTGAGTTCGCCATTCAATGTCATCACTACTTTAACGAACTCAAACGCGCTGCTGAGCAAAAAGCCTTTCATGCTCGTCTTGAACAACGTCGTCTTCAACACGAACAACAGCAAGA
The DNA here is from genome assembly GCF_033338695.1 of Vibrio sp. Vb1166. Classification (NCBI taxonomy): domain Bacteria; kingdom Pseudomonadati; phylum Pseudomonadota; class Gammaproteobacteria; order Vibrionales; family Vibrionaceae; genus Vibrio; species Vibrio sp. Vb1166. Next base: position 60,216 of record NZ_JAWOTE010000006.1, on the reverse strand, counting down.
ATCAGTTAAACGCGTTAATCAGTCCGTAAAGAAATCCGCTAACCAATCACGAGCTCAGTTCATTGGCTCTCTGCGCTTTGAACTCAATCAAGGCGTTCTGATGGTTCGCTCAGTTTCCCGTTCAATGCCAACTCCAACCAAATGGATTCGTCGCTATCTCAAGAAACTTGGCGTACATCGCATTGGTAAGTCTTTGTCTAACGGGGTTTTATTTTCTGGTGACGCTGTCACTGAAATCCTTGCTTGTTTGCAAGCTAAACAGGCTAAGAACGACACCGTACCGCTTGAACTGAATATCAGCGCCCTGCCGATTTTAACTTGGTTTCGTTCGCCACTCAGCTTTGGCACTCCAACATTGGAGGCTCAGTACTCATGAACGAAGCTCAAATCATCTATTACGACTTGCTGCCTGACTACACGGTGTCTGTGTTGGTCAAAGGTTGCGACGAATGGGATTTGCTGAAATCCATGTCTCATCTTGAGTCTTGGGCTTCGTCTCAGTTCGCTTCTTATGAGTTGGTGTCCATCACCAACACGACCGTTGAACAACGTATCAATTTGGGGGTGTTCGATGACTACCGCAACTAACATCCTCAAGAAGTTCGATGAGCAAAGCGTTCATATTGATTACCTGTGTTTTACGTTTGCTGTGAAAGACTTACGTCATTGTCATGATGCCGTTCGTCGATTGCACAAGCATGAAGAATACAAAGGCTTTGCCAAATCTGGACTGTTACAGCGTCACTGTCGAGCGCCTAAGTTCCCTGCTCCACCTGTGTTTAATCCGACGGTCGCTAAGACGTCTGAAGAAATTGAAGCGTACAACAAAGCCTTTGATATCTGCTATCGCAACTACTTGGAAGATTGTTTACGCATCTTCACCAATCAAGTGCTTGGTTTGTCGTTGTCTGCGCCTCGCGGCTTGGGTTTCCAGTTCTACACCGAATCCATGAAACTGACCTCGCCAGATGGTGAAGACTTCTGCGGCTTCGTTGGTATCGGCGGTAACAATGACACGGTGCATTTCCAAATCAACGGAACGGGATGCAAGCATGTATTTGCCCGTCGTCCTACGTGGTCGCTGCATGACTGGCTGACTAATGTCCTTGGTGTGCAAACTCTGGCGCGTGTTGACTTGGCTTATGACGATTACGACGGCATTTTTGATTGCGAATACGCTTACAAGGCGTGGCGTGATGACTGTTTCAGAACCGCTGAACGTGGTCGTGGTCCGGTGCTTCATGAAGACATGACCATTGCCAGTATCGGCAAAGACGGCAAACCGATTTACACCAAAGAACAATACTCGATTGGTTCGCGTACCTCGCGCATTTACTGGCGTATCTACAACAAGGCACTTGAGCAGAAGCTCGCAAACACGGGTCTTGTCTGGTACCGCTCTGAAGTTGAGCTTAAAAAATGGAATGTTGATGTGTTGCTGAATCCAGCTGGCGCGTATGCCGCGCTCAATGATTTCGCAGCCTCAATTTCTACCGCTAAGAAATTCAATACCAAACCTGTCCCGACGAAACGCGCGGCGTTAGACCTGTTGGCCTCTGCGCACTGGATGCGTCGCCAGTACGGGAAAATCCTTAATTCACTTATCGAGTTCCATGAGGGCGACATTGAAACCGTGGTCGGTTCCCTTGTCCGTGATGGAACGAAATTCACCTTCCCCGATACCTACGGCAAGTTGGTGACTCACATATTGGAGACTTAACAAATGGCTAAATCCGTTTTTGTACTTGGCATGGATATCACTTGGAATTCAGCACGTGGTGACAGTGCTCAACTGAACGTGTCGCGTCCTCTACGTGAAATCAACTCAGAGAAATTCAAACGCCGCACTATCGGTGAATCCGGTGATGTGAATCCACAGTGGGACCAACCGTTGATGATTGATCATCAATACGCCCTATTACTTGAGCGTACTGGTGCTCTCGTTCCTCGCCGTGAATACCAATTGCGTTTGGAGATTAACCCAGACGATCCATTGGCAGGTGCCATTGTGACAGAACTCATCCCTGTGGATGACGACATCAAGAAACATTTTGAAGCCTCGCTAAAGGCTAAATAAGGAATTTCGTTATGCCTGTGTGTGCTTTACCTAACGCGGACGGTTTTCTCGCTGTCGTTCCTGACATTGAAGCGGCTTCATGCCGCGGTTATGTCATGGTGACGGCTCAAGAATATGACACGTTAATGAGCTACACACAGCTGACTCCAGGAGAGATATCTCAAGCGTTCGGCTTGGGTTTCACCTTGGTGTTCGTTGGCGGATATCTCTCAACTTACGCCATCAAGATGGCAATACGTTTAATAAAACTACTTTGAGGAATCTGTTATGAAACGTCTAAACGCGCTTAAAAAGTTCGGTAAACAAGCGGCGGCAACCGTCACTGTTGCGGTGCTTTCTGTCCCTGCTATGGCGGCGGAAGGTGGTGCAGCTGACCCGTTCTCCGCTATCGACTTATCTGGTGTGGCAACCAAAATCGGCGCGGCTGGTCTGGTGATTGTCGGCATTACTATGGCTTACAAATCCATCACCCTTGCTAAGCGTGCTGTGAACAAGGCTTAAGTTTATGTTGGCCGTTCTCCACGATGTCCAACTCATCGTCTTTGTGCTTTTGGGTGGCATTGCCGGATACGTGGCCAGCCAAAACTTTAGAGGATAAGGGGGCTTCGGCTCCCTTTTTTATTGGTTTAATACAATGAATCACTATCTCCGTTTTTTTATTGCCCTTGTTATTCTATGCGCTAGTCATCATACGTATGCTTTAGAAGCACGTATTAGTCATATGCAAATGAGGGGTTGTGGCTCTCAAGGTGATTGGGTTGACCCTTACAAGGTGAATACTTGTTTTTTGGATACTGGGTATTTCGACTCATGCACATTTGAGAAGACATCATATGCTAATGCTCGCGATCCCTATCAAACAGTTTGTGATAATGGGCTCGGTCTTTCTTATTCTGAGGTTCGTTGTCCAGAAAATAGCGAATTTGACCCTTCAACCTTACGTTGTAAATCGGTTTGTGAATATGGCAAGAACCCTGACGGCACTTGTATGGACGTGTGTCAGTTTAAAAAGTCCATTGATGAAATCAAATCGCTTCAGTGGTTGGCTTATGTCTATGGCGAACAAGTGACAGGGTCATGTTACGGCGATTATGGCGCAACCCGTTGTGAATTGGAGCGTACTCCTAGTGATAGTACGCTGTGTACGGGTGTTGATTCCGGCCAATGGACACAAAACACCATCTGTCATGGTAACTTTCAATTCACAGGCAACCAGTGTGAAGGCGGTACACTCTTCTGGGGTAAAGATGGCCCTGACACCCCTATTATTCCTGATGACCCCATTCATGACCCTGACGACCCAACAGGCGACATCGAAGACCCTAGCGTATTACCTGATGGCTCAACCAATACGGTGAACCCACCGGATACCGACAGTGAGCCAGACGTGGAAGAGCCAGACACCGATGAATCGACAGACACGGCAGTTCTGAAAGCCATTACTGGAATGAATAAGGACGTCAACAAAGCACTAAACGACATGAACATCGACATCAATCAAGCCAGTGCTGACGTTCAAAACCAAATCATTGCGCTGAATGCGTCGATGGTCACCAACACGCAAGCCATTCAAAAGCAGCAAATCAACGACAACAAGATTTACGAAAACACTAAGGCCCTTATCCAACAAGCGAATGCTGACATCACCACGGCCATGAACAAGAACACCAATGCCGTTAATGGTGTGGGTGACGATGTAGAGAAAATTGCAGGGGCAATGGATGGTATCGCGGATGAAGTTTCCGGTATTTCTGACACCTTAGACGGTATCGCAAACACAGATACGTCTGGTGCAGGTACGGGTGGTACGTGTATCGAGTCCCAAAGTTGTACCGGATTTTATGAGTCGGGCTATCCCGATGGCTTAGGTGGTTTGGTGTCCGGTCAGTTAGATGATCTTAAACACAACACCATCGACAACTTTGTGAACTCGTTTGGTGACCTCGACTTATCCAGTGCCAAGCGCCCTTCTTTCGTGCTCCCTGTGCCGTTCTTCGGTGACTTCAGTTTTGAGGAGCAAATCAGCTTTGATTGGGTGTTCGGTTTTATTCGTGCGGTGCTCATCATGACGTCAGTGTTTGCGGCGCGTCGTATTATTTTTGGAGGTTAATATGGATTGGTTAGTCGATTTATTTAACAAGCTGTTGGTGTTCCTCTATCAGCTTTTAATCTCGCTGGTCAACATGCTCAAAGACCTGTTCTTTTGGGCGGTTGAGCAAATCATGGCAATGGTGAACCTGTTGCTCTCTGGTGTGTTCTCCCTATTCGCTCCGGTCGATATGAGCCAGTACATGACCAGTATTCCGCCTACGGTGGCTTGGGTTATGGCGGCGGTCGGTGTGCCTCAATGCCTGTCTATCATTCTGGCCGCAATTACGGTGCGTTTGATGCTGCAATTGATTCCGTTTACGAGGTTAGGCTCATGATATACGCCATAGCAGGAAGACCAGGTGGCGGTAAAACCTATGAGGCGGTTGCCTACCACATTATTCCGGCCATTAAGGATGGCCGTAAAGTCATTACCAATATCACCTTAAACATTGATTGGTTCGTTAAAGTATTTGGTGAAGACGTTCGAGAACTCATCAAAATCGTGGATGGCCGTTTAACGGATTTTGGTTCAACCTCGCGTCCGTTCAGTCAGATTGAAGATTACTCGGACAAATGGCGCAATGAAAAAGGACAAGGACCACTTTATGTGGTCGATGAGGCGCACATGAGCTTGCCAAGTCGAGGCTTGGCCGCGCCCATTCTAGAATGGTACTCAATACACCGTCACTACGGTGTCGATATCATCTTGCTCACGCAGAACATCCGCAAAGTGCATCGAGACATTAAGGACATGATTGAAGTGACCTACCGATGCACAAAGAACACGGCCATGGGTTCAACCAGTTCTTACACCAAGAAAGTGCAAGATGGTTGTGCCGGTGAAGTGGTGAACACCTCTACCCGATTTTACAAGTCAGAGTACTTCCCGTTCTATAAGAGTCATTCGCAATCCAACAAGCAAGTGCAGGAAGCCGAAGCAAAAGACATTCGCCCGTTCTGGAAGCGTTGGCCTGTCGTCGGAACGGTGGTGCTGTTATCGCTTGGGTTAGTTTTCAATATCTGGGCTTGGTGGCCGGAGCCAGAGCAACCACCCGACCCCGTTAAACCACCACAACCAGTACAAGCGCAGCTGCCTGACGGAACGCCAACGGTAGATACGGCAGAAACCAAAGCGAAGAAGAAAAAGAAAGCATCAGGGTTCGGGCCTTTGGAAGATTACGACTTCTACATCACCGGATACGCAAAGCAAATCGCCTACGCCAAACGGCTGAAGTATGCTGCCGAACTCGACCGTGACCTGACGTTCTACAAGATATACATCGATGTGTACGATGGCCGCGACAAGCTATTCAGTTTCGATCATCTGGACTTGGTAAAGATTGGGTATCAGTTCGAAGTGTTGAGCGACTGCGTATATCGAGTGACTTGGGAAGAAACAGAAAGGATCTTCACGTGCGGCCAAAGAGAAAAGCCATCAGACATATTGCAGCAAAACATGCCTGTCCATATCTAGACCGCTCGCCACAGCGTCGAAGCTAGCGCAGTCTGCGTAGACCGAGGAAGCGGAACATGTAGGACACCAAACCTTGGCACTTCCACACCGAACTTAATCATGGGGCTCTATACGAGCCCTTTTTTATTACGTGCGCGGTATTGCGAGCATTTTGGGAGGGGCCCGCTTTGCGGGAGGGACCTAAAAGCGGAGCAAACCCCCGAATCTGTATTACGGGGGTAAATTCCACCATCCTTTTAGGTTTTCACTGCATCTAATGTGTCCAATTTCAGAGTTCGTAATATTAAATCGCTGCTAGTTTTAGTTCTGCACTTACAATAACAAGTCTCTTTTTGGAGCCTTTATTCTTAGATTTGTCGATTAATCATCAGCATAAAATGAGTATATTGATGAAAACGTCATCCATAGCTGCACTGCAAACGCTAAAAATATTGGAATAATTATCTCGTTTCCGCCGCCTTCTACTTGGCTAGGTAGCTGAATGATGACGAAAATAGAGTATATTGAAAGGCAGTTAATAGTTGATTTGAAGAAGTCTGCGTCACTAGGTTTTTTCTTTTTAATTAATACCTTAGAGCCAATAAAGATAGCCAAAACAATAGCTAGTATAGTTATTTGTGTAACAGGTGGTAGAGTTAGAATATTATAGCTGTTCATCATACCCACCCTTATCACTGTCTTCTGTAAACTGTTCTAGCAGTCCAGTAACGAGAGAAAGTTGGTGATAAACCACCTCTCTCACTTTATTGATATGCACTCTGACTGAATCAGCTCGCTCCTTAACGAGCATAGAAGTCTCATCCATTTTGTTAAGCTTCATACTCAAACTAGAAAGCTTGTTAAGCACGTTGAACAACTTATGCTTTTTTCTATTTAGTTTTTTGATTTTCTTTTTATCAAAAATGAACTTTACAATTAGTGCAAGCGAAAGGATTACTATCGGAGCATAAAGTACTGGAGGGATATCTCTTTGGATATAGGCCATATAAGCCAAAACGGTTGTGATAACAGACATAATCGCTGAATAGATACTGAAGTTTCTTCGACTAGTACTCGCGATCTCTAACTGTAATAAGGCTAGCTGTTGTTCGATACGCTCTACTTTAACTTCAATATCATGACATGCGTCTTTCTCTGCTTGACTTAACTCTTCTACGAGGTGCTCTAATACATGTACATAGTTTTCATTCTTCCGCAGGTGATTAATTTCTACGTTAAGCTGTGAGACAGTGTCTTTTAATTTCACTCTAGCTTCTTCTCTGTCCCAGTCTGCAAGATCTGAAGGAATGGTTTCAGAGTTAAAAACGTCTTCCCCGATGAAGAGCTTAAACTCTTCAATTTTTTCCAATAGCTTCGCTCTTAAGTCAACAAGCTTTTGGATTTTCTTTTCAAGAGTATTGCTATTCTTTTCCATTATAAGTAACTCAATATCAATCAATTACGTAATATTACATTTTGTAGTGGTATTTAAAAAGGGTAATGAGTTGTTAAATCATTTTTGGGGGATGTTACTTCAGCTGTTTGGTATTGTGCGCTTAAGACACCTAGCGTATTTAAGAAGTTTACGGGAGACCTTTAAATCGTTTGCTGCACCTATTTCAAGCAGCGCAATCCCTGTCAATATTTGTTGCGCTGTAACCAATTGGCCTGTTGGAAGTTCTAATTTGTCGTAATGCATTTTAAATTGGTCCCATTGCTTTGACGGGCTCAACTCCCTTCCGTTTGTCATTCGCATTAACCGTTTGCACTCAGGTGGAATTGCTTTCCCTTTATCCCATTCTTTGACTGTCCTCACGGTTTTTAAACAAAGTTCAGCAGTTTGTTCGACGGATAAACCACATTCAAATTCACGAAAAATATAGTTTTTAGTCATTTCGTGATACTTCATTGAATAGTCCCTCAAAAGAGAGACATTTTATAGGACTAGCATATGCAATCGCATTCAACATAAGCAGATATAATGCGCACTAAGGGGGGTAAACTCAAAGCAATAATGTCCGGTTTTAGCTGCTTTAAAATGTCATCCTAAGATTAACAACATTGTTTTCTTTTGAAGCTTTAACCGAGGTTTCTGTGGGCTTGCAATCGCTAGTTTGGTTTGTGGTTATGCTTACGAAGCAAATCAAATCTCTTATTGAAAATTGATGCGCGCGTAGTCCTCGACTTACTGGCGTGTTCTTCCGTAAGTACCTGAATCAATCTATGTATGGTGATGATGGCCAACTCACTGAATTTGCCATTCAATGGCATCACGATTACTAACTTAAGCGCTACCAAACAAAAAAGCCTTTCATACTCGCCTCGTACAACAGCAAAAATCAGCTAAACGCTCTAATCGCTCCGCAACGAAATCTGCCAAAAATCACGAGCTCAGTTCACTCGCTCTTAATCAAGGCGTTCTGAAACATTTATAAGCCTGTGGTTATATGGAGGCGAATGTACTTTTCGGGGTATTTGTAACGATAGCGTTTTCCTTTCTTCAAGTTGGACTTAACGTACCTACACACTTTTTGGTCACCACTGCTGGTTACTCTTTTTATTACTGCGTTTTTACTTTTGTGCTCCATTTCTATCATGACGTCACAATAACCTTGATAGCCATCAAACTTATTGTCTACTTTCTTTTGAAGCTTAGTCTTAATCTTTTTAGCCAACAGGTTCGTTTCTGAATCGTCAGCAAAAACTGAATTACTTGTAAAGATCAATACCATTAAAGTTACAACGTATCTCATCGTTTTGGTCCGTTTATGTTGTTGATTGTTCGATGATAAGTAATTTTTCTGTAGATACGAAAATGGGACGCCACATTGCGTCCCATTTAACATGATGAAGTAACTGATATGTAATTAAGCGCGCTTCTTGCCTTTGTTTGCTTTGAAGCCCTGATGCGGAAAAACGTTACGAATCCTCTGTTGAACTTTTTTGGGAATGCCTTTGGAAAAGCTTAAGCGCATTCCTGTTCGTTGGCTATACACCTTCATTTCACCAGTAAACGGGTTATGCTCACTAATATCCTGTAAGTTGTGTTTGAAAGAAGGAGGTAGATGCCCTTTTACGTTACTAATATGGCCATTATCGAACTTTACTTTTAACACCGGCCTATCGACTGCGATCAACCAAAAGATCACGATAGCTGCAATTAAGATTACATATAACATTTGGCACTCCCTATCCTAGCTAGATAGCAATTTACTCAAATCCTCTTTAATTGAGGTAACTTTTTGACTCGCTTTTTCACTTCTCGACGCTTCGGAAAGCAAATATTCAATTGCGTCAGATAACGTACAACCAAGTTCATTCGCTCTACTAGAAAGCTTTTCCCAAACTCGGTAATCTAAATCAATGGATTTTTTCTTTGTATGGACTTGCTCTGCATTGAAGTGACGTTTCCGTTTCGCTCGGATAGCCTGCTTGAGTTTATTATCTAACTCTTCTGACATGTGGTTTTCTATCCAAGCCAAGACAAGTGTAGGCTCGTGTTCAAGGCGTTTTAGTTCTGCGACCGCTGCATCTGCTTCGCTTGTATCAATATGTCGGGTAATCGCTTCACCATCTTTCCATTTTTTGATGAGATACTTCCATTTCCACCCACATTCTAGATTCTCAAGCTGCTGATATTTCATTTGTTCGGACCCATAAACATAACCTAGTGACAGCGTAACCCAGATGGTTTACTTGGGCAAATAAAACTCTTAGAAGTATCGATGTTGATCACTCATTTGTCTAAGTATTGTTCATTGAGAGTTGAATGCCGAGAACAAACCAAATTGGTGCTAGGGTGTTATAGTCCGTTTCGTTATAATGTCGGCAAGATTGAATTACGATGAATTTTAATGAACCAACTTAATTGGCAAGACGTAACACCTTCACTTGAGCGGTACGAAGCACTTTTAAAGTCTGCACCTTCGTTACCAAAGAAGTCTTTTACTGAGCTCCAACCGAGAATGTCGGCAACGATATCTCGTTTTTCAAAAATTTCCGGATTGACGCGAGTACTACTCATTAACTGCGTAGATAATTCTGTATATAGAGAGTTCATCAGTAAAGCTCTTCAGAGCCAGTCTAACGCTGCGATAGTTTTGTCGGAATCACTTGATGCCAAACGTTTATTTGACCGTTACAGTGTTGATGTAAGTGGTGATATTGCCTTCCAACCTGGTTTAATTTCACAGGCAGATAACGGTTACTTAATAGTACCGGCTAATCTAATTTTGGCTAACCCAGGGCTTTGGCCAAATATAAAGTCTGCAATTCAACAAAACCTTATCGAGCCACTGAACCTAAGCCCTACTCGTTTACCTACTTCAGTACCGCAAGCTAAAGCCTATGATGTAAAACTGATTGTAACAGGAGAAAGAAGTCAGTTAGCAGAGCTAGAATACATCGATGAAGACTTCTGTTCTGGCTTTGCCATGTATACGGAAGTTGAAGAAGATATTCATCTGTCAGAGCAGAATTTGACAGATTACTTTGGTTTAGTGAACTGGATATGTTCTCAATATCAGCTGCCTCACTTAACTGAATGTGGTTTTAGAAGATTGTTGCTAGCCGGTATGAGATTTACTGAAGATCAACATTATCTGCCTTTAGGAGTAATGTGGCACTCTCAACTTCTAACGCTTGCTAGCCAGTTCAGTGATGGCCACGCATTAGATTACAAGTCGTTAGATAAAGCGATTGACGATAAGTATTACCGAGAATCTTACCTTCCTCAGCGTGCCGTGTACGATATTTTAGATGGCCAAGTCATCATTGAGACAACTGGGGAACAAGTTGGTCAAATCAATGGCCTAACCGTTATTGATATGGCTGGGCACCCTGTCAGCTATGGTGAGCCTGCACGAATATCTTGTGTAATTCATTTTGGTGATGGCGATGTTTCCGATGTTGAGCGCAAAGCTGAGCTTGGAGGCAATCTACATGCAAAAGGCATGATGATTATGCAAGCTTTCTTGAGCTCTGCTCTGAAACTGGATGAACCACTGCCTTACTCAGCCTCCATCGTATTTGAACAGTCTTATAGTGAAGTTGATGGTGACAGCGCATCTCTTGCAGAACTTTGTTGCTTGGTGAGTGCTTTATCTGAATCTCCAATTAATCAACAAGTTGCGGTTACAGGAGCTGTTGATCAGTTTGGTCGAGTGCAAGCCGTCGGTGGCTTGAACGAAAAAATTGAAGGCTTTTATCAGGTTTGTAAACATCAAGGTTTTACAGGAAATCAAGGTGTTGTGATGCCAAAATCAAACCTTAAACACCTTGCATTACATAAAGATGTAATAGAAAGCATTAAAAATGGTGAGTTCCATATTTGGTCCGTTTCTACCGTAGATGAAGCTATTCCGATTGTAATGAATAAACCTTTTAGAGGTGAAGACGATAGCATTATTGGCAAAATAGCGGAACGTATTGAAAACTTTGAAAGACATGAGCATCCAGAAGGAATTGTGCAGCGCATCAAAAACTGGTTTGTCTAGTACTGATCGGAGTTGTTTAGCGTACACGTGTTCACTAAGATGCAGCTATCAAAAATTGGAGTAATTGATAATGCAAAACAAACGTGATTCTTATAACCGTGACGATCTACTTGCTTCTAGCCAAGGCGAACTGTTTGGGCCTGGTTACCCTCAGCTTCCTGCGCCAAACATGCTAATGATGGATCGTGTTACTAAAATGTCTGAGACTGAAGGCGATTTTGGTAAAGGTTTGATCTTGGCGGAATTGGATATTACTCCAGATTTGTGGTTCTTTGACTGCCACTTCCCTGGCGACCCAGTAATGCCGGGTTGTCTTGGCCTTGATGCGATGTGGCAACTTGTTGGTTTCTTCCTTGGCTGGGTTGGTGGCAAAGGAAAAGGTCGTGCTCTGGGTGTTGGCGAAGTGAAGTTTACAGGTCAGATCCTGCCAACAGCGAAAAAAGTGACGTACGAAATCCACATGAAACGCGTTGTAAACCGTAAACTTGTGATGGGTTTGGCCGACGGTCGTGTATGTGTGGACGGCAAAGAAATCTACGTAGCAAAAGATTTGAAAGTTGGCTTGTTCCAAGACACTTCAAGCTTCTAATCACGATTTTAATCGATTTATTAAGGCTCCTATTTAGGAGCCTTTTTGTTGTCGAGTGTTAACCTACTTCCCTATGTCCCTATAATGTAGAAAAGGCTCCGTAGAGCCCTTTCGAATCCTTCTTTTTGTATGTGGAGAGTTTATTTGTAGAGACCAGATTGTCTTTCATCTCTGGCATCACGCCAACCACCTAACCAATACGACCGAGCATCAACTTGTTGATATGGGCAAGCCTCTTGAGACCTTCCATTCAACCCAGCTTTGTAGCCTTGAGATTGAGCTCGTTCTAGGCGATCACGCTTTTGTCTCTTCATAGTTAATTCCTCATACAGGTCCATTTACTAACGTACAGCTGTTATTGTGAAACTTTGATGGAGTTTTTATGACTCCACTTATAAGAATCGATCAAAGTAGGCAATTTCTCAAGGCATAAAAAAAGCAGAGACTCAAATGTGTGAGCCTCTGCTTGATTTAAAAATTACTGACGATTTTTAACTATTTTCTACGGAACCCAAACAATCCAAGCATGGTCAAAGCTAACCAACCAAGGCCTGCACCTTGACGCTCTGTCGTCGTTGAGTCAATGCTTCGAGATACGATGTCGTCCTTAGTTGCGTCAGCAATAGGTACTAGTTTGACGGCTACAATTTGCTCTTCAGAGCTACATGTCGCATTGTTTGCTGTTGTGCTATAACCACCTGCACATTTCATAGCAGTACCAGAGATCACACCTGCATCATTGATATCAGTTGCGTCGATAATACGGAACTGATTGTTTTGTTCAGAGTAATCACCGCCATTAGTCAAACTGTCTAGGAACCAAGCTTTTCCATTGAATAATGTTGCAGCACGTTCACTAGTCTCGCCACCTACGCTATATGGATAGATAAAACCGCGCTTACGACGTGGCTTGCCATCGTCTTCACGAGTCGTTTCCGCATCAAGTTGCCCGACGATTTCATTGTAAGAGTTGATACCGCCCATCTTACCGCCCGCACCGCTAAAGAAAATGCCAGTAGTTGGGTAAAAAGCGCTAATAGAATCCTTACGAACATCATCTACGATAAAGAGACGATTCGGAGCAGAGCCCGTTGGCATTAAGTATCCGCCCGAACGTTTCGCTTCACCAATAGCAACAAAATTAGAGTTAACGTCGGTTAAGCGTGAGTTTGTATGAACAGTATCATCACCTTCGCGCTGTCTAGCTCCTACAACAACTTTATTTTTCCAAGTTGCGTTTTCAACGCTACCTTCGGCTTCTAGAGTTCCGACAAAAACAGTCGCATTCAGGTAGTTATCATCACTGTAAGTGTTGTAACCTACGCCATAGACCGTTGTTCCATCAGTGACAAGGTCACGCATGCTCCCTTGAGCTAACCTTTCTCCATCTTTAGATGTGCCACTAGGCCAAGCCAATTCACTGACGGTTCCGCTTTGATCCCAAATCGCTGCTTTTGATGTGTGGTGAGATCCATTGGTATTGCTTGCTGTTCGAGAAACACTGCCAACAGTAAAAATGCCGTCTGTGCTCCAAGCATGGCTTTGCACAACACTTGCGTCACTATCGCCAGTAAGAATATTTGGCTCTACTGGTGCAACTACGGTATTTCGTGTTTCTAATGTAGAAGTATTTTCTGTGCTAACTTTACTCTGATTACCGACAGCTGCACCACCCTCGGTAAGCTGGTTGATAACATTGTTATATTCATTTTTATAAGCAGTAGAATCTTCTTCTATGAACGCTAACGCATTAGAAGTAAAGTCTTTACTACGTTCTTTATTCCACGGCGTCCAGTTTACTGAAGCCCAAGAGTCACAGGTGGAATAACGAAGCTGGTTGTAACAGTAACGCTCAAAGTCTTTGAGTTCTTGGATGTAATAAAAGCCAGCGTCTAATCCGAATGGGATTTCTTCACGATAGCTGTTCCCATCCACGGCTTGTGTCGCTGAAATCGGTGTAGTGCGAGTTTCCATTGCAAGTTTAAACTGCTCTGGCGTGCAGTTTGCTGCTGCATCAAAGCAGCCTAAAGCGAAAGGTGAACCTGTTGAAGGATCTGTACCTGCATCGCCCTGTTGAATTGCAACCCCGTAAGCCGTTTGGTAGTCACCGTTTGAACCATGATCCTGAGGTGAAACCTCAACAACTTGATACAATGCCGCCTGTGCGTTCATTGTGGTACCAACCATCATTGCAATGGCGGTCAATTTGAATTTATTACTACAATTCATTGAATTCTTAACTATCCTGTTGCATTGCTTCGAGTTCTTCCCATCTCTCGAATGCGATTTCCAACTCCTGCTCTAATGCAGCAAGCTGTTCCAATACCGGCTGAGTTTGCTCTACAGGTTTAGCAAAGAACTCTGGATCGTTCACTTGCTCCTGAAGGCTCTCGATATCCGACTCTAATTGTTCAAGTTTAGCTGGTAGAGCCTCTAATTCTCTTTGCAGCTTATACGATAACTTCTTCGAATTGTTCTTAGGTTGCGTAGTTTTGGGAGTTTCCTCAACCACTTTCTCTTTCTTCGTTGGTTTTTCAACCTGACTGCGCGAAGCAAGAACTTGGTCACGCTGCTGTTTAGCATCATGATAACCACCAACGAACTCTTCGATTATACCGTTACCCTCAAAAATCCAGCTGGTTGTTACTGTGTTGTCTACGAACTCACGGTCGTGACTCACTAACAATAATGTACCCTGATAATTGGCAAGCATTTCTTCTAAAAGTTCCAACGTTTCGATATCCAAATCGTTAGTTGGCTCATCAAGAATAAGTAAGTTGTTTGGTTTCAACAAGATACGGGCTAGCAATAATCGGTTTTTCTCACCACCAGAAAGTGCCTTAACCGGGGTTCTGGCGCGCTTAGGTGCAAATAAGAAGTCTTGAAGATAACTCAGCGCATGACGCTGACGTCCCCCAACCATTACTTCTTGTTTCCCATCCGCTAAGTTATCGATCACTGTCTTTTCTGGATCCAAAATCTCTCGGTACTGATCAAAGTACGCGACTTCTAATTTTGTTCCGCAGTGTAAACGACCAGACTGCGCTTCCAATTGCCCTAGTAGCAATTTAAGTACCGTACTCTTACCGCAGCCATTTGGTCCGATAAGTGCAATACGGTCACCACGCATGATGTTAAAGCTAAAGTCGTCGACAATTGTCTTGCCTTCGTAAGCAAAAGATACATTTTCTGCTTCAAATACAATCTTACCTGAACGAGAAGCATCATCGATGTTTAGGTTAACTTTACCTTGAACTTCACGACGGTCACGACGCTCTTCACGAAGTTTTTTAAGGGCTCGAACACGGCCTTCATTACGAGTACGACGTGCTTTAATGCCTTGACGAATCCACACTTCTTCCTGCGCTAGTTTCTTATCGAACTCAGCATTTTGCATTTCTTCGACGCGAAGCATTTCTTCTTTGTCATTCAAATACTGTTCGTAATTACCAGGGAAAGAAGCTAATTGACCGCGATCTAAGTCAACGATGCGTGTCGCCATCGACTTGATGAATGCACGGTCGTGAGAAATAAAGATGATCGAGCCTTTGAAGTCTTTTAAGAAGTTCTCTAACCATTCGATCGTTGTCACATCGAGATGGTTTGTTGGTTCATCAAGAAGCAATACATCAGGATCACAAACCAGCGCACGAGCTAAAGCAGCTTTACGTTGCCAGCCACCGGATAGATCGGTCAGTTTGGTTTCTGGGCTTAGTTTTAAAGCGCCAAGTACGTTCTTAACACGGTCATCAAAGCGCCAAGCGTTAGAATGATCAAGTTGCTCTTGAACTTTCGCCAAACGGTTAATGTTCTTCTCACTTGGGTCTTGAGCAACAAGATCGAGAAGATCGTGATAGATCTTCAATTGTTCGCCGATTTCAGCCAAACCGCCAGATACGTATTCGTAAACCGTACCCTCTTGATTGCGCGGTGGATCTTGTTCAAGCCGAGAAACTACTACGTCTTGAGTTATTTGAATCTTGCCATCATCCAACAAAATGTCGCCGGCAAGCACTTTCATTAACGTGGACTTACCTGCTCCGTTACGACCAACTAAACAAACGCGTTCGTTTTCTTGAAGAGCGAACTCCGCTTTGTCTAGCAATGGGTGGTCACCAAATGCAAGTTGTGCGTTATGAATGGTAAGTAATGCCATTATTATCCAACCAATGTGTGAGTTGTTCTAAGTCAAACGGCCAGTTCAACTCAGAATCTTGATATTTTAAGACGGGTATTGTGACGCCGTAACGAGAAAATAGTACATCATCGAACGCAATATCGATGATATCTGTTTGCTCGGCCAAACCGACTTGGTCTACTAGAGCAAATGCCATCTCACAAAGATGGCATCCCTCCGTGCTATACAATATCAGCACGTATTAATCCTTTTGTTTATACTACGCGTGCGTTACTAGCCAACAGTTATGAATCTGTTTATTACGCGCAAAATCTAATGGTAACGTTTGAGAAGAAATATTCTGAGCCTTCAAACCCAATTCAGCGAGTGATTCTTCATCCATCTTGAAATGACGTTTGTTATTTGAAAATACGATTGTGCCTTCACTTCTCAGTAAACGTTTGAGGTTCTTCATTAGCTTAATGTGGTCACGTTGTACATCGAATGATGTTTCCATACGCTTAGAGTTAGAGAACGTAGGTGGGTCAATAAAGATCAAGTCGTACTCACCTTTTGCGTTTTCTAGCCATTGCAAACAGTCCGCTTGTTCATATTTATGTTGGCGTCCTACACAGCCATTAAGCTGCATATTGTCTTTCGCCCAATTCAAGTAGGTGTTTGACATATCGACAGTTGTAGTGGAACGCGCACCACCAACTGCAGCGTGCACTGTTGCACTACCAGTGTAAGCAAACAAGTTAAGGAAATCTTTACCCTGTGCCATTTCGCCAAGACGACGACGAGTGATCTTATGATCCAAGAACAGGCCTGTGTCTAGGTAGTCATGAAGGTTCACGATCAGCTTCACACCGTACTCGTTTACTTCGAGCGTCTCTGATACCTGACCTAATTTTTGGTACTGGCTTCGACCTTTCTGCTTCTCACGAACTTTCAGTACAACTTTGTTCGCTTCGACACCGGTCACCTGAATCGTCGCACGGATAATGTCCGTTAGACGACGCTTGGCTTTTTCTTCAGGGATGTTCTTAGGTGCTGCGTACTCTTGAATCACAATTTGATCGCCGTACACGTCGATCGCTACGTTGTATTCTGGAAGGTCTGCATCGTAGATACGATAGCAGTCTAGTTTCTCTTTACGAGCCCACTTGCCAATCTTGCCAATGTTTTTCTTCAAACGGTTTGAGAAGTCTGGTGCGATTTGAACGTTAGTATCTGCACCTTTAACTTCATCAGCGCTGCGCTCGGCAATGCTGTAGTTCTTTTGGTGACACGGTAACGCACCGTTGTTCAATTTAAACTGTTTATCAGCGCGCATGCGAAGGCAACTCAAGAGCTCGTCTGAGCTAGAGAAGATAGATGCTTTACATCCGCCAAACTCAGATTTTAGCTGTCCACCGAATGCGGTATAGAGCGCAATCAGCCCCGGCTCAGTTCCTAGACGCTCACCGTAAGGTGGGTTTGAAACGATAACACCGTGTTCAAATCCTGCGGGACGAGTAATAGTTGCAGCATCACCTTGCGCAAACTCAATCAACTCTTCAACACCTGCTCTGCGGGCGTTTTCTTGAGCGACTTTTAATACTTTGGGGTCGTTATCGAATCCAAAAAACTTAGCGTCAACTTTCTTGACACCTCGTCTAGCTTGAACATTAGCCTCTGATTTAATCTCAGCCCAGGTCTCCGGTTCAAAGTCTTCCAAAACTTCGAAGCCCCATTGTTTGCGCTTAACGCCAGGTGCCATGTTGGCTGCCATCATTGCTGCTTCAATAAGCAAAGTACCAGAACCACACATTGGATCGAGTAATGGTTGATGCCCATCCCAGCCACAACGCATGATAATCGCAGAAGCAAGCGTTTCACGTAATGGCGCACGACCCGATTCTGGTCGATAACCACGCTGATGAAGACCACTACCTACCATGTCTACCCCAAGCAACGCTTTATCTTTATGCAAACGAACGTGAATACGAATATCTGGGCGTTCTTTGCTGATATTAGGACGTGGCAAGCCTTTGTTCTCAAAGCAATCTACGATGCCATCTTTGACCTTCATAGCCCCGTATTGGCTATTTCTAATCTCACGGTTTGTGCCGTTAAAGTCCACAACAAAGCGTTTAGAGCTATGAAATTGGTTAACCCAGTTAATAGTGGAAGTGGATAGATACAAGTCCATGTCGTTGTTACACGTGAACTCAGATAAAACACGTACAAATCGAGACGCTAAACGGCTCCACAAACAACAGCGATAAACCTGTTCGTTTGTCGCTTTAAATTTTACGCCTGCCTGTACTGGTTTCGCATTTTCAATGCCTAGTTTAGTCAGTTCTTCAACAAGCAAATTTTCCATGCCATTTGAAGTTACCGCGAGATATTGATTCATAGTGTTCTTTCGCTGATAAAAAATGGCTTCAATTATACCTGACTTTACGATCAATGCCTCGTTTTTAAAGGTATTTTCCCACCCGTTAGTTCAAATCATCACCACTCAAATGATCTAAAACTTTCAACATCTTTAGTTTGAATGTTTTTCATTCATGAACGTATTTTGTTTCCTTTAGAAGAAGTGAATACTTATTTACGCTCATTTTGGTATATACCAGTGTGGATTGATTGATGTAAATTACTTACAAATACCCTTTATAGGGGAATAAATAGGGTTGTTTTAGGCGCTAGGTTGCCTAGTTAAAGGGGTAATCAAATTGAAATAAGTAAAATAAAAGTGACCAGCTTCATGTTTGCATGCATAGAAAACAAACAGTTTCATGGTATTTCGGATTGGAGTGTCAGAGGAAAGGACAAAAAAAATCGACCCACTAAGGTCGATTAAGGCAAACAAAGGAACGAAATAAAGAAAAATTAAACAGCTTTAACCCACCATTGCCATAGGGGTCATTGCAAAGAGGTGGTTTGCACAAGCCATGCGATCATGCATTACTTTAATCGGCTGCCCAAATTGAAGCGCCTTATTGCCATCAAGAACAAAGGCTTCTTGGTTAACATAAGCACATAAGCTCGATGTTTCGCCTGGTTCTAGAACGATGAACATACCATCAGAATATTGATTTGTGAGAAAGACCATGTCCCCTTCTTGAGGTTCATAATCAGAGGACTGTGCATCGAAGAACCAGCTCTTAG
This sequence comes from Vibrio sp. Vb1166, assembly GCF_033338695.1. NCBI lineage: Bacteria > Pseudomonadati > Pseudomonadota > Gammaproteobacteria > Vibrionales > Vibrionaceae > Vibrio > Vibrio sp. Vb1166. The sequence goes on along the minus strand of NZ_JAWOTE010000006.1, from coordinate 41,238 downwards.
GCTGTACAGGTTTATGAAAACGCTTTGCAGCAACACAATACAGTGTTAATTCAGCTTGGCGATATTCACTGATATCGAGACAGCGAATGCGCTCATTAAACGTTTGAAATGCGCTGGCGTCATCAACGGTAAATTCACTGTTTGAGAAGGCACAGTTAACCAACAATTTTCGGGATAGATTGGTTTGGAAAATCATTTCCTCCCCCAGATCCAGCATTAAGCAAGCTTTTTGCTCGTCAAAATACCAATTCCATTTGTCGCTGGGTTTAAGCATTATTCCGTTCTCTCTTGACTAGTTAAATCAGTGGTAAAGAGGTAAGACGCTTAATTACCTACTCGTGATTTTTAAATTCTACAAACGAACGGATAAAAAAAAAGAGGAAACAAAGTCCTCTTTTTTATGTAACAGGTACTGATTTTTCAGTAGTTTTTGATGTATATGTTAAAGATTCTTAACAATATCACGTACGAGACCTGGGCCGTGGTAAATAAAGCCAGTGTAGACTTGAACAAGTTTAGCGCCTGCCATGATCTTTTCTTTGGCTGCAACATAGGAATCTACACCACCAACACCGATAATTGGAAGTTTGTCTCCAAGCTCTTCATGAAGCTTACGTACGACCTCCGTAGAGCGTGATTGCACAGGGCGACCACTCAAGCCACCTGCCTCATTGGCGTGTTTCATCCCTTCTACGATCGTGCGATCCAAAGTTGTGTTAGTCGCGATCACACCATCTATATTGTTTTTCAATAAAGAATCGCAGATTTGGCAGATTTCATCGTCACTTAAATCTGGCGCAATCTTTAATGCTAACGGGACATACTTGTTGTATTTCTCTGATAACTCCGCTTGTTTCGCTTTTAATTCGGAAAGCAGTTCATCAAGCGCTTCACCATATTGAAGTGAACGAAGACCTGGAGTGTTTGGCGATGAGATGTTTACTGCAATATAGCCAGCATACTCATACACTTTTTCCATACAAATCAGGTAGTCCTCTGCCCCTTTTTCAATTGGCGTATCTTTATTTTTACCGATATTAATTCCGAGAACACAATTGAATTTTGCTCGTTTAACATTCTCGATCAAATTATCAACGCCTAGGTTATTAAAGCCCATGCGGTTGATGATCCCCTCTGCTTCCACTAAACGGAATAAGCGTGGTTTATCATTACCTGGTTGTGGTCGTGGCGTTACAGTGCCGACTTCGACAAAGCCAAAGCCCATGGCATCAAATGCTTCAATACATTCGCCGTTTTTATCTAAACCAGCCGCAAGACCAACAGGGTTACGGAATGTTAGACCCATACACTCAACTGGACGAGTTGGTAACTGTTGGCGGTAAAAGAGATCAAGTGGTGTGCCGTTAAAGCGTTGGAAGTTCTTGATTGCAAGATCATGTGCCTTCTCGGCATCGAGTTGGAAAAAGCCAGTTCTGGCTAGACGGTAAAGCATTGTGCCTCCGAAAGAAAAAAGCCCCGTATAAACGGGACAATATTATTTACCGTTTTTCATCGTAATTCAATGAAAATGAACGTAATAAGTAAAAACCTATATCTTTATAAGATTTTCAAATATAAAACAAACAATTACAATCAAGTTTCTGCGATAAAAATCGTAACTAACCGCTTAAAAGCAATCGATTTCACTCTGTTTTAATTTCAACTCAATGTGACAATGTAACTATTTTCGTTCCAAATGTGAATAATAGATAATAAAAAGCCCCGTTAAATAACGAGGCTTTTACTTATGACTTGATTATTCCACTACTCTTTCGATGAGCAGTTGAGGTTTAAAAGTACTAGCTCTCGAAGTGCTACAGAGAACTTAGCAAATTCGTGTACTGAGCCAACTTTGAACTCGTTTAAGATACTCTCCCAGCGGTGCAACGATTGCTCGTTAGTTTCAATCCAATCTTCTAACGCAGCCATCACGTCAAGCTCTTCGGTTGAGCAGCCACAAGTCAGTACCTGAGCGGTAAGTTGACGTTGTTGCCAGTCCAGATCTTCACGGAATGCCGCTCTTGCAAGTGCTTGCCAGTTGTTATCAACGGCTTGGCTATTAATTTGCTTCAAGAACCAATGCAACGATAAACGGTCACCCAAGTTAAAGTAGAGTTTCGATGCTTGCTCAACCGTTTTACCTGTTTCACTTGCTACTGATGAAATATCCAGTGCAGATTGTAAGCTTGATAAGCGGGCAACTTGGTGAGCGAGTTTCTCTTCAACCCCTTTCTCTATCCAACCTTGAGCCAACTCATTGTGTTCTTCAACTTCAGACTCAACTAACATAGTGTCTAGGGTTTCAGTGATAACATTGACATCTTGCTTGTAGATAGCAATCAACTCACCGACCGTGCATTTGCCGCTACGGTTACGAAGCAACCAGCGTGCAATTCGACGCAGTGCTCGGCGCACGTAAAACATAATTTCGTATTGAGCTTGCGCTGTCGCAACGTTATCAAGTTTGCGAGTTTGCTTGAGGATTTCTTCTAAATCAAAGATTTCTCTAGCCGCACTGTAAGCGTTGGCAATATCGACAACACTTGCACCAGTTTCTTCTTGCAAACGAGTAACGAAGTTACAGCCCATTTCATTAACCATCTGGTTAGCCAATGCTGTAGCGATAATTTCAGCTCGCAGTGGGTGATTAACCATTTGATCTTTATAGTTACGTCGTAACGCACTTGGGAAATATTCAACAAGTTGTTTTGCATGGAATTCATCATTTGCGATTTCATCCGTAACAAGTTGCTGTTTAAGTACCATTTTACCGTAGGCAACTAACACTGATAGCTCAGGGCGAGTCAGACCTAGTCCCTGTTTTTCACGCTCGATTAGCGTTTCATCATCAGGAATGTATTCGAGAGCACGGTCCAAGTACCCTGCTTTCTCCATAGTGTGGATGAATCGAATTTGCTCCTTAACAATGCCAACACCTTGCTGTTCAGTAACAGAGATCGACTCCGACTGACGGTAAGCATCATCCAAGACAATTTCACCCACTTCGTCTTCCATAGACTCTAGAATTTGGTTACGTTGCTTAACCGTAAGATCGCCATTTGAAACCAGTCCATTGAGGAAGATCTTGATGTTGACTTCATTATCCGAACAGTCAACGCCACCTACGTTATCAACGAAGTCCGTGTTCACTCGACCGCCAGTTAGTGCGTATTCGATACGACCAAGCTGAGTCATACCCAAGTTACCACCTTCGCCAACCACTTTGGCTCTTAAGTCACGGCCGTCAATGCGCAGCATGTCGTTAGCACGGTCACCAACATCTGTATGAGTTTCTGTTGATGATTTAACGTAAGTGCCGATACCACCGTTCCAAAGAAGATCGACTTTCATTTTCAAGATCATCTTTATCAGATCGTTAGGCGCTAAAGATGCTTTCTTCGTACCTAACATTTTCTGAATTTCTGGCGTCAACTGGATCGATTTTGATCGACGAGAGAAGATGCCACCACCTTGAGAGATCAAGTCTTTGTTGTAATCTTCCCAGCTTGATCTTGGCAAATTAAACAAGCGGTTACGCTCTTCCCAGCTGCTGGCTGAATCTGGATTTGGATCAATAAAGATGTGCATGTGGTTAAACGCAGCTTGCAATCGAATATGCTTCGATAACAGCATACCGTTACCGAACACGTCACCTGCCATATCACCTACACCGATTGCAGTAAAATCAGTGGTCTGACAGTTGATGCCCATTTCACGGAAGTGACGTTTAACAGATTCCCAACCACCTTTTGCGGTGATTCCCATTGCTTTGTGATCGTAACCGTTTGAACCACCTGAAGCGAATGCGTCACCTAGCCAGAAGTTGTATTCTGCAGAAACAGAGTTTGCCAAATCTGAGAAGGTTGCTGTGCCTTTATCGGCAGCCACTACTAGATATGGGTCATCTTCATCGTGACGAACAACGTTTTGTGGTGGTACCACCTCTCCTTCAATGATGTTATCTGACACATCTAGCAGTGCACGGATAAAGCGTTTGTAACAACGCTGACCTTCCGCAAAAATTTCATCACGAGTGGTGAGAGATGGCTGGCGTTTACAAACGAAGCCGCCTTTTGCACCAACTGGTACAATTACAGTGTTCTTAACCTGTTGCGCTTTTACTAAGCCAAGAATCTCCGTACGGAAGTCTTCTTGACGATCTGACCAACGCAAACCACCACGAGCCACTTTTCCACCACGAAGGTGAACACCTTCAATATCTGGTGCGTAAACAAAGATCTCGAATGCAGGTACAGGCTGCGGAATCTCAGGAATATCGCTTGGCTTCATTTTCAAAGATAACCAAGGCTTAGGCTGCTTATTCTCGTCTACTTGGTAGTAGTTGGTACGAAGCGTCGCCATGATCATTTCAATATAACGACGAATAATACGATCATCATCCAAGCTCTCTACACGATCCAACTGCTCTGTTAGCTTTTTAATTAGATCGTTTTGGCCTTTCTCGCTGCCTTTGTGTTTCGGATCAAATCGCTTGGTGAACAGCTTGACTAGACCTGTCGCTAAGTCTGGGTAGTGGCTTAGCGTGTCTTCGATGTACTGCTGACTGAATGGGAAGCCGACTTGGCGCATGTATCGTGCGTAAGCGCGAAGAATGGAAATCTCACGGCCAGATAAAGACGCACCTAATAACAATCGGTTGAAACCATCACTTTCAAGATTACCCGCCCAAATGGCAGCAAATGCTTGTTGGAAACGATCACGAGCTTCACGAAGGTCAACGGTTTTCTCGCTCTTATGCAGCATAGAGAAGTCAAGGATCCAGAAAGTCTGACCGTTGTTTTTCTCGATCTCATATGGCGATTCGCCAATCACACGCAAACCAAGGTTTTCCAACATCGGCATTACGTCAGAAAGGTGAATTGGTTCATCGCGATGATATAACTTTAAGCGGACAGCTTTGGAATCTGCTCCCTCTTCTTGAGGTCGGTAGAACAACATACCAAGTTTATTATCATCACTTAACGCTTCTAAGCGCTCGATATCTGCAACCGCAGAACCTGGCATCATGTCCTCTTTGTATGAGCGAGGGAACGCACTCATATATTCTTTTGAAAGAGGAAGGCCTTTACTTTCACCAAAGTTAGCAATGATGGATTCTTTTAGTCTGTCATCCCAAGAGGTAGAAACTTCCATTAGATTTTGCTCGATCTTTTTCACGTCTACGTCAATGTTGTTATTGTCTACACGAACAATGTAATGTGTTCTCGCTAGTGGGCTTTCTGAGAAGTACGTTGTAAATTCAACCTCTTGCTCGCAACCAAAGTACTGCTTAAGAATGCGTTGAGTTTGACGACGCAATTCTGTGTTGTAACGATCTTTAGTGACATAAACCATGCAACTGAAGAAACGACCAAATGGGTCTTTACGAACAAACAAACGCAGCAAGTCACGATCTTGCATTTGTACAACACCCATTCCCACCTCAAGCAGCTCTTCTTCATTAGCTTGAAGCAACTCGTCGCGTGGGTAGTTTTCTAAGATATTGTGCAATGCTTTGTATGAGTATGATCCGTGACGGTATCCACTTGCTTCAAGGATACGGTCAACTTTTTCACGGATCAAAGGAATACTTTGTACCGCTTGGTTGTAAACGGCGGAGGTATATAAACCAGTAAAGCGATGCTCACCTATTACTTTACCGTTTTCATCAAACTTCTTAATACCGATGTAATCAGTATAAGCTGGACGGTGGATACGAGATGCTTTGTTACCTTTGGTGATGATCAGAGCGTATGGTTTTTTCGCTTCTAATCGCGCTGAATCTGATAATTCAGAGAGCTTGACGCTACGCACGCGCTTGTCATCAGCAAACAGACCTAGTCCTTTTTCTTTAGCAGGAACAAGTTCGGTATCACCATTGACCTCTTTTAAGTCATAATCTTTATAACCCATAAAGGTAAAGTTATGATCTTCTAGCCAACGAAGAAATGCGATCGTTTCATCCATACGATCAGTTTGGATAGAAACACGATCTTTATTTTTCTCAAGTTCATCAGTAACAAACTTAAGCTTATCAACCATCTGCTTCCAGTCATCAACGACTAAGCGAGTATCAGATAGAATTCTTAACAGCTCTTCTTTAAGCGCTTGCATCTCGTCTTTACTAGTAAGGCGGTCTACCTCTATGTGGAAAAGTGATTGAAGAACACCACCCTCACCGTTTACGTCTGTAACTTGGCCTTTTTTATCACGCTGAATCTGTGTTGGGTTATTCAACATTAGGTGACAAACAAGATCCAAACGTGCTAAAGCCATTTTGACTGAGTCCACTAAGAATGGACTATCTGGAACAACAATTTCTACGATTGTGTGTGTGGATTGCCAGCCTTGACGACTTACGGTCGGGTTAAATACTCGAACCGAAATCTCTTCTGGTTTTTTTTCATTGATATGGTGCCAAAGGCTAACGACAGCACCATAAAGGTCGGATTCGTTTCGCTGAATTAGATCATCATCAGCAATGTTACTGAATAAGTGTTGAGCAAGTTTAGTTACAAGCGTTTGGTGAGAAAGCTCGAGTTTGTCTTGAATCAGTTGGTAAACCTTTTCAAGCAGAACCGGCACTACATTTTCACGCGCGGTCATATTCACACTCCACATTAGAATTGTTGTTTTGTAGGGGGACTTAGTAGCTAGGTTGTTACCTTAGAAACTAAGCATAGGTAATGCATGTGCCCATTGTAAAAGCATAATTACAAATGTTTAACAACTAATCGTAGTGGTAAGAGGTGAAATGTCCGATTCTGTGACTAAGATTCCTATTTAACTCTCTGCAAATACAATACATCACAGAGTTTCTAACTTAAGAAACTTATTATTTTGGTCAGTTGTTAGTCTAAACTGGCCTCTAACGCCCAATTGACTAAGAAATGGTCTAAATCTCGCGGCGGGTAACTGCAAACGCAAACCGTTGTGTGTGACAACTTGAACAACACTTGCCGCACCAGAATAATGAGATAAAAACGTTTGATATGAAATGTTGAGATTGAAGTAGTAATAGTTCATGAAGTGAAAACTAAGTGACATAAACAAATAAGGTGGTCTTAATGACCACCCTATTGTGTTGTTTACTATTCGTCTAGTGCTTTAGTCACTTTTTCGAATAGATCTTTAGCAAGATTATCCATTGCTTTGAGCTTTTCAAGTTCTGCACGAATCATTGCTTGGCGAGCTTCATCGTATTTACGGAACTTAAGCAAAGGATCAATCATTCGAGAAGCTACTTGTGGGTTCGAATCATTTAGTTGGCGAAGAATTTCACCGGCAAATTGGTAACCTACACCGGATTTATCATGGAAACGTACAGGGTTCGCACTTAAGAACGAGCCAATTAAGCTGCGCGTACGGTTCGGATTTTTCAAACTAAATGCTTCGTGGTTCATGGTTGCTTTTACTTTTTCAAGAGCATCCTCTGCAGGATTGCTACCTTGCAGTGCAAACCACTTATCCATAACCAAACCATCGTGCTTCCATTTATCGCTATAATCAGCCATAAGTGCTTCACGACACTCGAGCTGAGCGTTATTTGCGGCACTCATCGCAGCAATCGTATCTGTCATGTTATTTGCAGATGCGTACTGCGCGTTGACTAAATCATTACCTTTTTCCGTATATGCTAGGTACTGAAGGCAACGGTTACGTAAAGCACGCTTGCCAATAGCAGCATGGTCGATCGTATACTCTGTTTGCTTAAGCGTGTGATAAGTCGCACTTAGCTCATCTTCTAATTCCTTAGAAAGTGACACTGTAATGCTGTTTAGCACTTTGTCTACGGCATCGATATCAATTTGCTGGTACCAACCAGTAATCTCATTGATTGAAGGCATAGAGAAAACTTGAGCAATGAAAGCAGGCTCAAGCGTTTCATCCAACAGCACACCGCGGAAAGCATCTATCACACCTTCAGAAAGCGATACTTCTTGTCCCGCTTGAACGTTTTTCACATTCTGACGAATGTATTTAGCCAATAGCATTTGGCTAGCGTCCCATCGAGCAAAATCGTTCGTTGCGTGCTTCATCAAGAAGACTAACTCGTCATCGCTGTAATCGTATTCTAATTTGACTGGTGCCGAGAATTCACGCAACAAAGATGGCACTGGCTGTTCTTCGACATTTTCAAATACGAACGTTTGCTTATCTTGTTTAATATCCAGCACGTTATTAACTGATTCACCGTTAATCACCAGTGGGATAACTCGACCTTTCGAATCATACAACTCGATATCGAACGGAATATGCAGCGCTTGTTTTTCTGCTTGGTCTTGCGTCGGCTCCGTAAATTGCTCTACCGTTAGTGCGTAAGTTTTTGCATCAGCGTTGTATTCGCTATTTACGCGCAGCGTTGGTGTACCCGATTGGCTGTACCACAGACGGAACTGTTTTAAATCAACACCGGTGGCATCTTCCATTGCAGAAACAAAGTCTTCACACGTCGCGGCGGTACCATCGTGACGTTCAAAATAAAGTTTCATTCCTTTTTGGAAGCCCTCTTCGCCAAGGAGTGTATGGTACATACGAATAACTTCGCTGCCCTTTTCATACACCGTTAGCGTGTAGAAGTTATTCATCTCAATGACTTTGTCAGGACGAATCGGGTGAGACATTGGGCTTGCATCTTCCGCAAATTGAGGACCACGAATAATACGTACGTTATCAATACGGTTATCAGCACGAGAGCCTAAGTCAGAAGAGAATTCTTGGTCTCGGAATACGGTTAAGCCTTCTTTTAGACTTAGTTGGAACCAGTCACGACAAGTGACACGGTTGCCAGTCCAGTTGTGGAAGTACTCATGACCGATCACAGCTTCGATGCCTAAATAATCACGATCTGTCGCAGTTTGATCGTTCGCCAGCACATATTTTGAGTTAAAAATGTTCAAGCCTTTGTTTTCCATTGCACCCATGTTGAAGAAATCAACAGCAACGATCATGTAAATATCCAGATCGTATTCTAGGCCAAAGCGTTCCTCATCCCACTTCATCGAGTTGATCAGCGATGTCATCGCATGGCCTGCACGATCTAAGTTACCTTTATCAACAAAGATTTCTAAATCAACACTGCGACCTGACATCGTTGTATATTTGTCACGCAATACATCAAAGTCGCCTGCAACAAGGGCGAACAAGTAAGCTGGTTTTGGATGCGGATCCTGCCATTGAACCCAGTGACGACCGTTCTCTGCATCGCCTTCTGCAATTCGGTTACCATTGCTCAGCAAATATGGGTAAGCAGCTTTATCTGCGATCACTTTTGTTGTGTATTTTGCTAGAACATCCGGACGGTCTAGATAGTACGTGATACGGCGAAAGCCCTCAGCCTCACACTGAGTACAAAATGCACCGCCTGATTTGTACAAACCTTCGAGTGCTGTATTCGCTTCAGGATCAATTTTGGTGACGATTTCAAGTTCAAACTCGGATGGAAGATCGGTCAGTACCAGCGATGACTCCTTCACCTCGTGATGAGCCCAATCCTCACCATTTACTTTTACAGCGCGTAGCTCAAGCCCTTCGCCATCGAGTTCTAGCGTTGTTGTATCGCCTTTTTGAGCAACTTTTGATACCGCCGTAACGATTGTGTCATTGTCATATAGATCAAAAGTAAGATCGATATCAGTAATCGCATGAGATGGCTCTTTATAATCTTTACGATATTTGGCCTGGGGAGCTTGAGACATGAGCATAAATCCTTGTATGTCGAACAACAAAAATACCAGACTGCATGATCAAAAATGCAGTTCTGGTATCACTATATAAGCTATTTGTAGGGGTTGTGGTATCAGAATACAAGTCTTTCTATCAAAAAACGGAGCTTTTAGTGCTCTAGCTCCGTTTTTTGATTAACATTTAAACAACATTAATGACTTACCGTACGCACGCGTAATTTGGCGCATGTTAAAGGCATCATGGCGTAACTCTATTGAGTACGGCGTACATATCACCATTGGAATCTTCGATCGTTAGCTCATTCTTGTTGAGCTTATACGTGGTTCCATGCTCGCCATTTTCATACAACAGAACCAAAAACTCATCTTCTGTGTAAAACACACCTTGTTTGATGGACTCATCCCCTTCTTCGTTCGAAACCCTAAACATGAACACGAAATCAGGTTGAAGTATCAAATCCATCTGATTAATGTTGTTGGCCACAAGACCGTCGCCAGATACGTGAGAGCTAGACCAAATACCTGCAAGTGAATTGGATAATCCCTTAGTGAATGTTACACCATTAAGATCAAGCGTATTATGGTTGTTGCGATAGGCATAAATTTGAGGCTCGTCGGTGTTTAAACCAAGAACGATGGTGTCTTCATTTGCGTTATACAGCCCTTCCCAATGGTCAACGGAATAGTCTTTCTTTTGAATATCAATAGAAAAGCTGTAGTCAGAACCTAATGAGAGTTTGATCGCACGAAAGTTTTCAGCCGACTCTTCGGGGTTTGGGTTCATCAAATACCAGTCTCCGATGAGAAACGGCGTGTCAAAGTGACTTAATTCATCTTCTCTGGTGTTTTCTCCACCAAACACACTAAAGCAGCAAAAGCTAAGTAAAATAAAGAACCACTTCATATCGGCATCCTTATCGTTTTCTTTTAGCTTAGCCAGTAGTCCTCACTTTCGCGAAATTTTAGATGTAGATCACGTAAATTATTGGGGGAAAATAAGCGAATATCTTGCTCGATATCGAGACAGCGGAAGACAAAAAGGCATAAAAAAAGAGTGAATCTGAAAGACTCACTCTTTTTATTCTAAATTGCCAGTTATTATGACTGATTTTCCTGCTTAAGTAGATCGACCATAATCGCGACAGACTCATCTAAATAAACATCAGGAGCCTCGTAGTCTTTTGGTATGTCATCCAATGTTTTGAATGCTTTTTTACCCAAAGCAGCTTGACGTTCATTTATGCGTTGTAATCGAAGTGCTTCCGCTTTATCCGATTCAGCTTTACGAACTTTCTCGTTCAAAGACAAAGTATTATCGTCTTTTTCTTTACGATATTTCTCGATGTCTTCATTGATAAAGCGGAACTCCATCTCATCAGAAATACGCTTGTTATGAAGAGCAGTAAGTTTTTCAACTAAGGCGTCGTTACTTGGAAACGTTTGATATTGTGCTTTATCAATCTGATCCCAAGGTAAAGCATTGTCTTCAACACTTTCACCAGTTTCAGAAGCCTCAATTGGCGTTGGGTACGAAATATCTGGTGCAACACCACGATTTTGCGTACTTCCACCGTCAATACGATAAAATTTCTGAATCGTGTACTGAACATAACCTAGCTCTTTATCGAAAAGATCATAAATATGATTCAGTGAACGATGTTGCTGAACTGTACCTTTACCGAAAGAGTTTTCACCTAAGATGATTGCACGATTATAATCTTGCATTGCCGCTGCAAAAATTTCAGATGCTGAAGCACTGTAGCGGTTAATCAATACCGTCAATGGGCCATCATAACTCACTTTTCCATCGGTATCGGCATTCACCTTGATGCGGCCATAGCTGTCACGGACTTGAACTACAGGGCCTTCTTTAATGAATAGACCTGTCAATGCCGTTGCTTCTGTTAGCGCACCACCGCCATTGTTGCGTAGATCAACGATTACGCCGTCAACGTTTTTGGTTTTCAACTCAGCTAGTAATTTATCGGTGTCTTTCGATAAGCCGACGTAGAAACTTGGTACTTCTAAAATACCAATCTTCTTACCGTCTTTTTCGATGATTTCTGACTTAACCGCACGATCTTCTAAGCGAACTTTGTCACGAACAATTGTGACAATGTAACTCTTCGCATCGTTACCTTCTGGCAAGATCTGTAGATTAACCTTTGTGCCTTTAGGGCCTTTGATTAACTGAACAACATCATCCAGACGCCAACCGATCACGTCGACAATTTCTTCACCGTCTTGTCCAACACCAGTGATTCGGTCCCCTTCACCAAGTTGCTTACTCTTTGATGCCGGACCGCCAACAACAAGTGAACGAATTACTGTGTAATCGTCTGTCATTTGCAAAACGGCGCCGATGCCTTCTAGAGAAAGGTTCATTTCCGATTGGAATTGCTCGGCATTACGTGGAGAAAGGTAGCTTGTATGAGGGTCAACCTGTCGCGCGAAGGCATTCATATACAACTGAAATGCGTCTTCATTGTTGGTCTGTGTGATGCGCTTCATCGCGTTGTTATAACGCTTCTCTAAAACTTCTTTAATCTCTGGCCACTCTTTGCCAGTCAGTTTCAGATTTAACGCGTCATATTTCACACGCTTGCGCCACAACTCGTTGAGCTCTGCTTCGTCTTTTGGCCATGCTGCCTCAGAGCGGTCTAACTCTATCTCGTCATCGGTATCAAACTTGATCTCTTCATCGAGTAGAGTTAACGCATAAGCAAAACGATCGAAACGCTTCTGCATTGAGAGGTTGTAAACATCAAAAGCAATTTGGTTGTTGCCCGATTTAAGCTGATCATCAAGCTCGACTGACCAATTTTTAAATGAATCGATGTCTGCTTGAGTGAAAATATTTCTATTGTAATCAAGCAACTCTACATAGCGTTCAAATATCGCTTTAGAGAAATCATCATTGAGGCTGAAGTGCTTATAATGAGAGCGGGTAAATCGCGAGGTGACTCGTTTGCTAGCTGTTTCATGCTGAACTTCAGGAGAAAGAACCGGCAGGTCATCTTTATGTAGTTTGGCTTCAAGAGCCTGAGCTGATGCTGCTAGCCATAAGCTAGCAGCAATCAGGGTCACTTTTGAACGGCAATTCATGCGTAGGAGTATCTCCTTTATGCGCGCAAGTGCTCCGCTTTCACAACCATTTGTAGGCCGTTAGCAAGTTGAACACGTACATCATCCTTATTGATTTCAACAATGGTCGCTGCCATGTTTCCTTTACCCATGTTCACGTTAACTGCGTTACCTACTGTGATTTCATCAGCATTTAGAGCGCGCGTTTCTACAGGCTTAGTTGGTTTTTGTACTTTTGGTTTATTAGTACGACGAGGCTGTTGAGGCTTTTTAGCCGCAGGTTTCGCTTTCGCCTTACCCTCTTCACGAGCTTTTTGTGCTTGTTCTTTACGACGAGCCTGAACTTTCGCCTTGCTTTCTGCAAGTGTCGCTTTCGCGTATTCAACGTGCTCTTCTTCTAGCTCACCACAAGGGTTGCCATCTAGGTCTACACGTACTGCACCTGGTTTTACACCGTGTAGGTAACGCCATGATGAAGTGTACTGTCTTAACGCTGCACGAAGCTGTGTTTTGCTTACTTTTTCGTCTTCATTTAGACGTTCCGCAAGATCTTGAAAAATACCAATTTTCAGAGGTTTTGCTTCACCTTCTAAAGTAAAGCACTTAGGGAAACATTCAGCAATATATGCAATAACTTCTTTGCTGTTTTTTAACTTTTCAGTCATGAGGGGTCCTGATTTGAGCGGATTTCCGCGAGCATTAAGAAAAAATATTCTCGTATTATAGTGACATGCCAAGGAAAAACCACACTCGAAGGCTAATTTATGCGTCGTTCGCGTGTGAATTAAGCAGCTTTTCTACTTCAACCATGAAATGAGTGAGACCTTCTTCGTCTGTTTCATTAAATCGGCCAATACTTGGACTATCAATATCAAGTACACCAACCACCTTTCCATTAATAGAAAATGGAATCACAATTTCTGAATTGCTCGCTGCATCGCACGCAATATGCCCCTCAAATTCGTGAACGTCGTATACTCTTTGTATAGTATTAGTTTGTGCAGCAGTACCGCAGACGCCTCGACCCATTGGGATACGAACACAAGCTGGTTTTCCTTGGAACGGACCAAGAACAAGCTCTTCACCTTTTGTTAGGTAAAAGCCTGCCCAGTTAAGATCGTCAAGTTCCATGAAAAGCAATGAGCTCAAGTTTGCTAGGTTCGCAATAAAGTCTGGTTCAGACTCAATTAGAGCAACAGCTTGTTTGGTTAGTCTTTGGTATTGTTCTAAGTTCATATTAACTTCCTACTTACTATAAAAGCTTCCATTCTCAATGTATGGCGCTAAAATGCAGCCCTACTTTATAATAGGACTTATTCTCAATTACAATGCTTCTGAAAAATGACACTATTAGCCGTTCTTGGTTGATAACACAAGTAAAAAAGCACAAGTCCAAGCTGATCATAGCGAACTTGATAGCGGTGCTTGCAACCTTGATTAGTGTTCCAATTCCCCTCCTCATGCCTTTGATGGTTGATGAGGTCTTATTGGACCAACCTGCAAAAGGCTTAGATGCCATGAATGCCATTCTCCCTGAAGCGTGGCACACTCCGACAGGCTATATTTTCTTCACCCTGTTCTTGGTTGTTCTTATGCGAGCTGCGAGCCAAGGATTAAATATCCTTCAAAGCCGACAATTTACGCTTGTTTCAAAAACCATCACGTTTGAGATGCGCAGTAAAATGATCGACAAACTCGGCCGTATCAGCATCCGACAATACGAGACCAAAGGTAGCGGAGGAATCAACGCACACCTTATCACTGACATTGAGACCATTGATAAATTTATTGGTTCTACGTTAGCAAAATTCGTTATCAGTTTTCTGACTGTTATTGGTACTGCTATCGTTCTACTTTGGCTCGATTGGCGACTTGGTCTGTTTATCCTGTTAGTTAACCCTATTGTCATTTACTTCTCACGTAAACTAGGCAGTATGGTTAAACATCTGAAACGGAAGGAAAATCATTCTTTTGAAATTTTCCAAAACCGCTTAGTTGAAACATTAGATGGAATCTACCAACTACGCGCGGCCAATAAAGAGCGAGAATTCCTCCAACAACTCAAAGACAGTGCGAACCAAGTTCGCGTTGATGCAGACAAGTATGCTTGGCAATCTGAAGCGGCTGGTCGCGTTTCTTTCCTTCTCTTTTTGATCGGCTTTGAATTATTCAGAGCTGTCGCAATGTTAATGGTCATGTTCAGTGACCTTACTATTGGCCAAATATTTGCCGTTTTTGGTTACCTATGGTTCATGCTGTCTCCTGTTCAAGAGTTGCTTGGGATTCAGTTTTCTTGGTATAGCGCTAAAGCGGCATTAAAACGCATCAACGACTTATTAGAGTTAGAAGAAGAGCAGAGACCGGTTCCTAAGGTAAATCCTTTCAAAGAAGGTAGAGAAGTTGATGTTAAAGTAGAAAACATTAATTTCTCTTACAATAATGAAAACAAAGTCCTAGATAATCTTTCTTTACATATGCCGGCAGGAAAGAAAGTGGCGTTGGTTGGTGCAAGCGGCGGTGGTAAGTCAACCTTGATACAATTACTTATTGGGGTTTACCGTCAAAACTCCGGTAGCATTCGCTTTAATGATGAATTAACAGAAGATATTGGCTTTGAAGTAATTCGCGACAAAATTGCCGTGGTATTACAGCAACCTATACTATTTAACGACACCTTGAGGCATAATCTAACGCTTGGTGGTAATTTTGACGAAATGTCACTTTGGCGTGCGCTTGAAGTGGCTCAGCTGCATGATGTAATTTCTCAACTTAACCACGGCTTGGATACTCAAGTTGGTCGTAATGGCATTCGTTTGTCAGGAGGTCAACGACAACGGCTTGCCATTGCTAGAATGGTGCTGAGTAATCCTCAATTTGTTATTTTAGACGAAGCCACGTCTGCGTTAGATACCGCTACTGAAGCGGCTTTACACAAAGCACTGACCGAGTTCTTACGTGGTAGAACAACATTAATCGTTGCGCACCGACTATCCGCTGTTAAACAAGCCGATTTGATCTACGTGCTTGAAGATGGGAAAGTGACGCAAACTGGTACTCATGGTGAGTTAGTTGAGCAAGAAGGCTTATATCAAACCTTATATGGGGGCATACAGTCCCACGCTTAAATCGTTCAAGCTAGAGAGGTCGTTATGACCTCTCTGTCTAAGCACGCCATGCAATCCAATAACGTACGTCTGTGCCAAGGTTGTGAATTGCCTGTCGACATCGTCGACTTACCCCATGGCAAAAATGCACACTGCCCTCGTTGTGGTACACAATTATATCGCGGAGGTAGCCCTAGCCTCTCTGGTAATCTAGCCGTCGCGATAACCTGCATCCTACTATTTATTCCATCGCACTTTTTTAACTTTATTAGCATCCGACTCTTTGGTGTGATGATTCCGGCAACCCTGCCTTCAGGGATGATCACATTGATGGAAGAAGGATTTGTTCTTCTTTCATTGCTCATTCTATTTTGTAGCTCTCTAGCGCCACTGACGGTTTGTGTTTCAGTGGTAACGGCGCATATTTCTTTACATCAACGATGGTTCCGTGGGCTTCGTATCTCACTGTGGCTAATTCAACATTTGAAGCATTGGGTTATGTTGGATGTGTTCTTAGTTAGCATCGCCATTTCCTGTTTTAAACTCCAAGATTATTCCGACATTTTCGTCGGCCCAGGGTTAATTGGTCTGGTTCTTTTGCAGATATTTACCGTTTTGTTAGTTTCAAGAATCAGCGTGCGTCGTTATTGGGAAGCTTGGAAACCAGAAAGTTTATATGCTTTTGAGCATAAAGATGTGCATTGCCATGAATGCCACTTGTCCCAGCCTGAAGGTGACCATTGCCAGCGTTGTCATTACGAGTTATATCATCGCAAGCCAAACTCCATTCAGAAAACATGGGCTTACCTCATCGCAGCAACGGTCGCCATCTTCCCCGCTAACCTGATCCCTATTTCCATCTTGCTTACCAATGGTAAGCGTTTGGAGGACACTATTTTTTCAGGCGTGGCTGGTTTGGTAAAAAGCGGCATGTATGGAATCGCTGCGATCATTTTTGTTGCCAGTATCGTTGTCCCGGTGATTAAAATACTTGGGCTCGCCTACATCATGCTTTGCATCCAATTCAAACGTTCGGTGTTTAAGAGACAACGAATGATGGTTTACTTTGTTGTTAAATGGATCGGTAAATGGTCTGTGATGGATTTGTTTGTTATTTCTATCATGATGACGTTAGTCGATCGTGGTCAGATACTGGATTTCACACCAGGATATGGCGCGGTAGCATTTGGTGTTGTCGTTGTATTGACCATGCTTGCAGCAGAAAGTATTGATCCAAGGCTAATCTGGGACCAAACAAGCCCAAAACAATCAGAAAAAGAGTCAATGAATGAGTGATCAGAACAGTTCTCAAACGTCATACGTACCAGATGTAAAGCGGAGTAAAGGCATATCTCCTCTTTGGCTGTTGCCAATTTTAACCATGGTCTTAGCTGGCTGGCTTGTGGTGAAGTCGATACACGATGCAGGACAACGAGTGCAAATCCATTTTTCTGATGCCGCTGGTCTTGTCGCCGGCCGAACCACTATCCGTTACCAAGGATTAGAAGTCGGCATGGTAAGAGACATTAACCTCACCGAAGATCTCGGCAGTATTTATGTCGATGCTGATATCTATCCTGAAGCTGCAAAGTTACTGAACGATAAAACACGCTTTTGGTTAGTAAAACCAACAGCTAGCCTAACGGGAGTTTCCGGACTGGATGCGCTCGTCTCAGGTAACTACATCTCGATTCAACCCGGAGATGGTCAAGAGTTTGAGACAACATTCCATGCGTTAGACTCTGCCCCAACAGATTTACGCGTTTCTCAAGGTTTGAATATTAAGCTCAAAAGCCGTGATTTAGGTGGTGTATCGGTTGGCTCTCAAATTGTTTATAAGAAAATCCCAATCGGTGAAGTGTACAGTTACCAGCTAGATGAAGATGCAAAATCTATCACTATTCAAGCCAACATTCAGGATCAATACCGACATATCATTAACAACCGCAGTCGATTCTGGAACGTCAGTGGAATTGGTGCCAGCATCGGTTTTGAAGGTGTCGATGTAAGACTAGAAAGCATGAGTGCCTTACTAGGTGGCGCCATCGCCGTCGACTCTCCGGATGATGGTGAGCCTGTAGAAGAGAACACCGAGTTCCGTTTGTATAAAGATTTGAAAACTGCTGGTCGAGGCATCGCGGTTAAAATCGTCCTACCTGATGACAGCAAGATCAGCGGAGAAGGCGCTCCAATTATGTATCGCGGAATCGAAATTGGCCAAGTTACGGACTTGAGCCTTTCCGAAGGCCGAGAAGTGATATTGGCGTCAGCGGCAATTCAACCCGCTTTTAGTGACATGCTGACGACAGGTACTCGATTTGTTTTAGAAGAAGCAAAAGTGTCCCTTTCTGGTGTTGAAAACATTGCTAATTTAGTGCGAGGAAACTTCTTAACGATCGTGCCGGGCGCGGGTGAACGCTCTCGCCGCTTTACTGCCATTCGTAAAAACGTGTTTAACCAACAGCAAGAAAAGTCCATCGCGATTCGGTTGGTGTCCGACAATTCGTTTGGCCTAGATAGCGGTGCCAATGTACTTTATAAAGGCATCGTTGTTGGTTCAATCATCAAAGTGGGCCTAGTTAAGGAAGATAAAAAATCACAACACGAAGTATTTATGGATGTATTGATTGACCATGAATACAAACATCTGATCAAATCAAACAATCGTTTTTATGTAACCGGCAGTGCATCAGCAGAGTTAACTGAATCCGGGCTCAGCGTTACCGTTCCTCCAGCAAAGCAGTTGTTAACCGGGTCAATTAGTTTTGTGAGCGAAGGCAAGCAGGATATTCAAAAAGAGTATCAGCTGTTCCAAAATGAATCATTGGCTGAATTGGCGCAGTACAATCAAAGTGGCTCTAGGGCTCTAACACTATTTGCTTCTGAATTGCCGCCGATTTCCAAAGGCAGTCCTCTACTCTATCGTAATCTTCCAGTTGGTAACGTCTCCGATTTCCAACTAATTGATGGCGGAGTACTAATTAAGGCTACTATCGAAAACCGCTTCGCTTATCTTGTAACGCCACAAACCGTTTTTTGGAATCGTTCAGGGATCGAGATAGATGCATCATTAGCCGGAGTCAGTGTGAAAGCGCACCCTTTAAAATCGTTAATCGAAGGTGGCATCGCTTTTGACTCCGTGCCAGGCGTTGAAAACAAAATCGGAGAAAACTGGAAGCTGTATTCTGATCAAAAAACCGCTCGCAAGTTTGGGCGCGTCATTGCTTTAGAAACCGACGGTTCGCAAGAGATTGCTAAAGGAATGCCGATTGAATATCAAGGTGTTAAAGTTGGTGAAATCACTCTGGTTGTACCGAATTTTCGTCGTAACATGGTTGAAGTCACTGCAAGGATCCTACCTGAATACGTAGAAAACATTGCGGTTGAAGGCTCACATTTTTGGCTAACTGAACCAGAAATTGGTTTAGGTGGCGTTAAAAACCTCGGGGCGTTGGTGTCGAAATCCATCAGTGTTGAACCAGGTAAAGGTAAAGCTAAATTTGATTTTCAATTAGAAAATAGTTCAGAACGCGTGCATGGAATCATGTTTACGTTACAAAGTGAACAAAGAGGCTCAGTACAAGTCGGTACCCCTATTCTTTACCGCCAGATGGAAGTTGGCCAAGTGACCGACGTAAGCCTAGGAGAATTTGCTGATCGCATCGTCACGACTATCAAAATACAGCCTGAATACGCTTACCTCGTTCGTCAAAACAGTGTGTTCTGGAATGTTTCAGGAGTAGATGTTTCCATCGGGCTTACCGGCGCTAACATCAAAGCGGGAACCTTTGATAGTTTAGTTCGCGGAGGAATTGCGTTTTCAACGCCAGAGCAATCGACTATTCCACCAGCGGCAAAGAGTGGGCAATCTTTCTTTTTGTATCCACAAGCTGAAGAAGGTTGGACTCAATGGCGTACAGCGATTCCTAAGCCGTAGAATAAAGCTCAATTCACGTACAATTGAAGTTTGATCACTTTAAAAGAGCAGCAATCGCTGCTCTTTTTTAATGCTCGGCCCTTGTCACTATTCGTTTCTGCTTCGCTTTCGTATATTATTTGCCACAAATTCTGCAAACGAGATCCCACATTGCATCCTAATGTTTACATCCCAGACGCGTTTCTGGAAAAAATCCAAACTATCCTTCCTGCTCACCTCAACATGGAAGACTTTATCGCGTCTTGCCAAAAGCCACTGCGCAAAAGTATTCGAGTTAATACGTTGAAGATCAGCGTTGAAGCGTTTCTAGAACGAGCAGAAACAAAAGGCTGGAAGCTTTCTCCTGTGCCTTGGTGTGACACGGGGTTTTGGATTGAAGCGGACGAGTCAGTTGTACCATTAGGCAACACAGCAGAACACATGTCTGGCTTATTCTACATTCAAGAAGCCAGTTCGATGATGCCGGTATCTGCTCTGTTTATGAATGATGAATCTTACGATGCCGTGTTAGATACCGCAGCCGCTCCAGGCTCAAAAACCACTCAAATTGCAGCTTTAATGAACAACGAAGGTGTACTTGTGGCCAATGAATACGCCGCAAGTCGTGTAAAAGTACTGCACGCTAATGTGGAACGTTGTGGGGTACGTAACGCCGCACTAAGTAACTTCGATGGACGCGTTTTTGGCGGTTGGCTACCTGAACAATTTGATGCGGTTTTGCTCGACGCGCCTTGCTCTGGAGAAGGCACCGTTCGCAAAGACGAAGATGCGATGAAAAACTGGACGCAAGCTTCCGTACTCGACATCGCTGACACACAGAAAGATCTTATTGAAAGCGCCTTCCATGCATTAAAGCCCGGTGGTGTGATGGTTTACTCAACATGTACGCTCAGTACAGAAGAAAACCAACAAGTTTGTCATCACTTGAAAGAAACCTTTGGGGATGCAGTAGAGTTTGAAAGCCTTGAGAACTTGTTTGAGAACGCAGAGGCAGCCCTAACTGAAGAAGGCTTTTTGCATATTTTCCCGCAGGTCTACGACTGTGAAGGGTTCTTTGTTGCAAGAATTCGCAAACTGGCTGCTGTTGAGGCGCCAGAAGTCAAAAAGCGCATGGGGAAATTCCCCTTTGCTAAAACTTCAAAAAAAGAATCGACAGAAATTGCTCAACAACTCCAAAGCGCGTTAGGTATTAAACTTCCAAATGACAGTTCTGTATGGCTTCGCGATAAAGATGTCTGGTTATTCCCTAATGCTTTAGAACCGATGATCGGCGAATTACGCTTCTCCCGTATGGGTATAAAGATCGCGGAAGCCCATAAAAATGGCTACCGTTGGCAACACCAAGTCGCGACTGCCCTGGCGACAGGTTCTGAAAGCAACGCCATTGAACTCAGTATTGAAGAAGCGCGCGAATGGTACATGGGGCGTGATGTTCGCCCACAAACCATTCCTGAGGGAATGAAAACAGGTAAAGGCGAAGTACTTGTCACCTATCAAGGCGCAGTTATTGGCCTTGGCAAGTGGGTAAGCAACCGAATAAAGAATGGTCTTCCTCGCGAATTAGTACGAGATAAGAACTTATTTTAAAGAAGTAGCGAATCATAAATAAATGAAAAGCCATCGTATTTGCGATGGCTTTTTAATTCGTAAGTATGAAAGCAACTGGGCTCGCTAGCGATCCGGATACGCTGTACTAAACTAGTTGTATCAAAGTAATGCTTTGATGTGGCATTTCTCTCTATGTTCACCAACAAAATTATTGTTGGACAAGTTTAGCGCAGGCTCTGCGGAGCCGTTTCCCCTAGGCCCAAAAAAAGGAAAAGTTTGGGCCGTTTTTTTGGCTGCAGATCCGCTATACGTGAGTTAGGACTACGCTAGACGAATACCGTCTTTCTCAATGACAATTTTACCCTGCTTGTATAAGCCACCGATGGTCTTTTTATAAGTCCCTTTACTTGTGCGGAAAGCATCAAAAATCGCTTCAGGAGACGACTTGTCATTCAAAGGCAAAAATCCGCCTTTCTTCTCTAGCAGGTCAAGGATCTTACTAGAAAGATCGTCCATTTTCGCCACACCAACTTTTTGTAGAGCAAGGTCGATTTTGCCATCTTCACGAATGTGCTTAATAAAGCCTTTCAGCTTTTTACCGATGTAAAGCTTACCAAAAACATCCGATGGGAAAATCATGCCCCAATGCTTACCGTTAACGATAGCTTTATAACCAAGTTGACTACGCTCTGCGATGATCAAATCAACTTGCTCGTTAACTTCATAATTCGCTGGAGTTTTATCTAACCATTTATTGAACTTAGTCGTACCAACAATGCGACCTGACGCTTTGTCGGTATAAACATACACTAAAATGGTTTGTCCGGCAGAGAAGCGAGTGCGTTGCTCACTAAAAGGAATCAGTAAGTCCTTTTCTTTGATGCCCCAATTTACAAAAGCACCTGTCGCATTCACACCCTCAATCTTCATTAAACCCCATTCACCCACTTGGGCAATTGGTCTTTCAATGGTCGCAGCAAGTTGGCTTTCTGAATCGAAGTACAGAAATACGTCTACATGCTCACCAATTTCAGTACCCTCTGGTACATACTTACTAGGTAGTAGAACAGAACCGTAATCATCGCCATCCAGAAATACGCCAAAATCAGCCTTTTTAATGACTTCTAAGCTGTTAATTTGACCAATTTTAATCATTGATTTTGTCTCTTTTTAAATTTACGTGGAATTATACCTAAACTAACAAGAAAATCAGAGAGAAAAGCATAGTGCTCTGTTATGCTGTTGTCGTTCAGCTATATGCCCCAGTCACTCTTTTAGCACTCTTATACTTATCTTCTCAACGGAACGCATAAGTTAAGAATGCTTTAGCAAAGTCAGGAGCTTTCTTTGGTCACCGTCGATAAACAAGACTCAATAACATTAAAAATCAGTCATGCACTCGCAAAGAGCAAAAGTGTCGACCTAGATATTTACTTTTTTATACCTGGTGAGCTTGGTTTAAACGCCGATATCATCAGTGAATCCGAATTTTATTACACCTCAATCACACAGCAACGATCTTATTACAGTACTGAAATCCTTCTTCCGCTAGTACACAGTCGACTTGCCAAACGTGGACGCCTGTCGAATCAGCAATACCGAGTAAGTTTGAGTTTGTTCGCTTACCAATACGTTATCGCGCTAGACAAAGCGGTAGCAAGTTTAAACAAGCATGAGAACAACTCCGTAACGGAAGATGAAGTGGACGAAGTTATCGAGCTCACGCTTGAGATCTTAAAGCGCTTGCGGCGTTCTATTCCTTATGAAGAGAACTTAAAACGCTACTACGTTAACATCGATAACTATCTGTCTTGGTATACCGAGCAAAAGTTCCTGTCACTGGTGGCTCATCTCCCACGTGAAGGCGACTATGGCACGATCAAGAAGCGCCTGATCACGCTATGTGAGAAAGAGCAAGCCCATCGTAAACTCAACAAATACAACTCATCAAGAGTCGTTGAAGACGTTACTCGCCTATCTAACAAAATGCGCTTGCTAAGGCGATTGATTGAACACCCTATCGTGCTTCGTGAAGAAACCATATCGATGGGTAACAACATTAAGCGCGCTATCAAAGGTATTGCAACCGGTTTAGTGATGGTTGTCGTGACCTCGACAGTGATTCTCGCTCGCGATTATCTGGGGGAAATTTCTGCCTCATTCATTATCGCGATGTCTT
The DNA here is from genome assembly GCF_033338695.1 of Vibrio sp. Vb1166. Classification (NCBI taxonomy): domain Bacteria; kingdom Pseudomonadati; phylum Pseudomonadota; class Gammaproteobacteria; order Vibrionales; family Vibrionaceae; genus Vibrio; species Vibrio sp. Vb1166. The sequence goes on along the minus strand of NZ_JAWOTE010000006.1, from coordinate 17,700 downwards.
TTATTTACGCTTTACGAGAAATCTTTAAAGATGATTTACGCGATGCCATGTGGCGATGGATCCGTAAAGGCAAGCCAAAATGGCGTAAGAAGTATGTTGATCCAACGACGAAAAAAGTGGTTGGCAAAAAATTGGAGTGGCTCGATTATCGTACCTTAAGTAGCTTGCCGGATAAGATTCAAAGAATACGGAAAAAGCGCGTCGTGCAACGTGAAGAGCAGATTCTTCATTATCACGAGAAAACCGAAATGGCGACCTCTCTTTTCTTGAGTGGTTACGAACAAACGAGAGAAACATTGAACATCAGTTTACGCCCTATCATCCGCTTGATGGATAAAAGCTCAAACCGAGTTTACCGTTTAAATGAAGGTCAAGTAACCAAAGAGTCAGTAGAGAAACGTCATTTGCTCAATGTGATTGTCAAAGAGGACAACCACACCGATGAGCCTGTTTATTACCGCTGGAAAGTGGTCTTAAATCGCTCCAAAATCGTCTCTATCGAGAAGATTGAACTCAATTAAGCCAACGCCTTTAAACAAACGAGCCACAAACCACTAGGCAGCCTCTTTTCTTTGTTGGGCTGCTTTTTTTATCGAAAGAGTAAGCGAGAATTCAGCCATTGGCTCGTCACCATGTAAGTTAGGACACAGCGCGACAATTTTTACGTCACGATTTACTCGTTCACCCGTTGCCAAGGTGTGCTCGAGCATCTCATCAATGACATGACCATCGTTACAAACAAAGTGCACATCGGCTTCCGGGCGCTTTAAAAACTCGGCTTTCACACCTTTAAATGCTAGCGAGATCGCTTCTCCCTTTTCTTGCGCTTTACTCATAGCAAGAAAACCACCAGCAACATCAGCGCCAACGGCTAAAGCGCCGAAATACATGCTATTCAGGTGGTTTTTCGTTCTTCTGCGCAATGGGATACGAACCTCAACATGCTTGCTATCTATCGCAATGATTTTAGGGTGGCAAAGCCAAATCAGCGGCACTTTCGAAAAGCCAAACAGATTTAGATACAAATTCGCACGACGTAGAGCTGATAACATTTTGGTCTCCTTACCAATCTAGTCAGACCAGTTAATCAACGAAAGAAATAGATGTCAAAGAAATGTTAACAAAAGCTCGATCTCACGAGTTATTTAACCCTCACAAAGTGACGGCGTCACCCATAAGGTATGAAGTTTATCGCAGTTACTTAGATTACCTTACAGCGAGATAGATAAAATGGTTATAAATTCAAATGTATATATATTGATTTAATGATCAAGTTTTGTCATTTATACATAAGTCATTTAAATGAATACCTACACCTTTGTATACAATTCGGTATTTCCTGGCGAAGATTCCCGTGAAACGGTTTATTCCTGCCTGTAATTCCGTTATCTTTACCCCTTCGCAATAGAGAATAAAGCTATAACATGCCTATAAAAACAGATGAATTGAGAACCCAGCCTTTGGGTCCAATGCCTACCCCAGCAGAGCTAGGTAGTGTACATCCTATTACGGATGACGTTGCAGACCGTATCGCTCAATCTCGTCGTCAGATTGAAAACATTTTATCGGGTGAAGACGATCGCCTTCTTGCGATTGTAGGTCCGTGTTCTGTTCACGACACTGAAGCTGCCATTGATTACGCCACTCGCCTGAGTGAAATCCAAGACAAGTACAAAGACGAACTGTTTATCGTGATGCGTACTTACTTTGAAAAGCCTCGTACAGTAGTTGGTTGGAAAGGTTTGATTACGGACCCTAACCTAGATGGTTCTTACGCACTTGAAGCTGGTCTTCATAAAGCTCGTAAACTACTACTGGATATCAACAAGCTTGGTCTTGCGACTGCTACTGAGTTTCTTGATATGATCACTGGCCAATACATCGCGGATTTGATCACTTGGGGCGCGATTGGTGCTCGCACAACAGAATCACAAATTCACCGTGAAATGGCGTCGGCACTATCTTGCCCAGTTGGTTTCAAAAATGGCACAAATGGCAACGTAAAAATTGCAATTGATGCAATTCGCGCATCGAAAGCATCGCATTACTTCTACTCGCCAGATAAGAACGGTCGAATGACGGTTTACCGCACAAGTGGCAACCCTTACGGTCATATTATTCTGCGCGGTGGAGAAAAAGGCCCTAACTTTGATGAAGCATCAGTCAAACAAGCATGTGATGCTTTAGCTGAGTTTGGATTGCCACAACGTTTGGTTGTGGATTTCAGCCATGCAAACTGTCAGAAGCAACACAGAAAACAAATCGACGTAGCTCAAGACATTTGTAACCAAATTAAGTCAGGCAGCACTCGTATTGCGGGTATCATGGCAGAAAGCTTTATTCTTGAAGGCAATCAGCCAATGACTGACATCAATAACCTAACGTATGGTCAGTCTATTACAGATCCATGCCTAGGTTGGGAAGACACTGCTACAATGCTAGATATGCTGGCAAGCGCTGTTAAGTCCCGAAAGTCCCTATAACAAAATAATCAAGGAATCTTCATGCCATCGTTTGATATTGTTTCTGAAATCGATACGGTTGAACTACGTAACGCCGTTGATAATGCTAACCGTGAATTGTCTACTCGTTTCGATTTCCGCAACGTAAATGCGAGCTTTGAGCTAGTAGAAGAAAACGTAAAAATGTCTGCGGAAGGTGACTTCCAACTTAAGCAAATGCGCGACATTTTACGCGGCCACTTAGCGAAGCGTAACATTGACGCGAACGCAATGGATGCACAAGACCCAGACGTTACTGGTAAAAACTGGCACCAAACTCTGCTTTTCCGCCAAGGTATTGATACTCCAACGGCGAAAAAAGTAGTGAAACTTATCAAAGACGCAAAGTTAAAAGTACAAGCTTCTATTCAAGGCGACAAAGTACGTGTTACCGGTAAGAAACGCGACGACCTGCAAGCGACAATGGCAGCGATTCGTGAAGCAGAGATGGGTATCCCATTCCAGTTTAACAACTTCCGTGATTAATCAATCTGAGAAGTAAATAAAAACGCCAGCGCATAATCCGCTGGCGTTTTTTATTGGCTTTAGTGTAACGAACTACGTATCCACTTTAGCATTTGGCATTGCTAGATAACTAAGTCCTGTCCTTGCAGCAATACGAATTCGCTCGTTCCTTGTGGTATGAACACGCAAATTCGAAGCTTTTCAGCTTTAGCCTTGGCCAGCATATCCGAAAGCTCAGCAGCGCTCGAGAAAGCTTCTCTTTCTGCATCTCTTCGTATTAGTTCTAACACATTCGCTTCACATCGAGTTGAGTACAGAGCCAGCTCCGCTTGTTGCATATAGCGTACGGCTTTTATTGGCAACATCTCAACATCTTTCCCAACATGAACCCAAGTACAACTTCCCTTTTCATCTAAAGGTGTTGCCATGGTCGCTTGGTAAATTGCTTCTAACTCACGATTATCTCGCGCGTTTTCCACCTCGGGGTTCGAGAAGAATTGCTCCCAAAACTTGCGGCGTAAATCGACACTAGGCAGCGCCTCTTTAATTGAGTTTCGCTTTGAGTTAGCAAAGTCCGCCATCAACCCCATGTTTTGTGGCAGTATCGATTCAAGTTTTTCACGGATGTTTCGAATTAAAACTGGCGAAGCTCCACCACTAGAGATTGCGATTTGGATGCGGCCACGATTAATCATAGACGGCGTGATGAAATCACAATAAGGCTTATCATCCACAACGTTAACCAAGATGCCTAGCTCTTTGGCATCTTTGTACACTTGGTGATTTAGCTCAGGATTGTCTGTCGTCGCCCACACTTGAACAAAGTTTTTAGTGACAATGTCACTCGAATAGAAACGTTGTACCCAGCGCAGTTGATGCTCAGAAGCAAGCTTAGACAGAAAATCAACCAACGTCGGAGAAACGATAGTCACATCCGCCCCAGCCTTTAGCAACGCTTCCACCTTTCGGCTTGCCACCTCACCGCCACCCACGACGAGAACGGGTTTATTAATTAAATCTAAGAACAGAGGAAAATATCGCATTTCAATCCATGATTACTCTAATTAGCTGTTGTAGACCATGCTACCAAAAATGGGGCAAGCTCATCACCCTGTTTCGGTATCACAAATAATTTTTGTTTGAATTTTTACTGAACTTCACCTTGCTCAGCTAATGACAGTTTTAATAACAACTTTTTATTCTTTTGTATTGTTCACTCTTCTATTGATTGTTCTGATGCACCAAATTGTCCATGAATTGCACTATTTACAAACAATTAACATTTCGTCATTCTAAATCTCAAGGCACTTTGTAAGTTCTCTCAAAACTTCATTTAAATTATATATTTGAGAATTAACAGATCCTTTCCTACGCTTATAACTGGTTGATCTATCGAATGCCGTTTCTTCGAAAATCAATCACGTAGGACGATAACTCTAACGAATTGGACACGTTATTTCAGGTCACTCCTGATTAAACATGGATCATACAGGAAGGATACAAATGGCAAATAAACTCACAGTTCTTGCTTCCGTCGTAGCGGCTTCTACTGCGATGATGGCAACATCAGCTCAAGCAGCAGACACTACTCTGGACAAAGTCACAAAACAAGGCTTTCTTACTTGTGGCGTAAGTACCGGTCTACCTGGTTTCTCTAACCCTAACTCAAAAGGCGAATGGGAAGGTATCGACGTAGAATATTGCCAAGCACTGGCTGCAGCCGTTCTTGGGGATAAAACGAAAGTTAAATATGTACCCCTAACCGCAAAAGAACGTTTCACTGCGCTTCAATCTGGTGAGATTGATGTGCTTTCCCGTAACACGACCTGGACTCTCCACCGTGACACTGCACTGGGCCTAAACTTCGTAGGTGTGAACTACTACGATGGTCAAGGTTTTATGGTGAAGAAGGAACTTGGTATCTCAAGTGCTAAAGAGCTTGATGGTGCGTCGGTATGTGTTCAATCAGGTACAACAACCGAGCTAAACCTTGCAGATTATTTCCGCAACCAAGGCATGGCGTACAAACCAGTGGTATTCGACACAGCGGCGCAAACTTCGAAAGGTTTTGATGCGGGACGCTGTGACGTATTAACAACTGACCAATCTGGCCTTTATGCACTACGTTTGAATTTGAAAGATCCGTCCTCTGCGGCCGTTCTTCCAGAAATCATCTCTAAAGAGCCACTAGGTCCAGTCGTTCGTCAAGGCGATGATCAATGGTTTAACATCGCTAAGTGGACATTGTCTGCGATGATTAACGCTGAAGAATACGGTATTAGTTCGAAGAATGCGGATGAAATGCTGAAGTCAACAGATCCAAACATCAAACGTATCCTCGGTGTTGATGGCCCTAAAGGCAAAGGTTTGGGTATTCGTGATGATTGGGGCTACCAAGTTATCAAACAAGTTGGTAATTATGGTGAAAGCTTCGAGCGTACAGTCGGTACTGGTTCGCCGTTAGAAATCTCTCGTGGCGTTAATGCGCTATGGAATGCGGGCGGCTTTATGTACGCGCCACCAATCCGATAGAAAGAGTTAATCAGGGCGGTTCATGCCGCCCTTTTTCTTGATTATATCTCACTGTATGAGTAAGGATCGCTCATTGGATGGCGAAAAGCGCTCGCTTGGTGGAACGGCTTTAAAGGTTCGTAAGTCACCAGACATGAGAGCGTTATTCTTTAGCCAGCAAGGACGAAACTTCTTTATACAGGCCGATATCTATAACTAAGGTTTGAGGTTATCGCTGTATGAAACCGACACAAGATGCATCGCCAAGTACGATGTCCAAACCAAGCGGAAGCAAGAGCCTGATTTATAATCCTGCCTTTCGTTCTGCTATTTTCCAGATCATTGCCATTGCTGCACTGGTATTTTTCTTTTACACGATTGTAAACAACGCTCTCAATAACTTAGATGCTCGTGGTATTGCAACGGGCTTCGGTTTTCTGAATCAAGAAGCCGGGTTTGGTATTGGGTTAACATTAATTGAATACGATGAAACGTACTCTTACGGTAGAACATTTATCATCGGCCTTCTTAATACGGCGTTAGTCTCTGTATTAGGTATTATTCTGGCTACTGTGATTGGCTTTACCATGGGGGTTGCCCGCCTTTCTTCTAACTGGTTAGTTAGTCGTTTAGCGGCAGTTTATATCGAAACTTTCCGAAATATCCCCCTTCTTCTGCAAATATTCTTCTGGTATTTCGCTGTTCTTCAAGCATTACCCTCACCACGCCAAAGCTTAAGTCTTGGTGAAGCTATTTTCCTGAACGTTCGTGGCTTATATTTCCCTGCACCGACTATGGAACCTGGCAGTAGCTACGTTATTGCCGCGTTAATCTTCGGGGTAATCGCAAGCTTATTAATTAATGTATGGGCGAATAATAAGCAACGTCTCACTGGGCAACAAACCCCAATGGGAAGAATAGTTTTGGGTTTAGTTGTTGGCCTTCCATTGGTTGTGTACTTCCTTGCTGGTATGCCAATTTCACTGAATTATCCTGAACTAAAAGGGTTTAACTTCCGAGGTGGTATTAGCATTATTCCTGAATTGGCTGCGCTACTTTTGGCATTGAGTGTTTATACAGCTTCTTTCATTGCTGAGATTGTGCGCTCTGGTATTAATGCGGTTAGCCATGGTCAAACCGAAGCAGCGATGTCGCTAGGCTTACCACGCTCGAAAACTTTAAAGCTTGTTGTCATTCCTCAAGCGTTACGAATTATTATTCCACCTTTAACCAGTCAATATCTCAACCTCACCAAAAACTCATCGTTAGCGATGGCGATTGGTTATCCAGATCTTGTCTCTGTGTTTGCTGGTACTACCCTGAACCAAACGGGACAAGCGATTGAGATCATTGCGATGACGATGGGCGTGTACTTGACATTAAGTCTGATTACGTCTGCATTAATGAACTTGTATAACCGTAAAGTCGCGCTGGTGGAGAGATAATATGAGTACTCATCAATTTCAACCGGATCTCCCGCCACCCGCCAATACTGTAGGCTTCGTTGGTTGGATGCGGAAAAATCTATTTAATGGCCCTATCAATTCCATTGTTACTGTCATTCTTGCGTATATTGTCGTAACTGCAATATGGTATATCGTGGATTGGGCGTTTATTAACGCAGACTGGATTGGCTCAACGCGTGACGACTGTAGCCGAGATGGTGCTTGCTGGGTATTTATCAGCGTGCGCTGGGAGCAGTTCATGTATGGTTTTTATCCAGAGTCCGAACTATGGCGCCCTCGCCTTTTCTATATCACATTGGCCATGTTTACTGTTTTACTCGCGTATGAGAAGACACCGAAACGGATGTGGATTTGGCTTTTCTTCGTAAACATCTACCCATTCATCATCGCTGGGCTGTTGTACGGGGGTGTCTTTGGACTAGAAGTGGTCGATACACACAAATGGGGTGGATTACTCGTTACGCTCATTATTGCGTTAGTTGGTATCGTAGTTTCACTGCCAATTGGTGTGGTACTTGCGCTTGGTAGACGTTCAGAGATGCCGATCATTCGCAGCATTTGTACCGTCTACATTGAAGTTTGGCGTGGCGTTCCGCTGATTACGGTTTTGTTCATGGCTTCGGTTATGCTTCCATTATTTATGTCTGAAGGTTCAGAGACAGATAAACTGATTCGCGCCCTTATCGGTGTGGTTATGTTTGCCTCCGCTTACATGGCAGAAGTGGTACGCGGTGGTCTACAAGCCATTCCGAAAGGTCAATATGAAGCCGCTGATGCGCTTGGGTTAAGTTACTGGAAAAAGACTGGGCTGATTATCTTGCCACAGGCGCTAAAGATTACTATTCCTTCTATCGTGAACACCTTCATCGGTTTGTTTAAAGACACCAGTTTGGTACTCATCATTGGTATGTTTGACGTACTCGGTATAGGGCAAGCAGCAAACACCGACCCTGAATGGTTAGGTTTTGCTACAGAAAGTTATGTATTTGTCGCGTTAGTGTTTTGGGTATTTTGTTTTGGCATGTCGCGCTATTCGATATGGCTTGAAAACAAACTTCATACCGGTCACAAACGATAACTCATCAAGATCAAGGACGTATTATGACGCAACAACAAGATTACATGATCCAATTGAAGGACATGAATAAATGGTATGGTGAGTTTCACGTACTAAAAAATATTAACCTCGACGTTAAGCGCGGGGAGAAAATCGTTATCTGTGGCCCATCTGGGTCGGGAAAATCAACGATGATTCGCTGTATTAACCGCCTTGAAGAGCACCAAGCAGGCAGCATTTACGTCTCTGGTACGGAATTAACTGAAGACTTAAAGAACATTGAAGCAGTACGCCGAGAAGTGGGCATGTGCTTTCAACACTTTAATCTCTTCCCTCATTTAACCGTACTGGAAAACTGTACGCTCGCGCCTATCTGGGTGAAGAAGATGCCAAAAGATGAGGCAGAAGCAGTTGCGATGAAATATCTGGAACGTGTTAAAATTCCAGACCAAGCGGAGAAGTATCCCGGTCAGCTGTCTGGTGGTCAGCAACAACGCGTGGCGATTGCTCGCTCTTTGTGTATGAACCCTAAAGTCATGCTTTTTGATGAGCCAACATCTGCACTCGACCCGGAAATGGTTCGCGAAGTACTGGATGTAATGGTCGAACTCGCCGAGGAAGGCATGACTATGCTTTGTGTGACACATGAAATGGGCTTTGCTAAAGAAGTTGCCGATCGCGTGATATTCATGGACGCAGGAGAGATCATCGAAGAAAACAACCCTGTTGATTTCTTCGAAAATCCTCAATCGGATAGGACCCAAAATTTCCTAGCGCAAATCTTACACCACTAAGATTTAGCCGAATCGACATAAAAAAGCACTGGTTTCTATGAAGCCAGTGCTTTTTGTTACTAAATTCAAAAATCTGTGTAAGAATCAACATAGCTATGCTAGGCAGTAATATTGTGTTACAAGTTGCCAAATACATAACATCTTATTTCTATTATTATTTTATCTAAGTTACGTATGGTTAGGGCTTGATTTTTTGAACTTTCAATCCCATAAATGTACTTAAAAGAAAGTCTCTTATCGAGGAAGATTATGAACAGTCCAATGTTTACCCGCACTTCAACTCAAGAAAGTGCTCTACAAACGAACAAAGTATTGCGTAATACTTACGCTCTACTTTCAATGACACTTTTATGGTCGGCAGTCGTTGCTGGCGTTGCAATGGCATTTAACCTTCCACATCCAGGTATCATCCTAATGCTGGTTGGTTTCTACGGCCTATTATTCTTAACAGAAAAAAACCGTAACAACAGTCTTGGCCTTGTGTTTACGTTCCTATTTACTGGCTTCTTAGGTTACACCGTTGGCCCTATTCTAAACATGTACATCGGTGCCGGCATGGGCGATATCGTATTAACCGCACTCGGTGGTACGGCACTATCTTTCATGGCAGCATCGGCATACGCACTAACAACGAAACGTGACCTATCGATGATGGGTGGCTTAATGCTATCACTATTTGTTGTGCTGGTTGTGGGCATGATTGCAAGCTTCTTTATTCAATCAACCCTTTTACACTTGGCGTTGAGCAGCTTGTTTATCATTTTCTCTACTATGGCGATCCTGATGACAACACAAGGCATTATTCGTGGCGGTGAAACAAACTATATCTCTGCGACAGTAACTTTGTATGTATCAATCTACAACATCTTCATCAGCCTACTAAGCATTCTAGGCATCATGAACGACGATTAATCGTTTCTCGTTAAGTAGAATCAAAAAGCCCGAAGGTAATTCCTTCGGGCTTTTTCTTTGTGTGCAATTCAGTGTATTACGCCTGCTCTACTGACAACTCGATAACTTCGTCAGCTTCTGGATTTTCTCTAAAGCGTCTCACTTTGATCGTTTCCTCTCCTAACATGATTTGCTTGGCGATTCGGTGCATACCGTCAAAAACACGATAGTCACTGGTTAAGATTACCGGATACGACAAATCAGCATTGTTGATTCGTTGGCAATGTTTTGCAATTTCACGGCAGGTTGGCTGTGGCCCTTCATGACTAAACCAAGTCACTTCATTTGGGCCTTTGATATCATCAATCGAAATTTCTTCTACAGGTAAGGATTCTGCAAGTTGCCAAATACGCTCGATGGACCAAGTGGATTTTACATTGTCATTAATCTCAATGTAACGTTGTTTCGACATGACTAACTCCTTGTCATCATTGTTGTTTCTAACCTGAATACAGGCTTTTATTAATCCAATGAGAATATCGGTCTATGAAAACAAACACAACGTTTAAGCTATTCATTCACCCATAAAATCCCATAATCAGACAAGTAGCCAAGAAAAAACCAAAACAAAAACGAATAAGCCTGGGTATCCATGCAATTTCGTTGGTACTCACCCCGTAAAATTTCTAACAAACTGAATAGTTTCCTATTTATTTGAATAAAAGAGCATTTATATCAAAGTGCCTAGCTCTGTCAAAAAGCACTCACCATTTTGTACGCTTTTGCTTCGCTCGATACGACTTCGAGATTCTTTTGTTGAGAACATTCTCGGCTGTCGCTAATCTATAAACATCCATGTTTACTTAACGGATAAAACGTTATGTTCGTTTACAACGGCAAAGAAATTGAAACGGATGCTCAAGGCTACTTATTGGATCATACTCAATGGGAAGAAGGTATGATTGAGCTTTTAGCAAAAGAAGAAGACATCGAGCTTACGGATGCTCATTTGGAAGTTGTGCATTTTGTGCGAGACTTTTATGAAGAGTTTAATACCTCCCCTGCAGTGCGTATGCTTGTGAAAGCGATGGAAAAAGCGCACGGCCCGGAAAAAGGTAACAGTAAGTATCTATTCAAGCTGTTTAAAAAGGGACCAGCCAAACAAGCAACCAAATTAGCCGGCCTACCAAAGCCAGCTAAATGCTTGTAGATTCATAAAATTTTAAAACCGCGTAACGGCTTATACGACGCAGGCTCCTGCATCACTTGCTCTACTGTTGCCGTTCGCGGTCCTTCTTGTAACCATTCCGAAAACGCAACTATTTGCGCGTCTGTTCCACACGCCATCACTTCAACATCACCATTGTTTAGGTTCTTCGCATAACCTGTTAACCCTAGCTTCAATCCTTGATGGGAAGTATGGTAACGAAAGCCGACGCCTTGAACGTGACCTTTTACTATAAATCTCTCACACTTTACGTTCATCTTTGTACCGCTTCTTTTTACTGAGTGATATATTCTTTTCGTCTATTCACCCCACTAAGGATAGTGGGTTTTTGCACGGTTATTATAATTATGAAAGAAATTCCATTCCGCTGGATTGATAAGTATCTCATTCACTTAAAGATTCAAGAAAAGTTCTATTTGCTCTTCGTTCTCCCTCTTCTTGCTTTAGTCATTCTCACTCTCGTCCTTAATAGCGCGGCTAATACACTGATCTCAAGTATGTACCAAGAAGAGCTCATGCTTATGAAAGGTCTGATAGAGGCAGGCAACCTTTCTCAATCTCAAGTAGCAAGCCTCATAGCGGGTTCAGAAACCGTTTCTATTGGCTCTGGTTCGCAATCCGTGTCTGTTTTAAATGGTGCGTACAGTTTGGTTGCGAACCATGAACTTTCTTTATGGACTGCCCTATCAACGACTCAAGTAAGCATCATCTGTGTGAGCTTGTTTATTCTCGCTCTTGGCGTTTACTACATCATGACGTTTATTGGCGGCGCGATGTTCACGATGAACAAAGCCTTAAACACTCTTGCTGGTGGCGACCTAACTGCGAGAATGAACTTCTTCCCTGTTCGCGACGAGTTTAGTGAAATTGCTATTACGATAGACAAAGTTGCAGAACGAGAGCAACAAATGGTGCTGTCGATTCAAGAGTCTGTGGCGTTAATGCAACAAATTAGCTCAGACCTGAATCAATCGATTCATCACAGTTCAGATATTTCAGCGACTCAGCAGGAACACCTCAACTCTCTTGCGAGTGCAACTGAACAGATGGCATCAACGATTCGAGAAGTCGCGACACTAGCTCACGATTCAAGCACGCAAACCGATGATGCACGTAACGTGGCTCAGTCTGGACAAGTGAAAGTTGAGAATACGCTTCACTCGATTTCGAACCTTTCTAATGAGATTCAATCTGCGTCTCAAGCCGTTGCCGAGTTAGATGCCAATGCCGCACAAATTGATGAAGTCGTGACAACCATCAATGGGATCTCCGAGCAAACCAACCTACTTGCTCTGAACGCGGCTATTGAAGCTGCACGTGCTGGAGAACAAGGTCGTGGATTTGCGGTCGTTGCGGATGAGGTTCGCGCTCTTGCGGGACGCACTCAGCAAGCGACAGTTGAAATCCAAACGATGATTGAATCGTTACAGCGTAACAGCCAGTCGCTTACTAAGCTGATGGAAGTGACAGTTAATAATGCAAATGAGGGACAAAACCTCATGACGGAAGTGAATCACGAAATCGGCTCTTTGGCAGATAAAAATCAAACTATCTCCGACAGTAGCATTCAAATTGCAACAGCAGCTGAAGAGCAAGGTGTAGTCGCGGACAATATCGCCTCAAGCGTTGAAGAAATTCGAGTTCAAGCAGATAACGTGTGCAATATGATAAGCACGACTTCACAAAACGTTGATCAACTGCGTAAGCAAAGCGACACAATGGAAGCTCTACTTACTGGACTTAAAGCATAGCAACGGAATCTGTTACAGCAAATTCAAATAACAGGGTCACTTTAGTGACCTTTTTTGTATTTAAAAGTCACTACAATGTACTGGATTGCCGAGGGATATTGCTTTTACCATTCACATCCCGGACAATACGCCCCTTTCAAAATTCAACAAGAGCTAATGAAATGACAGCTGCTATCTATTTGGTTAAAGGTCGTGAGAAATCGGTCAAGCGCAAGCACCCTTGGATCTTCTCTCGAGGCATCAACAAAGTTGAGGGCGAACCTGCTCTTGGCGAAACGGTTGATGTATTCACTCACGACGGTAAATGGCTAGCTAAGGCGGCATATTCGCCAGCTTCACAAATTCGTGCTCGTATTTGGAGTTTTGATAAAGAAGAAATCGACACCGCGTTTTTCGTTAAACGACTTAAAGACGCACAACTTCTTCGTGAAGACATTATCGAACGTGATGGCCTTACGGGTTATCGCCTTATCGCAGCAGAGTCTGACGGCTTACCAGGCGTTACGATTGACCGTTACCAAAATTTCTTTGTGTGCCAACTTCTCAGTGCTGGCGCAGAACACAATAAGCAGGCTATTGTTGACGCTCTGGTTGAGTGCTTCCCTGATTGTAATGTGTACGAGCGCTCTGACGTGGCCGTTCGTAAAAAAGAGGGTTTAAAAGAGATCACGGGCGTCTTGCACGGCGAAGAGCCACCTCAATCGGTCGTCATCGAAGAAAATGGCGTAAAGATTAGTGTAGATATCGTTGGCGGACACAAAACAGGTTTCTACCTAGATCAACGTGATAGTCGCCAGCAAGCGATGAAATATATGAAAGGCAAAGAAGTTCTTAACTGCTTCTCTTACACAGGTGGCTTCGGACTTTACGCTCTAAAAGGTGATGCAAAGCGTGTGATTAACGCTGACGTGTCGCAACCTGCTTTAGATACCGCAAAATTCAACGCAGAGCTAAACGAGTTTGATATTTCGAAGAAGCGTGCCGTGTTCCTAAATGCAGACGTGTTTAAGCTACTTCGTGAGTATCGCGATCAAGGAACTCAGTTCGATGTGGTTATTATGGACCCACCGAAGTTCGCAGAGAGCAAAGCACAACTAAACGGTGCATGTCGTGGTTACAAAGACATCAACATGCTAGCAATGCAAATTCTAAAACCGGGCGGCACGCTACTGACCTACTCGTGCTCTGGCTTGATGGATCAAGTTCTGTTCCAGAAAATCATCGCTGATGCAGCCGTAGACGCTAACCGCCAAGTAAAGTTTGTGGAGCGTTTTGAGCAAGCCGCTGACCACCCAACCGATACAGCATATCCAGAAGGCTTCTACTTAAAAGGTTTTGCATGTAAAGTGCTTTAGGCTACGAATAAGTAAGACAAAGCAGAAGAAAAGGGCCTACTGGCCCTTTTCATTATGGCTCTAAGTTAACCTTAGTTAGTGCGGATAACACATCTCTCTCAAAGTCCGCATTTCCCACGATTAAATCACTAAACTCTGTCGCCCCGTTTTCTATTACGATAGTTTGAATTGAGTTTCCATCGTTATGGGTTATTTCTAGAGATAAGTCATCGCCATCAATGTTCAAGTCAATACTATTAAGAAGTTCTTCTATCGTATTGTGCCCTGCATCTTCAACGACTTCACTCAGATCTAAGGTGTCCAAATCTCTCTCAAAACCTCTAATTAGATCTGTTCCTGTATCCAAGGAGTCGTTGACCCATTTAAAGACATCTGCCTCGTTATCATTACCGATCAAGATGTCATGACTTACGTCTACTTCAGCTTCAATAATATTTGCAGAGCCATTACTTGAAGCATTTACTCCTCCGTTTTCATCAATAACGAATTGCAGGGTATTCTCACTTTGATCGCCATCGTTATCCGTCAATACATAATCGAAGTCTAACGTTTCAACTGTATCACCCACCGCACCATAAAATGCATACGCACCATCGTTTAGGTCGATTTCCAGAGTATGTTTGCTGTCGATATAGATAGTAAGCTGCATCGTTGTGTCGTCAAATGCATGCGAAATACCATCGTTATTGTCAGTTACTATTAGGTCTGTACCATCAAACGAATAAGTGACACCGTCATGTTCTATTTCGCTAATATAACCACCATCTGCACCAATACCTGTATCTGGAGAAGTGGTATACATCAAGTTCCCCCCAACAGGTTGAATCACTGACTGCAACATAACCGGAGGTAATTGAGTTACGTCAGGAACCACAACACCATCAAGGTCTTGATTCAAAAAGCCATCATATGCTACGCGATCTAATTGCTCCGGCATAAGATTAACGCCCATACCATACGCTAGGGCTGTGATCTGATTATCAGGATCGGTTAGGTGATCAATCCAACTCTGCTCGCGAGCGTCGTTTATAAATGATGACGCAGGGTTTGGCTGACCATCTGACAAGAAGTAACTAACATTCGACGCACTGGTTAACTTACCTACATCATCCCATGACTGTTTTGCTTCATTTAGCGCGTTGTTATAGTTAGTCGCGCCACCCGCAGTTAGCGTCTCAATATACGCTTTGGCCTCCTCGACCGTCAGCCACGTCGCAGCACCTATAGCGTAAGTGGATGCTGTACTGCTATAAGTAATAATTTGAACTCGCGTTTGACCGATAGACTCATATTGATTCAATAACTGAGTTGCCGAATCTTTCATTATCTGCAAGCGATTATCCGTTCGCATAGAACCCGAGACATCCATTATGAGCTGAACGTTGGCACTTTCTTTAGTTTCTGCAACTACATCGTGAATAATAGATGCAGAATCTGGTGAGTCATCTTCCACAATAACGTTGACCGTTGTGGAGTTAGTAAGACCACGAGCATTCGAGACAAGCACAGGCACCTCAATATTTAAGGTGTCTTCTCCAGATGGGTTGGAGTGATCAATCGGACCAAGAAGCTCCGTAGATACCACTCCAGTATCATTGACTGATATTTTGATAACCTCTTCACCGTTCGCTGAACCGATAAGCATTTGGTCGTTATTTGATAACGTCCACGTTACAGAGATACCGTTACTAGTAAGAGCTGTAGATGGTTCACTGAGCGTAACAGAATCAACGGTTTGACCCAGCGTCAATTGTTCTACATCAGTACTCGAGTCAGTTGTGTCATCAAAGCCGTTTAGAGCAGAGTCATCAGCAATGGCGTTGCTTAAGCCTTCCTCAGAAACGTTTAGTGTTACACCTTCTACAATTGGTGGGGCGTAAGGGTTGACAGAAAAGTACCCCGTTTTACTGTCGCCATCATTATCAGTAATAGTGTAGTTAAAATCGATATCCCCATCGCCATAAGGTGAGGTCAAAGGCAAGTATTGGAAGAACTCCCATTTTCCAGTGCTAGGTGTAAGTTGAACTTCGAATGCAAGCTCTCCATCAGCCTCTGCAATCAGTCTATTAGAGTTTTGTGGATCGACGTATATCAACACGTCTTTACCATCTAGAGTCTCTAAACCAGCCTCACCTCCATTTAAGACTATAGAACCAGGGCCATCAGCTCCATATACAGCACCGAGGTTCCCATCCGCACTAGCAATTGGCACGCCAGAGTACGCACCTGTAAAGGTTATTGATTTAACGGTAAAGTCACTGTTGTCTTCAGTATCCGGGCCATTGCCATTACTGGTCGCCTCGAGGATGATTTTATCAAAGCCTCCCTGTTGAACATTGAAATTTGCCGCGTAATCACCACTGCTTGCGTCAGAGCTGAACGATTGCTGAGCAATTAATACACCATCTCTATAAAAAGATGCGATTCCTTTCTCAAGTTCACCACCAAACATTTTCTCAAATTCTATTTCTGCTCCGTAAGCAACTTTATTGCCTAAGTCTATGATTAACTGCTCTGATACACCCTCATTACCCGCGAATCGATAATCGACTTCGTTTTCTAATTGGAAGCCGTTGTTACCAGAACTTTTAACGCCAATCCC
Organism: Vibrio sp. Vb1166; assembly: GCF_033338695.1. NCBI lineage: Bacteria > Pseudomonadati > Pseudomonadota > Gammaproteobacteria > Vibrionales > Vibrionaceae > Vibrio > Vibrio sp. Vb1166. The sequence goes on along the minus strand of NZ_JAWOTE010000006.1, from coordinate 1,079 downwards.
TTCTGATGATTGATTGATTTCAGCTGTTCCCAGCATCACAGATTCGTCAGACACAAAACCGTTTGCAGTCACAACAACGTCCCCAAATGTTCGACTGGTTGCATCTGCCTCACTTCCTGCAAAATCTATGCGCCCTGTCAGAACGTTAGGTGCACCAGTAAGCGACACATCGACGGGTTGAACAACAACAGGCACGTATGGGCAATCATCTTCAACGGCCACATTTAAGCTTTGAGATGTTGTTGTTTGTCCATCACTTACAGAAATCTGTAAATCAAAGTTGATGATGTCTTCCACATCATTAACAGGATGATCAAGTGGCTCAAACAGAGTAATAGTATAGTCCCAAGAGCCTTGACCTGAAGCTGAAGGCTCGCTCAGCACAACAGTAGCAACAACGCTCAGGTGAGCAGTTTTCGCAGTCAGCGTTTGAGTACTGTTGTCCCACGTCCACGATATAGGCTCCCCTCCTGATGTTAGGTTGTTAGGGCCTGCCAATACCACTGAAACATTCGCCGTGTCTGGATCGGCAACTGTGAATGTTCCTGAGAAACTTGCGGAGTTAGTGGTGTCTGAAGGTGCTCCTGTATTATCAGGGATACCATTAGCTAAACCTTCTTCCGAAACAACTGCATTCACAACATTTGAAATAGAAGGAGGAGCATCATTATCAATAATCGTTGCCGTACCGGTATCGCTGCCTTGCACTGCACCAATGCCGGTTACTGTCACGCTGAAATCTTCAGGGCCTTCATAAACAGCGTCATCAATGGAAGCAATACGCACATCAAACTCAGTTTGCCCCGCTGGCACCGTTACTACACCATCGTTTGGCACTGTCACCCAACCACTTCCCGTGTTGTATTCTAGGGTGCCCAAATCTCCAACTTCGGTGTCACCCAAGTTGAGGCCTAGCTCGATTTGAACTGTAGACTCGGAGGCATTCGATAGCGTCACTTTGAAGTTGGCTGTCTCACCCTCATTAATGGTGCCAGCATCTGAAATAGTCACGCTTGGACGGTCATCATCCGGATCGGGACCCGGGCCACTGCCGTCATCCACTATCGTTGCCGTCCCCG
>NZ_JAWOTE010000005.1:193544-228270 GCF_033338695.1 Vibrio sp. Vb1166 | reverse complement strand
GCTGAAGGTAAGAACGACCTAAAAATCAACCTAACGGACAGCTACGGCCAAGAGCAAGAAATCAACATCAGCGCAAAAGCGGGTGACGATATCGAAGAGCTTGCGACTTACATTAACGGTCAAACTGACCTAGTGAAAGCCTCAGTAGACCAAGACGGTAAACTGCAAATCTTTGCTGGCAACAACAAAGTCGAAGGCGAAGTCGAGTTTTCAGGCGGCCTATCTGGTGAGCTAGGTTTGGGCGAAGGTAAAAAAGTAACGGTAGATACTATCGACGTAACCTCAGTTGGTGGCGCACAAGAATCTGTTGCTATCATCGATGCAGCACTGAAATACGTAGACAGCCACCGCGCAGAGCTGGGTGCATTCCAGAACCGTTTCAACCACGCAATCAGCAACTTGGACAACATTAACGAGAACGTGAATGCGTCGAAGAGCCGTATCAAAGATACTGACTTCGCGAAAGAAACGACGGCAATGACCAAGTCACAAATTCTATCGCAAGCGTCAAGCTCAATCCTTGCGCAAGCGAAACAAGCGCCAAACTCAGCGCTAAGTCTGCTAGGTTAATTTCAAACCTAAGACGAGAACCTCATTGGCTCGTGGTGAGAGATGAGCGAGTAAACCCAGCTTCGGCTGGGTTTTTTTCTGTCTTTTGGGGCCCCAGGATTTCTGCGAATCACGACATTAGAGCTTCATCACATTTCAGTAAGCCAAAGAAAATAATCGCAAAAAATTGAAAATTTCTTCTAAAGGATATTCATCGGTCGCCGTTAAAGGGACTGAGAGAAATGAGATGTACCTAAGTGAGGTGAGAGACACGACGGTACATTCACTAAAGCCTTAAGGAGATCAATTATGGCGATTAACGTTAATACTAACGTTTCTGCGATGACTGCACAGCGTTACCTAAACCAGGCAGCTGACGGTCAACAAAAATCAATGGAGCGTTTGTCTTCGGGTTACAAAATCAATAGCGCGAAAGACGATGCTGCAGGTCTACAGATTTCAAACCGTTTGAATGCACAAAGCCGTGGCCTAGATATGGCAGTGAAAAACGCAAACGACGGTATTTCTATTGCACAGGTTGCTGAAGGTGCAATGAATGAGTCTACCAACATCCTACAACGTATGCGTGATCTTTCGCTTCAATCGGCGAACGGCTCTAACTCAAAAGCAGAACGTGTAGCGATCCAAGAAGAAGTAACAGCGCTAAACGACGAGCTAAACCGTATTGCTGAAACTACCTCTTTCGGTGGTAACAAGCTTCTAAACGGTACTTACGGTACTCAATCTTTCCAAATCGGTGCGGACTCAGGTGAAGCAGTGATGCTTTCTATGGGTAACCTACGCTCAGACACTTCAGCAATGGGTGGTAAGAGCTACGCAGCAGAAGAGGGTAAAGACGCATCTTGGACTGTTGGTGAGAAAACAGAGTTCAAAATGAGCTACACCAACAAGCAGGGTGAAGAGAAAGAGCTATCAATCAGCGCTAAGCAAGGCGATGATATTGAACAGCTAGCGACATACATCAACGGTCAAAACGATGATGTAAAAGCCTCTGTTGGCGAAGATGGCAAACTACAAGTATTTGCTTCTTCTCAAAAAGTTGAAGGTGATGTTGAGTTTTCTGGCAACCTAGCAGACGAGATCGGCTTTGGTGGTCCGAAAGACGTAACAGTGAAAGACATCGACGTAACCACAGTAGCTGGCTCTCAAGAAGCAGTAGCGGTTATCGACGGCGCTCTTAAGTCCGTAGACAGCCAACGAGCTTCACTCGGTGCTTTCCAAAACCGCTTCAACCACGCAATCAGCAACCTAGACAACATTAACGAGAACGTTAACGCGTCTAAAAGCCGTATTAAAGATACTGATTACGCGAAGGAAACCACTGCGATGACTAAGTCGCAAATTCTTCAGCAAGCAAGTACTTCAATCCTGGCTCAAGCGAAGCAGTCTCCATCTGCAGCGCTAAGCTTGTTGGGCTAAGTGGTAAACCCAGCCTGAGGTCAACACCTTAGTGCTGGGGCACCAAAGCGATAGATTCTATCGTTAGCCCATAAGGTGGAAGGGAGATTGTAATGGATATATCCTCCTACGCATCGAACATCCAGCCTTACGGCACGCCAAATGGCACAAAGTTTGCAAATAAAAATGGCAATGATATAGGCACGTCTAGCCCAGCAAATTCAAATGGTGAGATTTCGCCGCAAAAAGCGAAAAACACCGAATACGACTTCTCTGTTCAAGCTGCGATCGAGATGGCTGAAAGCCGTCAAGAACTGAACAAAGAAGAACGTGAAAAATTGGTCGCACAAATGAATGAATTTGTAACGTCCATAAACAAAGGAGTCGCATTTCGAGTGGATGAAGAATCCGGACGAGATGTGGTGACGATTTATGAAGCCAATACCGGTGACGTGATTCGTCAAATTCCTGATGAAGAAATGCTAGTGGTATTGCGTCGCCTAGCTGAGCACACAGCCAACAGCGGGTTGTTGACTGAAAAAGTGTAAGTCGTTTTTAGAGGTGATTTGATGAGTTTAGGCCCTTTGGGGATGTCTGGCGGCATGGATATTAATTCCATGGTCAGCAAAATTGTGGATGCCGAACGCGTACCAAAGCAGCAACGCATCGACAACGAACGCACGACAATTAATGCCAGTATCAGTGCTTACGGACGACTCAGAGAATCATTGGATACGATGAAAAATCTCATGGCGAACTTTCGTCAGGAGAAAGCATTTGCCGTTCGCACCGTCGAAACGACCAATGACAATATCGTATCTGCCACGGCAACCACAGATGCTATCGCTGGCAAATATGCTATCGATGTGTTGCAGCTTGCTCAGAGCCATAAAGTCGCTTCTGACGTATTGCCAGAAGACGCAAAATTTGGCCCTGGTAAGCTGCAGATTTCGCTTGGTGATGAGCGTTTTAATATCGATGTTCGTTCCCGATCTAAGCTCATCGATGTCGTACGTGGCATCAATGGCGCTAAAGATAACCCTGGCGTTCGTGCATCTCTTATTAACGACGTCGAAGGTCCACGCCTTATCCTTGCTTCTAACCTCTCTGGTAAGGATCATCAAATCAGAGTCAGTGTGGAGGCAGAAAAAGGCAACCCTCTTAAATATTTCGAATACCAAACACTTGAAGACCGCGTCAACGCGCTTGAAGAAGCTCGTTCAGCGGCGGAAGATGTCTTAGGTCCTCTTAAATTTCCGGAACAACCAGCAGAAGAGCTGGATGCAAACGGCAATCCTCTACCTCCAGAAGAGCAAAAAGCGGCAGACGATGTACAAGATGATGCATCGCAAGCGCCAATCTCTGCGGCGGGTGCAGAAGCAGCCAAAGCTGGTCAAGAAGCCATTGATGAAGCCAACCGACGCGCGAGTTTACGCCCTGAAGACAGAATTCCAGGGTGGACAGAAACTGCGTCAGGTACTTTGTTGGACTCTTATGAAGAACCAGAGCTCGAACTCGACGAAAAGGCAATAGAGAAGGCACCAGATGTACCAGGCTGGAATAATGCCGCATCGGGCACCCTAACCGATTCTTACGTTACGACGAAAGAGGCTAAGCAGCTTCTTGAGCAAGAAAAAGCGGAAATCGAGCAAAAAATTGCGAGTGAAAAGCAAGCGTTAGACGAAAAAGTGGCACGTGGTGAACTTTCCGAAGCGCAAGCTAAGCAAATTCATCGCGCTAAACTTGATCCTCAAGAACGTGAGCGTCTGGAAAAAATTGATGAAGCAGAAGCGAAAATCGCAAAGGCACAATCTGCTTTTGAAGAATACCTTGGAATGACAGAAGTACAAGCAGGGCAAGATTCAGAAGTTCTGCTTGATGGAGTGGCAAAGCTATCTAGCCACAACAATGTGATTGAAGATGCGATCGAAGGTGTTGATTTAACGCTAAAAGGCAAATCAGAACCGAATAAACCGCCTGCTGAAATTGGTGTCGAGTACGACCGTCAAAGTGTACGCAACGATATCGAAAACTTTGTGGCAGCGTATAACTCGTTTTATCAAACCTCCCAAGCGTTGGCGAGTGTGGATCCGGTAACTGGCCAAAAAGGGCCGTTGTCAGGTGACAGCACCGTACGCAGTGCAGATTCACGATTAAAATCGGTCTTTTCTACTCGAATCGATAAAGCACCTGAAAACCTAAAGTCCTTAACAGAATTTGGCATTACGACCACACGTCAAGGCACCCTAGAAATCAACTATGACATGCTAGACCGCCAGTTGAACAATAACTTCAACGAGTTAGAAAAGTTCTTCGGTGGCAACACAGGTTTTGCTAAACGAGTAGAAGATGCGATTCACGGTATCACAGGTATTACAGGCAGTATTCGTACTCGAGAAAAAAGTCTCACAGAACAAAACTACCGTTTGAGTGACGATCAAGCGGCATTAGATCGCCGCATGGAAAGCCTAGAGAAGCGTACTCATGCGAAGTTTACCGCGATGCAAGATGCGACCGGTAAAATGCAAGGCCAGTTAGGCGCTTTGATGAGTGCGTTGGGTTAATAAATGCAAAAAGAACTCATGGAAATTAGTGATATAGATCAACTAATTACGCAAGAATTAGAAAAAATTGATTTTAATGCTGAAGAAATTCTTCGCTTGGTCGATATCAGGGAACGGTTATTGCAAAACCTGTTACCAATTATTCATCAAAATCCTTTGGTTAAGCAGGATGCAGAGTGGCAAGCATTGCTAACTCGTACCAAAAGAATTGTCGAGCTGATGCAATCGGAAACGTCAAAGGTCGGAAAAGAGCTCCATAAGTTTCGTTATGGCCAGCGTTCACTTCAGCAGTACAAAAAATTTATTTAAAAGAGGATTACTATGCGCGGTTCTTTGCAAGCATACAAAAAGGTATCAGTCGACAGCCAGCTTAGCGCGGCTTCTCCGCACAAAGTCATTCAAATGCTTATGGCTGGTGCGATTGAGCGCCTTATTCAAGGTAAAGCAGCCATGCAAGCAGGCAATATTCCAGCAAAAGGTGAGCGCTTAGGTAAAGCGTTAGACATCATTATCGCGCTACGCAGCTGTCTATCTATGGATGACGGTGGTGATATTGCTTCAAACTTAGATTCACTGTATGAGTTTATGATCACGCAAATTTCTGCTGCTAACCATCAAAATGAGCCTCAGCTGATCGACGACGTTATCGACATTATCCGTGAGATCAAGTCCGCTTGGGACCAAATCCCAACAGAGTTTCATAATCTTACCGCTGCTGAAGTTGGTATTTAATAGTCAAAACAATGCGTTAAGATACTAGACGAATATATTTGTCAATTGCGCAACGAGTTGTGTAGCAAAGTTTCTATCAAGCTCACACCTCTCCATTGCTTGGTTGCCTTATTTTTATATTCAAATAAAATAGAAGCCATTAGTAGCCCTAATGGCTTTTTTGTTGCTGATTTTCCTATTTTGTCTATCGTAAATTGAGTGTGGTGGTTCTGCCTTCTTTAGCACCCAATTGCGCAAATCAAGGTTTGGCCGCAACGCACCTAAAATAAAGGCAATCATTCTTACTTATGCATGGTTTGGCAAAGCTGCTTGTAATTGATGATGACGCATCAAGTCGTTTAAATTTAAGCAATATATTGGAATTTGTTGGAGAAAATTGCGAAGCGGTCAGTTCTGATCAGCTCAGCGATGTTGATTGGTCTAGCGTATGGTCGTGCTGTATTGTTGGTAATATTCCAGCAGGTCAAGCGGCGAGTACGGTTATCTCTCATTTAAACAGCGCTTACCACATCCCTCTTCTAGTCATGGGCCGTTTTCCTTTGCCTGTTGATGATCTTCCAAATTTTGTTGGTGAACTAGAGCTGCCGCTTAATTACCCACAGCTTAGTGAAGCGTTACGCCACTGCAAAGATTTTCTGGGGCGAAAAGGAGTGAATGTTGTTGCTAGTGCACGCAAAAACACGCTTTTTCGCAGCTTAGTTGGTCAAAGTAGAGGTATTCAAGAAGTTCGACACCTGATTGAGCAAGTATCAAACACGGAAGCAAACGTGTTGATCTTAGGTGAGTCCGGTACGGGTAAAGAAGTTGTTGCGCGTAACATCCACTATCACTCTTCATACCGCGATGGCGCATTTGTACCTATTAACTGTGGTGCAATACCGCCTGAGCTCCTAGAAAGCGAATTATTTGGTCACGAAAAAGGCGCGTTTACTGGTGCGTTAACTGCCCGTAAAGGTCGATTTGAGCTCGCAGATGGTGGCACTATCTTTCTTGATGAGATTGGCGATATGCCAATGTCGATGCAAGTAAAGTTGCTTCGTGTATTGCAAGAACGCTGCTTTGAACGTGTAGGTGGCAATAGTACCATCAAGGTAAATGTTCGAGTTGTGGCGGCGACACACCGTAATCTAGAAAATATGATTGAAGAAGGTACGTTCCGAGAAGACTTGTTCTATCGTCTGAACGTGTTTCCAATTGAGATGCCAGCGCTGAAAGAGCGCAAACAAGATATACCATTGCTGCTGCAAGAACTGATGACACGTTTAGAGGCGGAGGGCGGACAACCTATCTGTTTTACACCTCGTGCAATCAACTCACTGATGGAGCATAACTGGCCGGGCAACGTACGCGAGTTGGCTAATCTTGTTGAGCGAATGATTATTCTGTATCCAAATAGCTTAGTGGATGTAAACCATCTACCAACCAAATATCGCTACAGTGACATCCCAGAGTTCCAACCAGAGAGCAATCCATTTGTTTCGGTGGAAGAGCAAGAGCGTGATGTATTCCAAGATATCTTCTCTGAAGATTTTAGCTTTGAAGATCAAGACGACCTTGATCACAGCATGAACGCCCCGCAAGCGCTGCCACCGGAAGGGGTTAATTTGAAAGAGCTGCTGGCTGATTTAGAAGTTAATATGATCAGCCAAGCATTAGAAGCGCAGGGTGGCGTTGTAGCAAGAGCGGCCGATATGCTGGGTATGCGACGTACTACGCTGGTGGAAAAAATGCGTAAGTACAACTTACAGCGCTAGGTAAAGTGAAGTTTTAAGACGATATCTGAATTATCACTTGTGCTAGTTAACATCGTTTTTCTGGCATCCAAAACCGTTATCTCTGAGTGTCAACTTATTGTCGATAGCTTAACGTCCTGATAAATATAAAAAATAGCTTGGTACGCTAATTGCTTACCAAGCTATTTTAGTTTTAGCGGCGATATTTCGACAGGCAGTAATGGATAACAACACCAATCAATCCCATTTAGATTCCGTAGAGAATCAGGTTGAGCGCTACAAACAGGTGCTCGATGTGATGCCTGCTGGAGTGATTTTGCTCGATACGTACGGAGTAGTGCGTGAAGCAAATCCAGAAGCGCACCGAATTCTTGAGATTCCACTGGTTAACGAAAAATGGTTCAACGTTATCCAGGCGGTGTTTGACCCACGTGAAGATGATGGCCATGAAGTTTCATTACGTAATGGCCGTAAAGTTCGACTCGCCATCTCGGCGTCCACAACAGGTCAATTGATCCTGATTACCGATTTAACCGAAACCCGTTTACTTCAAGCTCGTGTCAGTGATTTACAGCGCTTGTCGTCGTTAGGACGTATGGTTGCGTCGCTTGCTCACCAAGTAAGAACGCCGCTGTCGAGCGCTATGTTATATGCATCCAATTTGGGAGCGCCAAATCTTCCTCCAGCGACAAAAGATCGCTTCCAAACCAAATTAATGGATCGACTGCACGATTTGGAAAAGCAGGTTAATGATATGCTGCTTTTTGCTAAAGGTGGTGATAATAAAGTCATTAAGCCATTCACGATTGCCCAGTTGGTAGCGGAATACCAGCCGATGGTCGAAACCGCGCTAAAAAACAACAGTATTGATTACTGCCTAGAAGTGGAAGAAGAACAAACTGAGCTACTAGGCAATGCGAACGCCATTGCATCCGCATTAAGTAATCTGGTCATGAATGCGATTCAAATGTCTGGTAAAGAATCGCAAGTCGATATTTTTTTCCGCCCGGTAAATGGTGAGTTACGCATTTCTGTGCAAGACAGCGGACCGGGTGTGCCCGAAGAACTGCAAGCCAAAATCATGGAGCCATTTTTTACCACACGTTCTCAAGGAACTGGATTAGGGTTGGCAGTTGTTCAAATGGTTTGCCGTGCCCATGACGGTCGATTGGAGCTTATTTCAGAGCAGGGTGATGGAGCCTGCTTCACCATGTGCATTCCGCTAGAGCGAGTGCAAACAGAAGCGCAATAAGCGGCTTTTGGTAATAACAATTTCTGGAGAATCATAATGGCGCAAAGCAAAGTGCTGATCGTAGAAGACGATGAAGGTCTTCGTGAAGCCCTAGTCGATACTCTGGCTCTGGCAGGGTATGAGTGGTTGGAAGCGGACTGTGCTGAAGATGCACTGTTGAAGCTGAAATCGAATACGGTTGATATCGTCGTTTCTGATGTGCAAATGGCGGGTATGGGTGGCTTAGCTCTGCTCAAAAGCATCAAGCAGAATTGGCCTAACTTACCAGTATTGCTAATGACGGCGTACGCCAACATTGAAGATGCCGTGTCTGCAATGAAAGATGGCGCGATTGACTACATGGCGAAACCATTTGCACCAGAAGTGTTGCTAAATATGGTCAGTCGTTATGCACCGATAAAAAGTGATGACAACGGTGATGCTATCGTTGCTGATGAGAAAAGTCTGCGCTTACTCGCGTTGGCCGATAAAGTGGCACGTACAGATGCGAATGTTATGGTGCTAGGTCCTAGTGGCTCAGGTAAAGAAGTGATGTCGCGTTATATTCACAACGCGTCAAATCGTAAAAATGGTCCTTTTGTCGCAATTAACTGTGCCGCGATTCCTGACAATATGCTCGAAGCAACACTGTTTGGCTATGAAAAGGGTGCATTTACTGGTGCTGTTCAGGCATGCCCAGGAAAGTTTGAACAAGCGCAAGGTGGCACAATCTTGCTTGATGAAATCAGCGAAATGGACCTGAACCTGCAAGCGAAGTTGTTGCGTGTTTTGCAAGAGCGAGAAGTAGAGCGCCTAGGCAGTCGCAAAAGCATCAAGTTAGATGTTCGTGTGTTAGCGACGAGTAACCGTGATCTTAAGCAATACGTGTCAGAAGGAAACTTCAGAGAGGACTTATATTACCGCCTGAATGTATTCCCAATTGCGTGGCCTGCACTTAAAGAACGTAAAGGCGATATTGCACCGCTTGCCAAGCATCTTGCTGAGCGTCATTGCAGCAAAATGGGCATGCCAGTGCCTCAATTCTCGGCCGTTGCGTTAGAAAAACTATTGCAATACCCTTGGCCGGGTAATGTTCGTGAATTGGATAACGTGGTTCAACGAGCGCTGATATTAAGTGAAAATGGCGACATCGATGCAGAGCACATTTTGCTCGAGGGCGTAGATTGGCAAGATGCCAATAGCTTGCAACACGTGGTGCAAAATGCAGATATGGTCGTGCCCAATGTTAAGCCAGTTGCTCAAGCTGAGAGTGTCAGCCGCCCAGTAACTGGTGGAGAAGGCTTAGGCAGCGAGCTGCGCGATCAAGAATACGCCATTATTTTGGAGACTTTGGTTGAGTGTAATGGTCGACGCAAAGAAATGGCGGAGAAACTGGGTATAAGCCCTCGAACCTTGCGCTATAAGCTTGCCAAAATGCGTGATGCTGGTATAGATATCCCGAATTAACACAGACAACGGCCATAAGACGAAAAGTGTAAGTAAATTGATTGCTAATGTCTTATGGCACGTTAATTGCTGTGTCAATAATCAGTTTTGTTAATAGTCAATCTTTTGGCTTAGAGGTGCTAATGAAAATTGATGGTATTCAGGCAGAAATGCGCGCCATGATGGTAGAAGCAACCAATACGGCTCCTACTGCAAGTGGGGCGAAAGTTGGAGCGGATTTTAACGATCTCCTAACTAAAGCCATCAATAACGTGAACACACTTCAAAAAGCATCTGGTGATTTACAAACCCGTTTTGATCGTGGTGATGCCGATGTATCCCTTTCTGACGTTATGATCGCTCGTAACAAGTCTAGTGTCGCTTTTGATGCGACGGTTCAAATTCGCAATAAACTCGTTGAGGCATATAAAGATCTCATGAACATGCCAGTGTAATTTAGGTAATAAGTGTGGCAGACAAGTCTACAGATTTAACCGTCACTGAAGGCGGCTCAGATGGTGCACTGGTAGCAAGTTCCGATGTGGATGTGGAGAGTCAAAATCCAGATCTAGAGGAGCGTAGTGCGTCAAAATTCGATATGGCAGTGGGCGACCTCGATTTACTTCGTCAGGTTGTGCTTGTGCTGTCGATATCCATCTGTGTTGCATTGATCGTGATGCTGTTCTTTTGGGTCAAAGAACCGGAGATGCGCCCACTTGGTGCGTATGAGACCGAAGAATTGATCCCCGTTCTGGATTATCTGGACCAGCAGAAAATCAATTATAAGCTTGATGGCAATACTGTTTCTGTTGAATCGAGTGAGTACAACTCGATCAAACTTGGCATGGTTCGTTCCGGCGTTAACCAAGCTACAGAAGCGGGCGATGATATTTTGCTGCAAGACATGGGTTTTGGTGTTTCACAACGTCTCGAGCAAGAGCGTCTCAAACTCAGTCGAGAGCGCCAATTGGCTCAAGCAATTGAAGAAATGAAGCAAGTTCGCAAAGCACGAGTGTTATTGGCACTGCCAAAGCACAGCGTGTTTGTGCGTCATAACCAAGAAGCTTCTGCGTCGGTATTTTTGACATTGTCGACAGGCACGAACCTTAAGCAGCAAGAAGTGGATTCTATTGTCGACATGGTGGCTAGTGCCGTGCCGGGAATGAAAACTTCTCGAATTACCGTCACAGATCAGCATGGCCGCTTACTCAGCTCAGGCTCCCAAGATCCCGCTTCTGCGGCACGACGCAAAGAACAAGAATTAGAACGCAGCCAAGAGCAAGCGCTGCGCGAAAAAATTGATTCCGTACTATTACCGATTTTAGGTTATGGCAACTATACGGCGCAGGTTGATATACAAATGGATTTCAGTGCGGTTGAACAAACTCGCAAACGCTTTGATCCGAACACCCCTGCGACCCGCAGTGAGTACGCACTCGAAGATTACAATAACGGTAACATGGTTGCGGGTATTCCGGGTGCGTTGAGTAATCAGCCTCCAGCGGATGCCTCAATTCCGCAAGATGTGGCTCAAATGAAAGATGGTTCTGTCATGGGGCAGGGTTCAGTTCGTAAAGAGTCCACGCGTAACTTTGAGCTAGATACCACCATCAGCCACGAGCGAAAGCAGACCGGGACGGTGGCTCGTCAGACCGTTTCTGTTGCGATTAAAGACCGTCGTCAAGTTAACCCTGATACGGGTGAAGTGACTTATACCCCAATGTCCGAATCTGAAATCAATGCCATTCGCCAAGTATTAATTGGTACCGTCGGCTTTGATCAAGGTCGTGGCGATTTACTGAATGTATTGAGTGTAAAGTTTGCTGAGCCAGAGGCTGAGCAGCTAGAAGAACCACCAATTTGGGAGCACCCTAACTTCAGTGATTGGGTTCGTTGGTTCGCAAGTGCATTAGTGATTATTGTGGTTGTGTTGGTTCTGGTTCGCCCAGCAATGAAGAAATTGCTTAACCCTACCAGCGATGATGAAGACGAAATGTACGGACCAGACGGCTTGCCGATTGGTGCGGATGGTGAAACTAGCTTGATTGGCAGTGACATCGAAAGCAGCGAACTGTTCGAGTTTGGCTCAAGTATTGATTTGCCAAACCTTCATAAAGATGAAGATGTATTGAAAGCGGTTCGCGCTCTGGTTGCGAATGAACCTGAACTGGCTGCTCAAGTAGTGAAAAACTGGATGAATGACAATGGCTAACGATATCGTACCTCAAGATGACAACGCCGCGGGAATGCCAGTAGAGCTGGATGTTTCAACCATTACTGGCGAAGAAAAAGCGGCAATTTTGCTACTGAGCCTTAATGAACAAGATGCAGCTGGCATTATCCGTCACCTAGAACCAAAACAGGTTCAGCGTGTTGGTAGTGCGATGGCTCGCGCGAAGGATCTCAGCCAAGACAAGGTATCTGCTGTTCATCGTGCGTTTTTGGAGGATATCCAGAAATACACCAACATTGGTATGGGCAGCGAAGACTTTATGCGTAATGCACTGGTTGCCGCTCTTGGTGAAGACAAAGCCAACAACTTAGTTGACCAGATCCTACTTGGTACGGGCTCAAAAGGCTTGGATTCTTTGAAATGGATGGACCCACGCCAAGTGGCGAGCATTATTGTCAATGAACACCCACAGATTCAAACTATCGTATTGTCTTATTTAGAAGCAGACCAATCTGCAGAGATTTTGTCTCAGTTCCCTGAGCGCGTGCGTTTGGATCTGATGATGCGTATTGCCAACCTTGAAGAAGTTCAGCCATCAGCATTGGCAGAGCTGAACGAAATCATGGAGAAACAGTTCGCGGGTCAAGCGGGTGCACAAGCAGCCAAAATTGGCGGCCTGAAAGCAGCAGCGGAGATCATGAACTACCTAGACAACAACGTCGAAGGTTTGTTGATGGAACAAATTCGCGATCAGGACGAAGACATGGCGACGCAAATCCAAGACCTAATGTTTGTCTTCGAAAACTTAGTCGAGGTGGACGACCAAGGTATTCAGAAGTTGCTGCGTGACGTACCACAAGACGTGTTGCAAAAAGCACTCAAAGGTGCAGATGACTCGTTACGTGAGAAAGTCTTCAAGAACATGTCTAAACGTGCTGCTGATATGATGCGTGATGACATAGAAGCGATGCCGCCAGTACGAGTGGCAGATGTAGAAGCCGCTCAGAAAGAAATCTTAGCAATTGCCCGTCGAATGGCGGATGCTGGTGAGCTCATGTTGTCTGGCGGTGCTGACGAATTCTTATAATTTCTATTGCTTCGCAATTATCCTATTGCGGAGCACCCTCACTTCTTAATCGAACACACAATAGGTAACCCATGGCTGGCGATAGAAAACGTGGATTTATCCGTCCTGATGAAGATGATTCGATGATCGAACCTCAACGTTGGGGGCTGCCTGATTATGGCGAGCCTAAAGCCAAACAAGCAAAACAAACCGCGTTCAACTATGACCCGGGGTGGGTGCCGAATTTTGATGAGCCTGAAGAAGAGCAGCCACTTGCGCTAACCGAAGAGCAAATTGAACTGATTAAGCAAGGTGCTTATCAAGAAGGCTTACATCAAGGTCAGGAAGCTGGCTTTAAGCAAGGTTACGACAAAGGTAAAGAAGAAGGGTTGCAAGCCGGCCATGCTGAAGGTCTCGAGCTCGGAAAAGCTGAAGGGGTAACTGCAGGGCAAGAATACATTCAGCAGCAAGTTGAAACTTTTATGAACTTGGCCAATCAGTTTGCTCAACCTTTGGAGTTGATGAATGCTCAGGTTGAAAAGCAGCTGGTGGATATGGTGCTCTGCTTAGTCAAAGAAGTGGTGCACGTTGAAGTACAAACCAACCCTCAAATTATTTTAGATACAGTGAAGCAGTCGGTCGAAGCGCTACCAATATCAGGCCACCCTATTACCTTGCACCTGAATCCAGAAGATGTCGCGATTATTCGTTCAGCTTATGGTGAAGAAGACCTTAATTGTCGCAACTGGACGTTAGTTGCTGAGCCATCGCTCAATCGAGGTGATGTCCAGATTGAAGCCGGCGAATCAAGCATTAATTATCGCATGGAAGAACGCGTCAAAAGCGTATTGCACAGCTTTTGTGGCGCAAACCGTCATCAAGAGGGTGAGTAATCCATGCAAGCACTCGCTGACCGCTTAAAAAGCTACAAAGTTGAAGGCCTTACGACGCGCCCTGTCGCCTCTGGCAAACTGGTGCGTGTGGTTGGGTTAACGTTGGAAGCAACCGGCTGTCGCGCACCAATTGGCAGTTTATGCTTAGTGGAAACCATGTCAGGTCAGATGGAAGCCGAGGTTGTCGGCTTTTCAGGTGACAACCTATTTTTAATGCCAAGTGAACAAATTACGGGCATTTTACCTGGCGCGAGAGTCACCCCTTTAACCAGTGACGCTGGTTTGCCTGTCGGCATGGAGCTACTTGGGCGCGTTATAGACGGGGTTGGGAATCCACTTGATGGACTTGGCCCTTTGTATACCGATCACCGTGCCTCTTTTAATGCCGAACCAATTAACCCATTGGCTCGAAAGCCAATTTCTGAACCGCTCGATGTTGGCCTAAAAGCTATCAATGGTTTGTTGACGGTCGGTAAAGGTCAGCGTATCGGTCTGTTTGCAGGTTCTGGTGTGGGTAAATCGGTCACGCTTGGCATGATGACGCGAGGTACCACCGCACAGGTTGTGGTCGTCGGCCTGATAGGTGAGCGTGGACGTGAAGTTAAAGAATTCATCGAAGAGATCTTGGGTGAGGACGGTCGTCGCCGCTCAGTGGTGGTCGCGGCGCCTGCCGATGCTTCACCTCTAATGCGCTTAAAGGGGTGCCAAACGGCATTAACGATTGCTGAATACTTCCGGGACCAAGGGTTAGATGTTCTGCTATTGATGGACTCGTTGACTCGTTTTGCACAAGCACAGCGTGAAATCGCACTTTCTGTTGGTGAGCCGCCAGCGACGAAAGGCTACCCGCCTTCTGTATTTGCCAAGCTGCCAGCGCTGGTTGAGCGAGCGGGTAATGGAAGTGCCGAACAAGGCTCGATTACGGCGTTCTTTACCGTGTTGACCGAAGGGGATGATTTGCAAGATCCGATAGCGGACGCATCGCGAGCCATTCTTGATGGCCATATTGTACTTTCTCGTGAAATGGCGGATGCAGGCCATTATCCGGCGATTGATGTCGAGAAGTCGGTGAGCCGTGTTATGCCGCAAATCACGACCGAAGAGCACGTTCTGATGTCAAAAGCGGTGCGACAGGTCTTGTCTATTTGTCGCAAGAATCAAGATTTGGTCTCGATTGGAGCGTACAAACCGGGTACCGATCCTGCTATTGATGGCGCATTTACTTTGAAACCGAAGTTAGACGAATACTTGCAGCAGAGCATGAAAGAATCGGTGCCATACGATATGTGCGTCAATATGCTTAGAAACATTTTGGGTGGGTGATAGCGCGTGAATAATGCGATGGAGTTTCTACTTGAGCAAACTAAGGATCGTGAAGACCAAGCTGTGCTTGCACTGAACAAAGCGCGTTCTGAACTCGAAGATTATTACCGTCAGGTTGAACAAATTGAAAAGTATCGGCTTGATTATTGCCAGCAGCTCGTCGACCGTGGTCAGGCGGGCCTAACGGCAAGTCAATATGGACACTTAAATCGATTCCTTACCCAGCTAGATGAGACTTTATCTAAGCAAAAGCAAGCAGAAAGTCATTTCAAAGAGCAGGTTGAAAACTGTAAAGAATATTGGTTAACCGTGCGTAAAGAACGCAAATCCTATGAGTGGATGATAGACAAACGCGAAAAAGAGAAACAACTTGCTGAAGCTAAGCGCGAACAAAAGCAAGTGGACGAGTTTTCCACCTTACTTTACAGTCGAAAACCACATCGTTTCTAAAGGTTATCGGTTCGATATTGCATTACGGTGTTGCAGTTGACTACATCTCTACCGATTCAAGTAAGGTAACTTTGATTGAGTCTTGTTCAATTAGCTCAAATACCTTCGGTCGAATCTCGCGAACCCACCACTCGTTGTATGTTTTTTCGTAGAGAGCCTGGCGTGCTTGTTCATTGTCGAACTCTCTAAGCCAAACAAAATAGTCATGTCCATCATCACCAGTGTGGACGTAAGTATTCAGTACACGCATGCCTTGTGAACGTTGATAGGGCAACAGTTCTTCCTTCATCCAACTTAGCCACTGTTCTGTTTTGCCTGCTTTGATTCTATATTGGCGTAATTCTGTGATCTTCAAAGTGATTCCTTAATTGTTAAGCCAAGTGTCTGTTTACGCTTATCGTTTTTCAAAGTCAATCAAGTAGCTGTACATCATGTTAGGAACCAGGTTCTCGGATAGTACTGTTGATGTTTGTTCCATAAACATGCCATCTATTAGCTTGCCGAGAATTGGCTCAATATTGTGGTGTGATTTTTGCATTTTAGCTGTCAGTGTCGGGTCTTTTTGACCTTTGTTTGCCGCCAGTATTGCTGTCTGTCAGCGATACGCTCAGAGCCACGAGAACGAGAGTTTCTAAATGAGTGTGAATTTGTCCCATGTATCTGCGACTACCAAGACGCCAGTTTCTGATGTGTCCGCTAAAGCGTCCGCAGAGAGCACTGAAAGCAAGGGATTTTTAGAAACGTTAACCGATGCGTTTGCTGGTAAACAAAAGCCCGAAAAAGTAGCAACAGAATCGACAGTGGTTGAAGAAAAAGAAAGAGCGGATGTAGGCAGTACTTCTTCTGCTAACGTCTCGGACGAATTGTTGGCGCAAGAAAGCCAAGAATCCGTCAGTGACGAGCCCCATGGTTTTGATGAAATATCAGCAAACAAACCGAATGCAACCTTAAGTGAAGAAGCAAGTTTACAAAAGGCGAGTAACAGCACACCTTTGGAGAATGATGTTGAAGCTATTGAAAAAGTGAAATCAACATCAATCGATACGAGCAACCCATCAAATATAGTGGACGTAAAAAGCACGATGGGCGAAGGACAACAGCTTCTTGGTCGAATTGAACAAGCGAATCAAACCCTGAATGCGAGTAATGCATCCATCGATAGTGGCAAAGTTTTGCCTCAGAGCGCGAATTTAGTGCATTCGTTCCACGAGCAAGCAACCGTTTCGACACACCTTGATGAGCTGGCTTTGAATGAAACGCCATCAGTTCATTCTCTTGAACAAGCACAGATGATCCCAGGACAAGACTTAGAGCCAATTTTAGATAAGAATGGTCAACCTATCGATGTCGACAAACTTTCGCCTGAGTTTGCTGCTTGGCAAGAGCTAGCGAAACAAGCCAGCCATCCGACGGCTAAGAGCGCAGTCAGTGGTGAAGTAGCTAATGATCTGTCGCCGTTGTTAACAGACGTTGATGGTTCCAACATCGACGCGCTTCCACGAGTCTCCTTGGATGAACTTGAAGTTATAGATACTAAGTTGGCGCAAGGAAAACCACTGACTCAGCAAGAAGCTCAGATCATTGAAGGGTTGAAACAAGGAAGGATCACGGCGGATATTCCTGATCAAGACCTTGCCCAATTTGTTGCGCTCCCTAATGACATTAAACAGATTCTCGCAGAGCAACAAGTACAACATAATTTAACTCGCCAGGCTGGACCTATGGCAGTGTCTCAGCAAATCCAGCATACAGCGGCTCAAGTACCCCAGCCACAAACTGCTCATAGTGGAGAAAAAGTCGCATTATCTCCAACGCCCGATACGTTGATAACCGCGCAAGTGCCGACGTCGCTTCAAGGTGTGAAAGACGGAGAGATTAGCCAGAAAGTGATGAACGCAGCATTGGCGACTGGTGCGCTAAAGGCGACTGCGGATAAACAAGATAAGCCGGATCTCCAACACGGTTTCGCTGGACAGCTTCAGGCTATGGCAGGTCAGCAAGGAATTAATGTACAGCAACAAGCGCGTATTGATGCTGCACAACAAGCTCAGCTTCCGTTGCAACTAACTAAAGAGCTAGCCAACGAGCAAGTTGCGGAAAAAGTGCAAATGATGATGTCGAAGAATCTGAAAAATCTCGATATTCGTCTTGATCCACCAGAGTTAGGTCGTATGCAAATTCGTATGACCATGAATAATGACGTTGCCAATGTACATTTTACAGTGAACAACCCGCAAGCTCGTGACATTATTGAACAGACGCTCCCTCGTTTGAGAGAAATGCTAGCACAACAAGGTATGCAGCTGGCTGATTCTTCCGTCCAGCAACAAAACAGCGGGCAACAGCAAGGTAGGTATACTGCTGAACAACATGGTCAAAGCGCGCAAAGTGGCGGTTTTTCTGGACAGTCCGAAGAGGGTTTTGAATCTGATGTCAATCTGGATTTGAATGTCGCTTCAAAGCGTGATGGAATTAGTTTTTACGCATAAAAGGCCGTTTAACGGCAATGGAATATGGTTACCAAGCAACTCACTAAAACGTCTTGGTAACTCAAAAGAACAATAAGAGACAAGAATGGCAGAAGAACAGTTACAAGGGGCCGATGCGCCGAAAGGAAAAAGCAAGTTACTTATCATCATCATCGCTGTTGTAGTATTACTACTTGGTGGCGGGGCAGCGGCATTTTTTCTAATGGGCTCTGATGAACCTGCTCAGGCTGAGTCGTCTCAACAGGCTCAAGTGAAGGCATCGGATGCTGCGCCCATCGCGTATGTGAATCTTCCTCAGGCATTTGTATTTAACGTTACTGGGGATAGCCGCGATAGGTTGGTTCAAATTAAAGCGCAGTTAATGGTTCGCGGTGCAGAAAATGAAGAGTTGGCGCGGTATCATTCGCCACTGATTGAAAGCTCTATGCTATCAACGTTTGCTTCCGCGACGGTTGATCAATTGCGCTCTCCTACAGGACGAGTGGAATTGCGCGATCGTGCTTCCGAAGATATCAAAGCAGCGCTGAATGCTGCGGTCGGTAAGCCAGTGATTGAAAAAGTACTGTTTACAGATTTTGTTATTCAATAGGTAAAACGTGACCGATCTATTAAGCCAAGACGAAATTGATGCGCTATTGCATGGGGTTGACGATGTTGATGACGTCGATGAACCGATAGAAAACGACACTGAGGGCGCCGTCAATTTTGATTTCTCGTCGCAAGACAGAATCGTACGTGGTCGAATGCCGACGCTCGAACTTATCAACGAGCGCTTCGCACGGCACATGCGTATTAGTCTGTTTAATATGCTGCGTAAAACGGCAGAGGTGTCGATCAATGGCGTGCAGATGATGAAGTTTGGTGAATACCAGAACACATTGTACGTGCCAACCAGTTTGAACATGGTGCGTTTTCGTCCGTTAAAAGGCACTGCGTTGATCACCATGGAGGCTCGTTTAGTCTTTATTCTGGTAGAAAACTTCTTTGGCGGTGATGGTCGATTCCACGCCAAAATAGAAGGCCGTGAATTTACCCCAACGGAACGCCGCATCATTCAGTTGTTACTGAAAATTGTATTTGAAGATTATAAAGAAGCGTGGTCGCCAGTGATGGGGGTAGAGTTCGAATATCTCGACTCTGAAGTAAACCCAAGCATGGCAAACATTGTCAGCCCGACAGAAGTGATTGTCGTGAGTTCATTCCATATAGAAGTTGACGGCGGTGGCGGCGATTTTCATGTCGTTATGCCTTACTCCATGGTTGAGCCTATCCGTGAACTATTGGATGCAGGTGTTCAGTCCGACAAGATGGAAACGGACGTTCGCTGGAGCTCAGCACTACGTGAAGAGATCATGGATTGTCCGGTTAACTTCCGTGTGAACTTGCTCGAAAAAGACATTTCTTTGCGTGATCTCATGGAGCTGCAACCGGGCGATATCATCCCGATTGAAATGCCAGAACATGCGACGATGTTTGTAGAAGACCTACCGACCTATCGCGTAAAAATGGGTCGTTCGGAAGATAAATTAGCGGTGCAAATTTCTGAGGAAATTGAGCGCCCACATGTCGTCAAAACAGATTTAGCTTTCTTAGGTAAAGACATCATGTCCGAGCTTGAGAGTGAAGACGATATAGACCATTAAGATACCTTATTAAACAGACATGCTATGGCATGAGTAAGGCGTAACACAGGATAGAAAAATGGAACCAAGTGACGATCAAAAGCTAGCAGACGAATGGGCAGCCGCTCTTGGCGAAGACCCGTCTGCCCCTTCTGTAGACGTAGATGAAGTATTGGCTGCGCCACTGGAAGAGCTAAAAGACACTTCAAGCCCAATTAGCGAAGATGAGCGTCGTAAACTCGACACTATTATGGATATCCCGGTGACGATTTCGATGGAAGTCGGTCGTTCTCAAATTAGCATTCGGAACCTGTTGCAGCTTAACCAAGGTTCGGTTGTTGAATTGGATCGTCTAGCCGGTGAGTCGCTCGACGTATTGGTTAACGGTACTTTGATTGCTCACGGCGAAGTCGTGGTCGTCAACGATAAGTTTGGTATCCGTTTGACGGATGTGATCAGCCAAACTGAACGAATTAAGAAGCTGCGTTAAGATGAGTCGTTCAATCAAAATGCGATTGAAGCAAATCACTGGAGCACTGAGCTTAATACTAAGTGCTCCTTATGCATTTGCTGCCGCACCAAATAATCTAGATCTTGCGACGACACTTGGCTCGCTTGTGCTTGTAATCGGCGTGATTCTTTTGCTGGCTTGGTTGCTGAAACGTATGCAAGTGCCAGCGATGGGACAACAAAAGGGCTTGCGTATAGTGAGTCAGTTGCCAGTGGGTACAAAAGAAAGAATCGCAGTAGTTCAAGTGGGTGAAGAACAGTTTTTGGTTGGGATTACTAGCCAATCGATCCAAACTTTAGCCAAGTTAGATAAGCCACTGAAAGAGGAAGAGTTGGCGACCAATGCTTTTGCGACTCAATTTAGCCAGCTGATCAAAAAACATGACAAAGGGTAATCCAATTCGTTTGCTCCTGAGTACGTTGTTACTTTTTGTCGGCGTGCTGTTTTCTTCATTTACCTTTGCTGAAGCAGAGGAGTCAGCGCTGCCAGATAACTTAGCCGATGGAAGTAGTGTTACAGTTCAGGCTATGCAAAGTGATACTGGTGCTAGCCGTGCTATGTCCGTTTCTAGTGGCGGTGGTATTCCAGCATTCACCATGACCACGAACCCTGATGGCAGTGAAGACTACTCGGTTACACTACAAATTTTAGCGTTAATGACCATGCTTGGCTTCTTGCCTGCCATGGTGATTCTGATGACCTCGTTCACTCGAATTGTGGTGGTGATGTCGATATTGCGTCAGGCAATGGGTTTGCAACAAACGCCTTCTAATCAGGTTATTATTGGTATTGCGCTGTTTTTGACCTTTTTTGTTATGTCCCCTGTCCTGAACGAAATCAACGACAAAGCTGTTCAGCCTTATTTGAACGAGCAAGTCACGGCGCGAGAAGCGTTTGATGCTGCACAAGCGCCAATGAAAGCATTTATGCTTAAGCAGACCCGAATCAAAGACTTGGAGACGTTCGTAACCATGTCAGGAGAGCAAGTCGAGAATCCAGAAGATGTGTCGATGGCGGTGTTGATTCCGGCTTTTATCACCTCAGAGCTAAAAACTGCATTCCAAATTGGCTTTATGCTCTTCTTGCCGTTTTTGATTATTGACCTTGTAGTCGCTTCGGTACTGATGGCAATGGGTATGATGATGTTGTCACCAATGATTGTTTCGTTGCCGTTCAAGTTGATGTTGTTCGTATTGGTCGATGGTTGGAACTTGATACTCTCGACACTTGCGGGCAGCTTTGCCCTTTAGATAAGCGCAGATAGAGGATAAGACATGACACCAGAAATGTTTGTCGAGCTTTTCCGTGAAGCACTTTGGATGGTGCTTATCATGGTCTGCGCTATTATCATCCCAAGCTTGCTTATCGGCCTTGTAGTCGCGATTTTTCAAGCTGCGACATCCATCAACGAACAAACGTTGAGCTTCTTACCGCGTTTGATTGTCACGCTTTTGGCCCTGATGCTGTTTGGGCATTGGATGACGCAAATGTTGATGGAATATTTCTATGGCTTGATTGAACGCTTACCTCAGGTGCTTTATTAGAGGCGCCTATGGAGTACCCCACTAGCGTTGTCTTAGATTGGATCGCAAACTACTTCTGGCCCTATGTTCGTATCTCATCCATGTTGATGGTGATGACAGTAACCGGGGCCCGATTTGTTTCGCCAAGAATCCGCCTTTACCTCGGTTTAGCCATCACTTTCGCTGTCATGCCAGCCATCCCCGCCGTACCTCAAGACATTGAGCTACTCTCGTTTCGTGGCTTCATGACCATTGCCGAGCAAATAATCATCGGCATAGCGATGGGTATGGTTACTCAATTTATGATTCAAACCTTTGTCCTACTTGGTCAAATATTGGGTATGCAATCAAGTTTGGGCTTTGCTTCTATGGTTGATCCCGCAAATGGTCAGAACACGCCATTGCTTGGCCAGTTATTCATGTTCTTAACGACAATGTTTTTCCTTGCCACCGATGGACACTTAAAAATGCTGCAATTGGTGGTGTTCAGTTTTAAAACTTTGCCGATTGGCTCCGGCTCGCTCAACGCGGTTGATTTCCGTGAAATGGCAGGCTGGCTTGGTATTATGTTCCAAACGGCACTGAGTATGTCTCTATCTGGCATTATTGCGCTACTGACCATTAACTTGTCGTTTGGTGTAATGACCCGTGCCGCACCACAGCTGAATATCTTCTCGCTTGGTTTTGCTTTTGCTTTGATGGTGGGTCTATTACTTTGTTGGTACATACTGGCTGGTCTATACAGTCATTATGAAATGTTCTGGACAGTGGGTGAGGCGCAGATTTGTCGGCTTATTCGCTTGGAGTGCTAAGATTTGGCAGAATCAGACGGTCAGGAACGCACCGAAGAAGCCACGCCTCGACGGTTACAACAAGCCAGAGAAAAGGGGCAGGTCGCTCGATCTAAAGAGCTTGCATCAGCATCTGTGCTGATCGTTGGCGCCATTTCATTGATGTGGTTTGGAGAGGCGTTAGCACGTTCATTGTTTTCCATCATGAGCCGTTTATTTGATCTTCAACGAGAAGAGATTTTCGATACTGCAAAACTGTTTGATATCGCTTTGGGCGCGATGAGTGATTTGTTGTTCCCACTATTTTTGGTGTTAGCGACATTGTTTACCGCCGCCATGATTGGAGCAGCAGGTGTGGGAGGAATCAGTTTTTCTGCCCAAGCAGCCATGCCCAAGCTGTCGAAAATGAATCCGCTTAGCGGCTTAAAGCGAATGGTTGGAATGCAAAGCTGGGTAGAGTTGATCAAATCAATCCTTAAAGTGGTTCTGGTCACCGGTGTCGCCATCTATTTGATCCAAGCATCGCAGGCCGATCTGATTCAATTGAGCATGGATGTGTATCCGCAAAACATCTTCCATGCTTTAGATATTTTGCTGAACTTTATTTTGCTGATCAGTTGCTCGCTATTGATTGTGGTTGCCATCGATATTCCATTTCAAATCTGGCAGCACGCTGATCAGTTAAAAATGACCAAGCAAGAAGTCAAAGACGAATACAAAGAGACTGAAGGTAAGCCGGAAGTGAAAGGCCGTATTCGTATGTTGCAAAGGGAAGCGGCTCAACGTCGAATGATGGCGGATGTTCCTCAAGCTGATGTTATTGTTACTAACCCAGAGCACTTCTCGGTAGCGCTTCGTTATAAACAGAAGACAGACCGTGCGCCAGTCGTGATCGCTAAAGGTACTGACCACATGGCGATGAAGATTCGAGAAGTCGCCCGCGAACATGACATTACGATTGTGCCCGCACCACCTTTGGCTCGTGCGTTGTACCACACGACAGAGCTCGAGCAAGAGATCCCCGATGGGTTATTTACTGCCGTCGCTCAGGTTTTGGCATTTGTATTCCAATTGAAGCAATACCGAAAACGAGGTGGACAGCGCCCGAAAATTCAAGATTATGATTTGCCAATCCCGCCCGAGCACCGTCATTGATACGAAAAGCGGTAAAGCCTTAAAAAAGCTCGTTTGATCAAAAGCTAAGCTCTATTTGAGTGTTTAGTCATTATTTTGGCGCTAATTATGGTACATAGATTGCTTAAAACGCTTTAATTATCAACCCTACCTAAACTTTTAGGCTAAAGCGGTCGCGTATTAATAGTAAGAGCTTACGTGACGCTTCAATCGATTGAGATCTCTCGCAGTATGAAGTTAAGCCTGCCGTTTGCAGATAAATTGCCACGAATCCCTCAACGTGAAATGCCAGCTATTGGTGCTCCGGTGATGGTTTTGGCCACCCTAGCGATGGTGGTACTGCCGATTCCAGCATTTTTGCTGGATATGTTCTTCACCTTTAACATCGCGCTGTCGATGGTGGTGTTGTTAGTGACCGTTTACACACGTCGCCCTTTGGACTTCGCTGCTTTTCCAACGGTATTGCTGATCGCCACGTTGCTCCGCTTGGCTTTGAACGTTGCCTCGACTCGTGTCGTCTTACTGCATGGTCATGAAGGCGGTAATGCGGCAGGTAACGTAATTGAGGCGTTCGGTAACGTCGTTATTGGTGGTAACTACGCGGTCGGCCTAGTGGTTTTCCTCATCTTAATGATCATCAACTTTATGGTGGTGACCAAAGGTGCGGGTCGTATCTCTGAGGTAAGTGCTCGCTTTACGCTTGATGCGTTGCCGGGTAAGCAAATGGCGATTGATGCCGACTTGAATGCCGGATTGATAGACCAAGAGCAGGCAAGAGTTCGTCGTTTTGAAGTGACCAAAGAAGCGGATTTCTATGGCTCGATGGATGGTGCCTCGAAGTTCGTAAAAGGTGACGCGATTGCCGGTATTTTGATTCTGTTTATCAACATCGTCGGCGGTCTGTCGATCGGTATGGCGCAGTATGGATTGGGTTTCGGTGAAGCGATTGAAATCTATACCTTACTGACAATCGGTGATGGTTTGGTCGCACAAATCCCATCGCTATTGCTGTCGATTGCAGCGGCAATGATGGTGACGCGCCAAAACACCGATGAAGACATGGGGGAACAACTGGTCTTCCAGATGTTCGACAACCCAAAAGCGCTGATGATTACTGCGGCTATTCTTGGTGTGATGGGCATCGTACCGGGCATGCCACACTTTGCGTTTTTGAGCCTGGCAGTCGCGGCCGGTGCAGCGGCATATTTCATCGACAAACGGCAGAAGCAGAAAGCGAAAGAGCCCGCTTTACCAGCAACAGCAGACGAAGGTACAGAACCTTCCTCACAGCGCGAACTGTCTTGGGATGACGTCCAGCCAGTCGATATTATTGGCTTGGAAGTAGGTTATCGCTTAATCCCTTTGGTGGACAGAGACCAAGGTGGGGAACTGTTAGAGCGCGTAAAAGGCGTGCGTAAAAAGTTATCGCAAGATTTTGGGTTCCTAATTCCAGCGGTTCATATTCGTGACAATCTTGAGCTGACCCCAAACAGTTACCGAATTACATTGATGGGGGTTGCGGTGGGCGAGGCAGAGATTCGTCCGGATCAAGAGCTAGCGATTAACCCAGGTCAGGTGTATGGCATGATTGATGGTGAGCCAACCATTGACCCTGCTTTTGGACTGGAAGCCGTATGGATCCGAGAAGATCAGCGTGAGCACGCGCAGGCTCTGGGTTATACGGTTGTTGATTCATCAACGGTATTAGCGACACACCTAAGCCAGCTATTGACCAACAACGCGTCACAGCTAATTGGCCATGAAGAAGTAGAGAATTTATTAGAAATGTTGGGACGCAGCGCGCCTAAGTTGGTCGAGAACTTTGTTCCTGACCAATTACCATTAGGTGTGGTGGTGAAAGTCCTACAAAACTTGTTAAACGAGGCCATTCCAATCCGCGATATTCGCACGATTGTTCAAACTTTGGCTGAGTACTCAAGTAAGAGTCAAGAAGCTGACATATTGACGGCAGCAGTTCGAATTAGTCTTAAACGCCTAATTGTTCAAGAAATCAATGGTATAGAGCCTGAGTTACCAGTGATTACTTTGATACCCGAACTGGAACAAATATTGCATCAAACTATGCAAGCATCAGGAGGCGAATCTGCGGGGATTGAACCGGGACTCGCTGAGCGATTGCAGTCTTCACTAAGCCAAGCGACACAGGAACAAGAACTGAAAGGCGAACCTGCCGTTCTGCTTACTTCCGGTGTATTACGCTCGACGTTGGCGAAATTTGTGAAGAACACAATACCTAATCTCCGGGTACTGTCTTACCAAGAAATCCCGGATGAAAAACAGATCAGAATTGTGCAAGCCGTGGGTAACTGATCTCACGCATCATTAATGGATTCATAGTTTGAAAATAAAGCGATTTTTTGCCAAAGACATGAGAACGGCGCTGCTCCAAGTGAAAGAGGAGTTAGGCGCGGAAGCGGTGATCATGTCAAACAAGAAAGTGGCTGGTGGAGTAGCGATTGTTGCGGCGATAGATAGTGAATCTAATCCGTCTCAAGCAAGCGCAGCGTCACAGCAAAATCGCGGTGCTTCTCAATCGAATCGCTATAACGAACATCGTCAAATGTCATCGTCTTCTGCTGATCGTTACCAAGATCGTCATTTAGATGAAGATAAAATTAGCCTGAACAGTAATAACAGTAACAATGAAAAAACAGGCTCAATGACGCAGCGATTCGCTAATATGCTTAAGCAATATAGCGGTGGTGCAGCAGATGCTGACGACCACGTAGCGGAAAATGAAGATTCGCTCTCTGCTTTGCTGCAACGCCAAAATAAGCATCGCGACGGCTACAACCAAGAAAAGCCAGCGCCATATCAACCAGATTCACCTTTGGCGAAGCTAATCGCACAGGACAATCGATTTGAACGTCCGACGCCCAAGCTGGATCCGACGCGATATGACCGACGTCGCCCAAGTGATGAGCGTGACGAATCGGCCGATGAGCTAGAAAGCATGCGCGAAGAGATGACGTCAATTCGTCGTCTGTTGGAGCACCAAGTTTCTGGCCTGATGTGGCAAGAAGTAGAACGCCGTGAGCCGCTAAGAGCAATGCTGATTAAGCGCTTAGAGCGAATGGGCGTTTCTCCGGAGTTAGCAGACCAGATGGCCTGTTATATCCCGGAAGATACAAAGCCAGCGCGAGCGTGGAAAGCGTTATTGTCGCTGGTGGCGGATCAAATCAATATTCCTAAACAGGACATTTTAAAACGTGGTGGCGTAGTCGCATTGTTGGGTCCGACGGGGGTTGGGAAAACAACAACCGTAGCGAAACTCGCAGCACGCGCAGCCATGGAATACGGTGCCGACAATGTGGCCCTTGTGACAACAGATACATATCGCATAGGTGCACATGAGCAGCTCTCAATTTACGGAAGAATTATGGGTTGTCCCGTAAGAGTTGCTAAAGATTCTAACGAGTTAGCCGATGTTATATATCAGCTAAGAAACAGAAGACTGATTTTGGTCGATACGGCAGGGATGGGGCAACGAGATGTGAGGCTTTCCGAGCAGCTCGACACTCTAATGCAAGAGAGCGGGGAAGTGATTCACAGCTACCTTGTTTTGCCGGCTACCGCACAACGTCGTGTTCTACAAGAAACGCTGGATCACTTCCGACGTATACCACTTTCGGGTTGTATTATGACGAAGCTTGATGAGTCATTAAGCCTAGGCGAATTCATCAGTGTAGTGATTCAAAACGCAATGCCAGTAGCTTACATCGCTAATGGTCAGCGCGTACCAGAAGACATTGTGATAGCGCAACCAAAATATATGCTTGCGAAAGCAAATGAACTGTTAGAGAAGTCGACAGAGAACGAACCTCACTTTTGGAACAGTGACAGTGAAGGACTCTAAGGCGGCGGACTACTATGACTGAGAATATGATACACGATCAAGCAAGCGGCCTCCGTCGCTTAACACAACCATCGTTGACCAAAGTGATTGCTGTTACTGGCGGCAAAGGTGGTGTGGGGAAATCAAACGTAACACTGGGTCTGGCGATTTGTATGGCTCGCCAAGGCAAGAAGGTGATGGTTCTCGACGCTGATTTAGGTCTGGCCAATGTGGACGTGATGCTCGGAATTCGTGCAAAACGTAATCTAGGACATGTCTTAGCGGGTGAATGTGAGCTAAAAGATGCGATTGTCGAAGGGCCTTATGGTATAAAGATAATTCCTGCAACTTCTGGCACACAGAGCATGACAGAGCTTTCTCACGCTCAGCATGCCGGACTCATCCGAGCATTTGGTAGTCTTGAAGACGAAATGGATGTCCTGCTGATTGATACCGCTGCTGGTATCTCTGACATGGTAATCAGTTTTTCGCGAGCAGCTCAAGATGTGGTTGTAGTTGTGTGTGATGAACCGACGTCAATCACAGATGCCTATGCATTAATCAAGCTGTTGAGTAAAGAACACCAAGTTCAACGCTTTAAAGTTGTAGCAAATATGGTCAGAAGCTACCGTGAAGGGCGAGAATTGTTTGCAAAGTTGACACTAGTCACAGAGCGATTCTTGAATGTTAGCCTTGAACTCGTAGCATGTATTCCATTAGATGATAAAGTACGACAGGCTGTAAAAAGACAAAAAATTGTCGTTGATGCGTTCCCACGCTCGCCTGCCGCTTTAGCTATCAGCTCACTAGCAAACAAAGCGTTGACGTGGCCACTACCGAAAACACCAAGTGGACACTTGGAATTTTTTGTGGAAAGGTTGCTAAATCGTACCGAATTCGCAGAGGACCCTTTTGGTGAATAAAGCGATAACCTATGACCAACATGGCAAATTTAATAGCCAGCAGGCGTTCATTGAACGTTATTCAGTGTTGGTTAAGCGCATTGCTCACCACCTACTAGGCCGTTTACCGCCGAGTGTTCAGGTAGAGGATTTAATTCAGGCCGGCATGATCGGTCTTATCGAAGCTCAGCAGAATTATGATGGTTCTAAAGGTGCGAGCTTTGAAACTTATGCAGGTATCCGTATTCGTGGCGCAATGTTAGATGACATGCGTAAAGGCGATTGGGTACCGCGTTCTGTTCATAAAAATAATCGAGAGATTAACCAAGCGATTGCGGAGCTGGAAGGCGAATTAAATCGAGATCCTACTGATTCTGAAGTAGCCACGCATCTCGGTATGACACTGGATCAATATCATAGTGCTCTTACCGATATCAACTGCTCAAAATTAGTCGGTATTGAAGATTTAGGCGTTTCTGATGATGTGATTTCACCGGCGGATGAAACCGATGACAGCAACCCATTCAAAGGGGTAGTTGATGAATCATTTCGAAAAGCACTGGTTGAATCAATAAAACAGCTTCCAGAGCGTGAAGCTTTGGTTCTTTCGCTTTATTATGATGAAGAACTCAATTTGAAAGAAATTGGCGATGTGTTAGGCGTAAGCGAATCTCGCGTAAGTCAAATACTGAGTCAAGCGATGCAACGTTTACGTACCAAGCTCAGTGCGTGGACACAAAATGACTAAAAACACTGATTTTACGATTCAGTGGAGGCAATTTTGAATAAAAACATGAAGATCCTTATTGTTGATGATTTCTCAACAATGCGCCGTATTGTTAAAAACCTGCTTCGTGACTTGGGTTTCAATAACACTCAAGAAGCGGACGATGGTTTAACCGCATTACCAATGCTGAAAAAAGGTGACTTCGATTTTGTTGTAACTGACTGGAACATGCCAGGTATGCAAGGCATCGATTTGCTTAAACACATCCGCGCGGATGCAGAACTTAAGCATCTGCCAGTTCTAATGATCACGGCTGAAGCGAAGCGTGAGCAGATCATTGAAGCTGCTCAAGCAGGTGTAAACGGCTACATTGTTAAGCCATTTACTGCTGCAACATTAAAAGAAAAATTAGATAAAATTTTCGAGCGTTTATAACTCTCTCTTTCTCTTTGTTATTCGAGTCATTCATACCAATTATTAAATACCTATTAAATGACTCGTTTAGCGTTTTCAAAGTGATAAGAAGAACTAAACGTAAAAGGGTCTATTCAGAATGATCTCACTAGAGCAGGCGAAGTCACTCGTTCAAATGCTAGAAAACGGGGAACAAGACCAAGCCAATATGCTTGTTGCCTCGATCTACGAAGGTGCCGATAACCCAATGCTGCAAGAAATTGGAGCGTTAACTCGAGACCTTCACGAATCACTCAAGCAGTTCAGTCTCGATCAGCGCATGACCGAAATTGCGAAAGACGAAATCCCTAACGCTAGGGATCGTCTCAATTATGTGATCGAGAAGACAGAGCTTGCAGCCAACAAAACAATGGATGCGGTCGACTGCTGCCTTCCTATCGCTGACAACCTGCATGATTGCCTTCTAAAAGTTCGTCCTCAATGGAATGAACTCATGCACGGGCGCATAGAATTAAGCGAATTTAAAGCACTGTGCCACCGAATTGACGGGCTATTAGTGCAAGTCGAAGGTGACAGCACTGAATTGCGCGGCCAATTGACCGAAATTCTCATGGCGCAAGACTTCCAAGACCTAACTGGCCAAATCATTCGCCGCGTAATTACGTTGGTTAATGAAGTTGAAGGCCGCTTAGTGGAAATCCTAACCGTATTCTCTGGAAATAAACTTGAAGAACACATTCAAGTTTTGTCAGAACCGGCAGATAAAAAGAATACACAAACAAGCGAAGCCGAAGGCCCGATTCTTCATCCAGAACTGAGAGAAGATGCGGTTTCATCGCAGGACGAAGTCGATGACTTGTTGTCCAGTCTTGGATTTTAAAGGTAACGTATGAGCTACGATTTAGACGAAGATATTCTTCAGGACTTTCTCATTGAGGCTGGGGAAATTATCGAGCTGCTTTCTGAGCAGTTGGTTGAATTGGAAAATAACCCAGAAGACAAAGACTTACTTAATGCTATTTTCCGCGGGTTTCATACCGTAAAAGGCGGTGCCGGCTTCCTTTCATTGGCAGAGCTAGTCGATACTTGTCATGGTGCGGAGAACGTGTTCGACGTTTTACGAAACGGTCAACGCACGGTAACGCAAAACTTAATGGATACGATGCTAAAAGCCTTGGATACGGTTAATACCCAGTTCCAGGCTGTTCAAGATCGTGAGCCGTTAGAAGCTGCGGACCCTGAGCTTCTTGAAGAACTTCATCGTCTATGCAAACCTGAGTCAGAAGATGAAGTAGCGGCAACCGTAGTTGAAGAACCAGTGGCTACTCCAGAACCTATTATTCCCGAGCCTATCATCGAAGAACCTGCTGCACCGTCAGCACCATCAAGTGTCGGCTCTGTTGATGAAATTACCCAAGACGAATTCGAAAAGCTATTGGATGAGCTTCATGGTAAAGGTTCAGCGCCAGGCAACTCAATGTCTGCGACACCTACAACGCCATCTGAACCGCCTCAATCGAGTGCACCATCAGTTGAAAGTGGTGATATCACTGATGATGAGTTTGAACGTTTACTCGATGAACTGCACGGTGTAGGAAAAAGCCCTTCTACGGCAGAGGCTGCTGCATCTGTACCAGTAGAGCCACCTAAAGCGGCAGAGCCTTCCGCTCCAGTGGCATCTTCATCAAATCAAGACAGTGACTTAATGACGGACGAAGAGTTCGAAAAGTTACTCGATGAGCTACATGGTTCAGGTAAAGGTCCAACGCTAGAAGAATTGGACATGGCAACGAAGCCTGCTTCAGCAAACGTAGAGCAAAGCCCTGCGAAACCTGAGCCTGTTGCTAAGCCAGCACCTGTTCAAGCAGCGCCAGCACCAAAGCCAGAATCTAAACCAGTCGCGGTAAAAGAAGAAGCCAAAGCACCAGCGGTTAAAAAACCTCAGGCTGAAGCAACCGTTCGTGTTGATACCTCGACGCTTGATACCATCATGAACATGGTGGGTGAGCTCGTATTGGTGCGTAACCGTCTACTAAGCCTTGGTTTGAATAGCGACAACGAAGAGATGTCCAAAGCGGTCGCTAACCTTGATGTGGTAACTGCGGATCTACAAGGCGCGGTAATGAAAACGCGTATGCAGCCAATTAAGAAAGTGTTTGGCCGTTTCCCACGCGTTGTCCGTGACTTGGCTCGTAACCTAAATAAAGACATCGTGCTAGAAATGCGCGGTGAAGAAACCGATCTCGATAAAAACCTTGTAGAAGCATTGGCCGATCCGTTGATTCACTTGGTGCGTAACTCGGTTGATCACGGTATTGAAATGCCAGACGCACGCGCGAAGGCAGGCAAATCACGCACAGGTAAAGTGATTTTGTCAGCATCGCAAGAAGGGGACCATATTGAACTATCCATCGTAGATGATGGTGGCGGTATGGACCCGAACAAACTGCGTGGCATCGCGGTGAAGCGTGGCATGATGGATGAAGATGCGGCGGCACGTTTAACAGATAAAGAGTGCTTCAACCTTATCTTCGCACCTGGCTTCTCAAGTAAAGATAAAATTTCTGACATTTCTGGTCGTGGTGTGGGTATGGACGTGGTTAAGACGGCGATCAATACCTTAAACGGTTCAATCGATATCGATTCTGAGCTAGGCAAGGGCACTAAGATTACGATCAAAGTACCACTAACGTTAGCGATTTTACCGACTCTGATGGTTGGTGTTGGCGGTCATCCTTTTGCTCTACCACTGGCTTCGGTGAGTGAAATTTTCCACTTGGATCTTAGTCGTACAAACGTGGTAGATGGTCAGCTGACGATCATTGTGCGTGAGAAATCTATCCCACTATTTTACTTACAAAACTGGTTGGCATCCAAATCGCAAAACGTTCAAGAGCGTACTGGTCACGGTCACGTGGTGATTGTACAGATTGGTAACCAGCGCGTTGGTTTTGTTGTGGATACGCTTATTGGTCAAGAAGAAGTGGTTATTAAGCCACTCGATAATCTATTACAAGGCACTCCAGGTATGGCTGGTGCGACAATTACTAGCGATGGCCATATTGCATTAATTCTAGATGTGCCTGATTTACTTAAGAGATATGCTGCGGCTTCACGCCTTTAAGCAAAGCTGACGTTATTAAAAGGAATAAGATGGCGATTAAAGTACTAGTCGTTGATGATTCGAGTTTTTTCCGACGTCGCGTGAGCGAAATCATCAACTCAGAATCGCGCCTAGAAGTGATTGACGTTGCGGTAAATGGTAGAGAGGCGGTTGAGAAAGCCAAATCTCTCAAACCTGACGTCATCACGATGGATATTGAAATGCCAGTGATGGATGGCATTACAGCTGTACGTGAAATAATGGCCGCTGCTCCAACGCCAATTCTAATGTTTTCGTCCCTGACCCACGACGGGGCGAAAGCTACGCTTGATGCGCTAGATGCGGGCGCATTGGACTTCTTACCGAAAAAGTTTGAGGACATTGCGCGTAACCGTGAAGAAGCGGTGTCATTACTTCAACAGCGTGTGATTCAGATTGCCTCGAAGCGCGCTTTCATGCGTCGACCTATCGCTCGCCCAACAGCGAGTACCAGCACGACTACTCGACCATTAGGTTCAAGAACGGCTTCACCTGTGACTCCAACACCAACTCGACCTGCTGCGACAAAGTACCGTGCTTCTGGTAAGAAGTATCAACTGACGGCAATTGGCACATCAACAGGTGGCCCCGTTGCTCTACAAAAAATTCTGACGCGTTTGCCGATGAACTATCCGCATCCGATTGTATTGATTCAACACATGCCAGCAACGTTTACTGCTGCGTTTGCCAGTCGTTTGAACACCTTGTGCAAGATTCAAGTGAAAGAAGCACAAGATGGCGATGTGTTACAGCCCGGTGTGGCATACCTTGCACCAGGTGGGAAACAAATGATGGTGGATGGACGAGCGGGCGCTGCTCGTCTTCGCATTATTGATGGCGGCGACCGCATGAACTACAAACCATGTGTGGATGTGACTTTTGGTTCTGCCGCAAAAGTATATGGCGACAAAGTGCTCTCTTTAGTGTTGACAGGCATGGGTGCAGACGGTCGTGAGGGCGCTCGCATGTTGAAGTCTTCAGGCTCAACTATTTGGGCACAAGATGAAGAAAGTTGTGTTGTTTATGGCATGCCCCAAGCGGTTGCTAAAGCAGGCATTTCTTCAGAAGATTTACCGCTTGACCGCATTGCTGAACGCATGTTGGTGGAAGTTGGCCTAGCTTAGGATTCATCATGATTGTTTGGAGTGTAGCTAACCAGAAAGGAGGCGTGGGTAAAACCACCTCAACAGTGACATTAGCGGGCTTATTGAGCCAGAAAGGCCATCGAGTATTGATGGTTGATACTGATCCTCACGCCTCACTGACTACTTATCTCGGTTATGATCCTGATGCAGTAACTTCGAGCCTATTTGATTTATTCCAGTTGAAGACGTTTTCTCGTGAGACGGTTAAGCCGTTGATTTTAGAAACAGAGCTGGAAGGAATGGATATCATTCCCGCGCATATGTCCCTTGCCACGCTTGATCGCGTAATGGGTAATCGCAGTGGTATGGGATTAATCTTAAAACGGGCGCTGCAAACTGTCTCACAAGACTATGACTATGTGTTGATTGACTGTCCGCCAATCCTTGGCGTGATGATGGTGAACGCGTTGGCAGCCAGTGACCGAATTTTGATTCCTGTTCAAACAGAGTTTTTGGCGATGAAAGGTCTAGAGCGCATGATGCGTACGCTAACCATTATGCAAAAATCTCGCCCGGGCGGTTTCAAAGTGACTATCGTCCCAACCATGTACGATAAGCGCACGAAAGCGTCATTGCAGACATTGATGCAACTGAAAAAAGATTACCCAAATCAAGTGTGGACCTCAGCGGTGCCTATTGATACCAAGTTCCGCGATGCCAGTTTAAAGCACTTGCCAGCTTCGCATTTTGCATCTGGTAGCCGTGGTGTGTTTGCCTATAAACAGCTACTGATTTACCTGGAGAGGTTGGCGTTCGATGAGCAGTAATGATGTGCTGTCCAGTGAACAAGCACTTGATGACTACTTTAATGCATTACTGGATGATGAAACTGAAATAACGACTCTTGAGGAAGACCTTGACCTGTTAGCTCAAGAGGTATCATCTGCAGAG
>NZ_JAWOTE010000005.1:0-193444 GCF_033338695.1 Vibrio sp. Vb1166 | reverse complement strand
CCAGAGCCAGAGCCAGAGCCAGAGCCAGAGCCAGAGCCAGAGCCAGAGCCAGAGCCAGAGCCAGAGCCAGAGCCAGAGCCAGAATTGCAGCTACAATACTCGGAGCCAGAAACGTACCAGTTTCAAGAAACATATCCGCCAGAGTTGGAAGCTCCAAACCTGGAAGATGTTCAAAGGCTATTAAGTCAGCTTGAAGCAAGCAACCCAGTGGCTGAGTTGGATATTGATAGTATTCTTGAACAAAATACGATTGATATTGCAGCAGAGATAAAAGCGGCTGAGCCTGAGGTACAAACCTTTAGTGAGGTGCCTGAGCTTCAGGGTGTTGAGGAAATACAGGACTGGGTGATTGATGAGCCAGTTTTTGAGGAAGCGCAACCAGAGGTGGATGAACCTCACGCAGTGATCGAACAAAGTATCAATATAGAATCGAACGTCGATACTGAACTCGAAACACAAGCAGATTCCGATATACCAACGGTCTGGGAAAGCACGAAGCGAAGTGAGGACTTCCAAGTTCTTTACTTTGATGTGAATGGTGTCACGTTTGCTGTACCTCTTGATGAGTTAGGTGGTATTCATCGCATTAGCGAGCTTAACCATTTGATAGGAAAACCCGCCTGGTATTTGGGGCTACAAACAAATCGCGAGCAGCAGTTTGATGTCGTCGATACCGCGAAATGGGTGATGGCAGATAAGCTTCGTGATGATAGCTATAAAGATAACTACCAATATGTCGTCATGCTTGGTGAGAGCATGTGGGGGTTGGCCAGTAACCAATTAATGGGGACTGAAACGCTTAATATCGACAAGGTTCGCTGGCGTGAGCAGGCGGGTAAACGCCCTTGGCTAGCGGGCATGGTAAAAGAAAAAATGTGTGCCTTAATTCATGTCCAGGCGCTCATTGACATGCTAAACGCCGGTTTAGATGTCAAATCACTGAATTAGATTTAAGTCGGGAACGACATTAACGAGGATTAACTATGTCTCAAGCTTTTGAAGTAGAAGTGAAGAAAGATGCATCGAATGACGAAGTTCTTCAGTGGGTGACGTTCCAGCTAGAAGAAGAAACGTACGGCATCAACGTAATGCAAGTTCGTGAAGTACTTCGTTATACTGAAATTGCCCCTGTTCCAGGTGCACCAGATTATGTACTTGGTATCATCAACCTACGC
Source organism: Vibrio sp. Vb1166 (assembly GCF_033338695.1). Taxonomy (NCBI): domain Bacteria; kingdom Pseudomonadati; phylum Pseudomonadota; class Gammaproteobacteria; order Vibrionales; family Vibrionaceae; genus Vibrio; species Vibrio sp. Vb1166. The sequence goes on along the minus strand of NZ_JAWOTE010000005.1, from coordinate 192,269 downwards.
GGTAATGTAGTTACTGTTATCGATACACGTTCACGTTTTGGCCTGATGGAAGGCGAAGTCACTGACAACACTCGTATTATTGTGATCGAGTCTGAGCGTCAAGTGATTGGTATCTTAGTAGATAGCGTGGCAGAAGTTGTTTATCTGCGTTCTTCTGAAATTGATACCACGCCTTCAGTTGGTACCGACGAGAGTGCGAAGTTCATCCAGGGTGTGAGCAACCGTGACGGCAAGCTTCTTATCCTTGTGGATTTGAACAAGCTGCTAACAGATGACGAGTGGGACGAGATGGCTCACCTTTAATGGCTGAATGATGATGGCTGAAGAGACTCTTTTATCTGCCCCATTCCTTGCGGGTGGCGTTGCTTTTATCGTGTTGGTATTGGTTGTTTTGCAACTGCGGATTCGCTCGGGGTTACAAAAGCAGTTAGATCAACAACGAGCTCAATCTCGACACGCAGATAAAGAAGTGCAAAAGTTGAGTAAGCAGTTACTCGAAGTGCGCTCGGTTGTTGTTGGTCTTGGACAAAAAGTGACCGAGCAACAAGACATTATTCAGCACTTAAACGAGAGAATTCGCGAACTCGAACACGCTGATACTGATGGTCGCTTGTACAGTCGCGCTTCTAAAATGGTACAGCTTGGCGCTGATATCAACGAGCTGATTGAAGAGTGCGAACTACCAAAAGCCGAAGCTGAGTTGATGCTTTCACTGCAGAAGAAACTGGCGGGGAAAGAGAAGATTCCACCATTAAGTGGTCAGCCATCAGATGACTCAGAATATCCAACGCGTGGACGTCGTCGACGCTAAAGGTTATCAAGCGAAAAAAAGAGGCGTTATTACGCCTCTTTTTTTGTTTTTAGCCTCTAATGCTCTTCTTAAATACAACCCTAGACAACCTTCAGTCGATCTTGCTCTTAGTTCTGGCCTCTCAAATTCAAAATGAGCGCTTATAACTACTTATAGTTAATTTTATTAAAGTGTGATGATTAATTAACAAAAATACATGAACTTACATGTAACCTAGCCCTCTTATCCTGTTTTGTCATAACTAAGCTGTGCTAATATAGCGGCTCGTTCATTTTTTAGTTGAAGCTCTATGTTAGAAGTGTCTAACCTGACAGCAATCCGTGATGAAAGGGTTCTGTTTGAAAACCTGCAGTTTGAAATTAAGCCTGGTGAATTGGTCCAGATCGAAGGGCGTAATGGTACTGGTAAAACTACATTGCTACGGATTGTGACAGGGTTAGGTGATAGAGAAGAAGGTGTCATTAAATGGAAAGGCGAAGAGGTTGAAAAATCTCGTGATGTTTTCCATCAAGATCTGCTTTTCTTAGGACATCAAACAGGAGTGAAACGAGAGCTTACCGCATTAGAAAACTTACGTTTTTATCAATCTATTCAAAATAATCGCTCTTCAGACGAAGAAATCTTTATCGCTTTGACTCAAGTAGGATTAGCTGGTCGAGAAGATGTGCCTGTAGCACAACTTTCCGCAGGTCAGCAACGACGAGTCGCATTGGCAAGGTTATGGCTCAGTAAGCAAATTTTATGGATCTTAGATGAGCCGTTGACTGCCATTGATAAGCAAGGCGTCAAGGTGCTTGAATCTTTGTTCGCAAGTCATGCTGATAATGGCGGTATTGTTGTGTTGACGACGCATCAAGATATGTTTGCGGACAGCCCGAAACTTAGAAAAATAAAGCTGGGTGACTGATATGATTTCCTCGATGACCACCATCATTCGTCGTGAGCTCCTAATCGCATTTCGCCGTCAGGCAGACATTCTAAACCCGCTGTGGTTCTTTATTATTGTCATTACTCTCTTTCCTCTGAGTATTGGACCAGAACCTAATTTGTTAGCACGTATTGCAGCGGGCATCGTTTGGGTTGCCGCATTGCTGTCCGCCTTATTATCATTAGAGCGTCTATTTCGTGATGATTTTCAAGACGGTGCACTAGAACAAATGATGCTAATGCCGATTCCATTGCAACTTGTAGTGGTTTCAAAGGTCATAGCACATTGGTTGTTAACAGGGTTACCTCTGATTTTAATTAGCCCATTATTGGCGGTTTTACTTTCGCTCGACTTCAATACTTGGCTATCGGTTGTATTAACCTTGATGATCGGTACACCAACACTAAGTTTTATTGGCGCCATTGGTGTGGCGTTGACTGTTGGGTTGCAAAAGGGTGGCGTTCTTTTGAGTTTGCTTATTCTTCCGCTCTACATCCCAATTTTGATTTTCGCAACATCGGCAATTGATGCTGCCGCACTCGGTATGGCGTATAACGGTCAACTAGCGATTTTAGGTGCGATGCTAATGGGGGCGATGACATTAACGCCTTTTGCCATCAGTGCCGCATTACGAGTTAGTGTCAACTAACTCAATAAAGTGCCAATGAAGCGGCGCTTGATCAAAGAATTATTATTAAAGCACTGCTACGGTCTCAACCCTTTAGACAGTGTCCCTGAAGTAAGAGTGAGAACAAAACATGTGGAAATGGCTACATCCTTATGCCAAGCCAGAAGCAGCTTATCGTTTGAGTGGTAAGTTTCTGCCTTGGTTTTCTGTATTGGCCCTCGTATGCTTATCGGTTGGTACGGTTTGGGGGCTTGCATTTGCGCCTTCAGATTACCAACAAGGTGACAGTTTCCGAATCATCTACATTCATGTCCCATCAGCTATTTGGTCTATGGGCGTTTATATGTCGATGGCGATCGCTGCATTTATTGGCCTAGTATGGCAAGTTCGCCTATCTGATATGGCGGCACTTGCGATGGCTCCGATTGGTGCAGTATTTACTTTTATTGCTCTACTTACAGGTGCTGTTTGGGGCAAGCCTATGTGGGGCACTTGGTGGGTATGGGATGCCCGTCTTACATCTGAATTGATTCTTCTATTTCTCTACCTTGGTGTGATTGCGCTTTACCATGCGTTTGACGATCAAAAAACCGCCGCAAAAGCTGCTGGTATTTTAGCGATCGTAGGCGTAGTAAACCTACCTATCATTCACTTTTCCGTGGAATGGTGGAACACGCTTCATCAAGGTGCGACGATCACGAAATTTGAACAACCTTCTATTTCATCCGACATGCTTTGGCCGTTATTGCTGAACATCTTTGGCTTTGCGTTCTTCTTTGGTGCCGTGACGATGGTCCGTTTTCGTAACGAAATCATCAGTAAAGAAAGTCACCGCCCTTGGGTGCGCAAACTCGCAACAGAACAAACTCAGTGAGGTAACTGATTATGCATTTTGAATCTCTGAGCGACTTTTTTGCCATGGGTGGCTACGCATCATACGTATGGAGTGCGTTTGGTATTACTTTCTTATCCATGCTGATTCTTCTGATCACTAGCCTTCGCCGCGGTGATGCATTATTGAAAGAAGTGAAAGCAAAAATTGACCGTCAAGCTCGTATCGACGCAGCGAAGAACATGGAGAACACCTTATGAACCCGAGACGTAAAAAGAGGCTAGGTATTGTACTAGCGATCTTTATCGGTATTAGTGCCACCATTGGTTTGATACTTTATGCGCTTAACCAAAATATGGACCTTTTCTATACTCCAACGGAATTGGTTAATGGTAAGCCAGATGGCACCAAGCCAGAAGTAGGCCAGCGTCTGCGTATCGGTGGAATGGTGGTTGTGGGCTCAGTTCGTCGAGATCCTAATTCTTTGAAAGTGAGTTTTGACCTGCACGATGTCGGTCCGAAAGTGACGATTACCTATGACGGTATTCTTCCTGACTTGTTCCGTGAAGGGCAGGGTATTGTTGCTCAAGGTGTACTGAAAGATGCCACGACAGTTGAGGCATTTGAGGTCCTAGCGAAGCACGATGAAGAATACATGCCACCAGAAATTGCAGAAGCGATGAAGAAAACGCATGAACCGCTTCAATACAGCACCGAACAGAAACAAGGAAGCGGCCAATGATTGCTGAAATCGGTCACTTTGCTCTCATTCTTTCGCTTGCAATGGCAGTGCTGTTGAGCGTATTGCCATTGTGGGGAGCATCGAATAATAACACCATGCTCATGAACACAGCGCGACCGCTATCTTGGTCTATGTTCCTGATGCTGTTGTTCTCTTTCGCCATTTTATGTTGGGGATTTTATACCAACGACTTCACGTTACAGTATGTAGCGAGCAACTCGAATAGTCAGCTTCCTTGGTACTACCGTTTAACCGCAGTATGGGGTGCACACGAAGGTTCACTGTTGCTATGGGTGTTAATCCAAGCTGCTTGGACTGTCGCTGTAGCGACGTTTAGTCGTGGTATGCCGCAAGAGTCGGTTGCACGTGTACTTGCTGTTATGGGCATGATCTCAGTGGGTTTCCTACTGTTTATCATCTTAACGTCAAATCCATTCCTACGTACGTTACCGTTCTTCCCGGTTGACGGACGTGACTTGAACCCTCTGCTTCAAGACCCTGGTTTAATTGTTCACCCGCCAATGCTTTACATGGGCTATGTTGGTTTCTCGGTTGCGTTCTCTTTTGCTATCGCATCCCTAATGACCGGACGCCTTGACACGGCTTGGGCTCGTTGGTCTCGTCCTTGGACAACCGCAGCATGGGTATTTTTAACACTTGGTATCGCACTAGGTTCTTGGTGGGCTTACTACGAACTTGGCTGGGGTGGCTGGTGGTTCTGGGACCCAGTAGAAAACGCATCATTCATGCCTTGGTTAGCGGGTACCGCATTAATGCACTCTCTTGCCGTGACAGAAAAACGCGGCACATTTAAAGCGTGGACGGTACTATTGGCAATCTCTGCATTTTCGTTGAGTTTGTTGGGCACCTTCTTAGTCCGTTCCGGTATTTTAGTATCGGTGCACGCGTTCGCGTCTGACCCGTCGCGCGGTATGTTTATTCTAGGCTTCCTCGTTTTCGTTATCGGCGGCTCTTTATTGCTGTTTGCCGTAAAAGGGGCAGCAGTGCGTGTACGAGGTAACTTCGACTTAGTCTCACGTGAAAATGCGCTCTTAGCCAACAACGTATTACTTATCGCCGCTCTTGTTGTGGTGTTAGTGGGGACACTGTTGCCGCTCGTACACAAGCAGCTTGGTTTGGGGTCGGTCTCTATCGGTGCGCCATTCTTTGACATGCTATTTGCGTGGTTAATGATGCCATTTGCTTTTCTGCTTGGTATTGGTCCTCTTATTCGCTGGAAGCGAGACAGTTTATCTAAACTTGTGAAACCAATGCTCGTTTCAGGTGTGCTTGCTTTCGCTTTGGCCGCGCTATGCGTGTACCTGTTTGCCGATTTCTTCTCAACCATGGCTTACATTGGTTGGGTGATGGCGATTTGGATTATTGCGATGCATGGCTTTGAATTGTACGAGCGAGCAACGCACCGTCATAGCTTTAGTGAAGGTGTTCGCAAGCTGCAACGTAGCCACTGGGCAATGATGTTGGGTCATGTTGGTCTGGCGGTATCTGTTATCGGTATTGCGATGGTACAGAACTACAGCATCGAGCGAGATGTACGTTTAGCACCTGGCGAACACTTCCAAATTCAAGGTTATGATTTCTACTTCTCAGGCTTGCGTGATAAAGATGGTCCAAACTACGATGGCTACATCGCAGACTTTGAGATCACACATGATGGCAAATACGTGAATACGCTTCACGCAGAGAAGCGCTTCTACCGTACGGCTAAGTCTATGATGACTGAAGCAGCCATTGACCGTGGTATTAGCCGCGACCTATACATTGCAATGGGTGAACGTTTAGACGACAACCGATCTTGGGCTGTTCGTATTTACTATAAACCGTTCGTTCGTTGGATTTGGGCTGGCTCTTTGATTATGGCATTAGGCGGCGCACTAGCGATTTCTGATAAACGCTACCGCTTCCGTAAATCGCCGAAGAAAAACGCGAAGTCAAAAGAGCAGGAGGCATAACATGAATAAGAAAATCTTATTTATTCCGCTTGTCGCTTTCATGATTCTAGCGGGCATTTTCGCAACCCAATTAATGCGTAACCAAGAGGGCGATGATCCAACTAAATTGGAGTCGGTTTTGGTTGGTAAGCCAGTTCCTGAATTTCATTTAGAAGATCTGGCTGAGCCTGGAAAACAGTACGACCAATCAATTTTTAAAGGTGAACCGTTGCTCTTGAACGTTTGGGCAACGTGGTGCCCAACGTGTTATGCAGAGCATAAATACCTAAACGAATTGGCGGGTAAGGGCGTTAAGATCATCGGTATGAATTACAAAGATGATCGTAATAAAGCAATAGGTTGGCTGAATGATCTCGGCAACCCGTACTTGATCAGCCTATTTGATGGCAGTGGTATGCTTGGCCTTGACCTTGGTGTTTATGGTGCTCCAGAAACATTCATTATTGATGCAAATGGTGTGATTCGCTATCGCCATGTAGGGGATGTAAACCCACGTAATTGGTCAGAAACACTGGAGCCGCTTTACAACAAATTGGTTGAGGAGGCGAAGCAATGAGAAAGCTAATTCTTGCCGTTTTTGCTGCGATGACATTATCTCTTGCTGCTCATGCGGCCATTGAAGTGTACGAGTTTGATAATTTGGAACAAGAACAGCAGTTCAAAGAGTTAAGCCATACGCTCCGTTGCCCTAAATGTCAGAACAACACGATCTCGGATTCTAACGCTGAACTTGCTCAGGACTTACGCCATAAGGTGTACGAAATGACCAAAGAAGGTAAGTCCAAAGATGAGATCGTTGATTACATGATCGCCCGTTACGGTAACTTCGTGACTTACAACCCACCATTTACGGTCGCGACTGCGATTTTGTGGCTAGGGCCACTCGCTGTAGTACTGGGTGGTTTTGGTTTGATTGTACTGCGTAGCCGTAAACCTAAAGTTAAGGCAAAAGCGAGCAGTGACGAGCAATGGGATGAGCAAAAAGAAGCTCGTTTAAAAGCATTGTTTGAAGAAGAGAACAACGGAGATAAGAAGTAATGACACTATTTTGGATTTCCACCGTTGCTCTCACGCTTATTGCTTGTGCGCTGGTGGCTTTGCCGCTGCTTAAACAAAAAGCGAACAATGATGATGTGTTACGCGATGAGCTCAACAAGGCATTTTATAAAGACCGACTATCTGAGCTTGCAGAAGAAACTGACGAAGGTCTGGTTGAAAGTGAAGACGAACTGATTTCTGATCTAAAGCAATCACTGCTTGACGATATCCCTGGTGATAAAGCGCAAAAAGAAACCAAGGTTTCTCCAATCGCGGTTTTAGTTCCATCGGTAATTCTGACGGTGGTGCTGAGCTATGGTTTGTATTATAAATTTGGCGCGTCAGACGATATTGTTCAATGGCAAGAAGTGTCTGCAAATCTACCTGAGTTATCGAAAAAGCTGATGTCGGCTTCTTCTGAGCCGCTGAGTGACGATGAAATGGCGGATTTGACCCTAGCCCTTCGAACTCGCTTACATTACCAGCCGGAAGACTCGACAGGTTGGTTACTGCTAGGTCGTATTGCGTTAGCAAATCGTGATGTCACCACAGCTATCGATGCGATGGAAAAATCGTACCGCCTAGAGCCAAAAGACCCAGATGTGATGTTGGGTTATGCACAAGCTCTGATGCTGTCTCAAGAGGAAATGGATCAAGCGACGGCTCGCTCATTACTCGGCAAGCTGATGCAGCAAGACTATGTCGATCTGCGTGTGTTTTCTTTGTTAGCGTTCGATGCGTTTGAGCGTCAAGACTTCCCGGCAGCCATAAAGTACTGGGGAATCATGCAGCAAATGATTGGTCCAGAAGATAGCCGCTACGAGATGTTGTCACGCAGTATTGAGAGTGCTCGTAAGCAAATGGGCGAAGCGGTTTCACCGGATAAGAGTGTAGCTGTGACAATTAATGTGGCACCAAATGCTCAGTTGGATCCAAACGCAGTTCTGATTGTGTCAGTACATCGTTCAGATGGCTCTCCAATGCCTGTGGCTGCTGCTCGTTATCCGCTAGGTACTTTCCCTCGCACAGTCGTATTAGATGATGGCAATGCCATGATGCAAGGGCAAAAGTTATCTTCACTCGATAAGCTAATCGTCCGTGTGCGTGTAGATTCTGACGGTAACGTAGCAACGCGTGATCAAGATTGGCACGGAGAAAGTGACGTCGTTGAATTTGGCGCACCAGTAGAAGTGACCATTGATCAGCAGTATTAATTGTTAACATCTGTCTCTGAAACATGACAACGAGGTAGAGTCAGTTGCCTTTAGTGGTATGACTCTAAACGATCGAGTAGAATACCGAAGGCCAGCGATTGCTGGCCTTTATTTATTCCCATATCTGAGTCATCTTTACTATGTATCCTGCTCAACATACGTACAATGGTTAATCGGGGTGACTTAGGTACATTAATAGTCGTTATGGAAAATAAAATGTATAACAAGGGTAAATCTACCTTCTTGTTGCTGTTAGCCGTTGGACTGGTTGGCTGTTCAAGTGCGCCTGATGAAGCAGTAACAGGACAAGAAACAAATCAAACGACTTCTGATGTGTATGACCCGTTGGAAGGCTTTAACCGAACCATGTGGGAACTCAACTACGAATATTTAGATCCGTATTTGGTTCGTCCTGTATCACTTGCGTATGTAGAATACACGCCAGTTCCTATTCGTTCTGGTATCGCTAACTTCTTATCGAACTTAGATGAGCCAGCAAGCATGGTTAATAACTTAATCATGGGTAATGGTACGAAAGCCGTGGACCACTTTAACCGTTTTTGGATTAACTCGACGTTCGGTATTTTCGGTTTATTCGATATTGCAAGTGCCGCGGGTATTACGAAGTACGACGAGAAAGCGTTCAGTGATGCAGTAGGCCACTATGGTGTTGGAAATGGTCCTTACTTCATGGTTCCAGGTTATGGTCCGTATACCTTACGTGAAGTGACAGATACCGTAGATAGTACGTATTTACCCCTCTCTTATCTCAACTTCTGGGCGAGTTTGGGTAAGTGGGCGTTTGAAGGCATGGAGAAGCGTGCTTTATTAGTGCCGCAAGAAGCGCAGCTAGACTCATCGCCGGATCCATATATTCTTACTCGTGATGTTTATATCCAGCGTCAAAACTTTAAAGCAGAAGTTGAAACGGTAGAAGAAGTTAACATCGAAGAAGAAGAGTATTTAGACGAATACCTAGAAGACTTTTAAGCGTTGTTCTTCACAATAGAGAAATGAAAAAAGGCTTAGCTGATGCTAAGCCTTTTTTGTATTTTGCAGCTTGGTTAGAAACGGTAGTTTGCTTGAACACCGATTAGCCAAACATTACCCGTAGTTTCGCCTACAAATTGGCCGCCGACTTGTTCTGCAGTGTCGTCTGACTTGTAACCACGAGACTCAACGATTGGTGCGTCTTTCGCAAAAATATAGGTGAAGCCAGCGTCTAGGCTGAAGTCTTTCGTCCAATCGTACGTTGCGCCAATACTTAGCCAAGTGCGGTCAGTTTCTGGAATAGTGATCGTACGGTTTTTGTCGCTTACCGCTGAAGTATCGTATGCAATACCAGTGCGTAGCGCTAGCTTAGGATCAAGCTGGTAAGTAGCACCAACAGCAAAGCGATAGTTGTCTTCCCAGTTTTCTACTTTAACCATATGCGTGCCAGCAGTATTTAGACGTGCTTCCAATTTCTCGAAAGAGCTCCAATCCGTCCAGTTAACGCTTGCGTGTAACGCAAATTGGTCTGTTACTTGGTGGAAGCTTGCCAACTCAGCCGTTGCAGGCAGGTTTAGATACATGTAGCCGTTGTCGCGTTCAGAAGTACCGAAGCCAAAACCAAGACCTTCAGCATGGCCTTCAAGCTTCAGTTCAACTTCAGATTTGTACGCGAAGCCGATACGGTTATTTTCATTGATCTGCCATGCTGTACCAACTTGCCAGCCCCAAGCGGTATCGTCACCTTCCATGTATTTTAGAGCGGTACCTTGAGGAACACTGATTGGTTGATTAGTTTCAGGGTTTAACCCTACAACGTTATTCTTAGGAGCTGCTGCGCCAAAGCTGCCTTCGCCGATGATGTAACGGATACCACCACCAACGCTGATCGATTCATTGACTTTGTAAGCTGCGTTTAAGTTCGCTTCCATTGTCGTTACGCTTGCTTCGTTACCGAAGTGCGATGCACCAAAGCCTTTACCTAAATCGGTTTCCATGCCGTAGTTGGTGCCAAATGCCAAACCAATCGCGAATTTCTCATTATATTGGTGTGATAGGTAGAAGTTTGGAATGATTGCATCATGTGCGAAGTCATCTGAAGATGCAGAAGAAGTGCTACCGTGGAAGTTTACATCACCTTCAATATCAATATTTGGGTTCACATAGATTGCACCAACGGACACTTGAGTGCCTTCCAAATAAGTTAGCATTGCTGGGTTACGCCATTGTGCACTTGCGTTGTCAGCCATTGCAGCTTCACCAGCATATGCTCGACCTAGGCCTGTTGCAGAATATTCAGCAAGTTGGAAACCTGCTGCGTTAGCCATGCCCGTTGTGCCAAGTAGGCTTAATGCCACTGCTGTTGATAGAAGAGTCTTGTTGGTTTTCATTCGAATGTTCGCTGATTTGTTTATAACGTGGGACGAAAGTTTAAAGGTAGAGTTTTTACTTTAGAAATGAAAATCCAGCGTAAGTGGTCTTTTGAAACATTATCCTTTAAAATGTTATTTTTGAGGTTTAATAATCTAACTGTGAAAGGCTTGTAAACGGAATTCAGCGAACAGCTGTGCGTCCTAATTGTGAGATTTAGATACACGTGTTCACTCAAATTGAGTGGGTAATAAATCGCAGATATGAAAAAAGGCTGGAAATCCAGCCTTTTATATAAAGTATTTTTCTACTACCTAACAGCGAAGCGTTTAGAAGCTACGGCTGTATTGTAAGCCGAATAGAATTGCATCAGCATGAGTTGTTGCTGTTACACCGGTAGAAAGAACAGGAGATAATTGAGTATTCTCATTAACTTTTACATCTTCACCTAACAAGTACGTGAAGCCAAAATCGATGTTTGAGCTATTATCAATATGGTAAGAGAAACCTGTGGAGAACCACTGGCGATCAGAGTCTGGTACCGAGATAGACGTTACTTTATCTTGAGCGCTTGTGTCGTACATGTAACCAGCACGAAGTGTCCAGTTGTTGTTTAGGTAGTAAGTACCACCAATTGCGTAGTGCCAGCCATCTTGCCATTGATAGTCTTTCGAGTAACCACCTTTAAGTAAACCCTGATTTAGGTTCTCAAAATCAATTTGGTCGAAATCTTTCCAGCCGATGTATTGGATGCTGTAGTGTACAGCAAACTTAGTGTCTTGGATTTTGTGGAAACCAGAAAACTCGGCCATATCTGGTAGAGGTAGCGTGATTTCCTGACCTTTGTCGTCTTTCGCCGTAAATTCAGGGCTGTAACGATACGCTAGACCAAAACGGTTGTTTTCATCTAGTTCGTACACAGTACCTACGTTAAAACCAACAGCCCAACCATCAGCTTTATCTACGTCCAGAATTTTTTGACCGCCAACCCTTGGGACTGAAGAGCTAGTTGTACGCTTCATTGTGCCTTGGCCGTAGATTAAATCTAAACCAGCACCAAAGCTCCATTGTTCGTTTAAACGGTAAGAACCCGCCAATCCAAAGTTGAAGCTTTTTACATCCGTAAGACCACCGTACTCTGTTGCGGTGTAGTTATCTGAAAATTCAGTTTTAGTGCCGAAATTAGAGTATGCGTTTACGCCCCATGCAAACTTGTCATTTACTGGAACGATTAGGTGAATGTTTGGAGCTATTGACGTATCACCCACATCATCAGTATCAGCAACACTTACAGTATTGGAGCCCAAAGGAGTATTAACGTTATATTTCGCATCTTTCACTTCAATCATTGAAGTAATGCTTTCGAAACCTAGCGAAAGTTCCATTTTATCAAACAGAGCCATTGCTGCTGGGTTACGAGCCATTACTGCTGCATTATCTGCGATTACTGCATCACCAGCAAATGCACGGCCGATGCCAGTTGCTGATTGAGCGTTGATTTGGAAACCCGCTGCCATCGATTGACCTGAGGCAAAAGCTACCGTTACTGCTAGGAGAGTCTTTTTAAACAGACGCGTGTTCTGAGTCATTTGTTTTTCCTTATTAGATTCGTCTCTTTGGACGATAAATTGAGCTTTTGCTCAGTGGCGCAGATAGTAGTATCAATAATTGCTTGGACAAATCCGACCATTGGATAAAATTGAATAAAAATTGCAGAAATGATGTCTAAAAGACGGGAAATTGCACTTAAAATGCATAATTTAGAGTTTAAGCTCTAAATGGTATATCGATGGTGAATGTTTTGCGTTCTATTTATACAAAAATGCCGCTAAATAAGATCATTTAGCGGCATTTAACCTTTTGAAGGCTGGAAATCGTCGAAGTTGTTACATCGGCTTAATCATTGATGAAAGAGTCGTAGCGAGCGCATCAATATTTTCACCTTCTTCCCCGACTAAAATCAGGCTTGAACTCCCGACGGGCTGAACGATTCCGGTCATGCCATCCTTATTAAAGTCGGTACTTTGTTCGCTTGGAATACCAGTAATAAATAACGTTACTTTACCTTTTGGACCTTGGAACACCATATGCACCGCATTGGATTCACCAAAACCGCAGTGGTTTAGGTAGTAAACGTGATATGGAAAGTTTTCACTAAACTGGTAATGAAATGGCGACATTTTCGCATTAATTTGCGAGCTCGGTACATCCTCATCAAGATGACGAACAAACGGTTCTTCATGAATTACGTGTTTCATCGCGGTATCCGCTAAACTGGCTTGTGCTGGAGACACCAAAACATTTCCCCAGTTTACTTGACCAACTAATAACCCTGCGGTGAACGCAATAGAAGCGGCAAGTGCCATTGCTTTGCGGACAAAGTTTGGTCTGACGACCTTCTCTTCATCAAGTGCACTCGACGTCTGGCTAAATAAAATCTTATCTGCGAGATCTTCGGGTACATCCACATTCATGGCTTGTTTAATTTTTACATCGAGATCCAAAACGTCATCAACAAACTTATTGTTGGCGTCGCTACCAGCTAAAGCTTGCAGAATCTCTTCATCCTTTTGTTTTGGATCCGACAAAATACGACGACGAAATTCTAAATCATCCATTCTTTTGTCCTCTCTTGGTATCTTGAGAATCCAACATCTCTTTAAGTTGATTACGAGCGCGAAATAGTCGAGTCATCACTGTGTTTTTATTTAAATCAAGAATGTCGCCAATTTCTTCTCCACTGAAACCACCGACAACTTGGAGAAATAAAGGCTCACGGTATTCAACATCGAGCTTCATGATCTGTGCCTGCAGCCATTCTTGCTGATGATGTGAGTCATCGCTGACTTTAGCATCATTGCCGTAATCATCGATATCAACTAAATCAAATTGTTTACGTTCGAAGCGGCGCGCATTTTCTCGTCTCAATATTGTGATGAGCCAAGACTTGGCAGCTTTTTCGTCTTGGAGGCTATCGAGTGACTTCCAAGCTCTAAGACAGGTTTCCTGAACTAGATCTTCCGCGACCGCTTTATCTTTGCACAACCAATATGCGTAGCGGTACAAGTCACGATGATACCCTCGGACGAGCGCTTCGTATTTTCTTTGCTTGTCCATATCAGAGTTGACCGGACTGTTGGAATTTTTCTTTCCAAACATTTTTAATATGGCCACAGGAGCCTCCATCCTCGCTCTGTGAGTTTCTTACTTGTTCTGAGCATGACTTTACTTGTTTCATCGCTTAGCGGTTTTGGTTGCAGGATTTGTCATGCAACCCCTTTGACACAATAAGCCATGTGGTTACCTAAAAGTGTATACGCAAATGTCAGATATCATCGAACACGAATTGATATATATTGTTAACAATATCATCATTAGTAATCAATGGCTTGGATAAGTTCACTCGATGGAGCATTAAAAGGGACTTCTGATGGTGGATTCTTGAATTGTTTTGAATCAATAATCGTTCTAGATGAGCTTAAAACTCGTAAAATCACTATAAAATTGATCTATTTCAAAATATCAAGCAGTGAAGGGGTTATAGTACACCTTGTCATCTCGTTAGTCATTGCGACTAACATGTTGAGCAAGATGACACTTCCTTTTGAAGGCTGACTTTACTTTCTCCTAATCAGGAAACTGATTACTTTTCAATTGGCGTAAGTTAATTGTTTTATAGATATTCCGACCACACAGCTATGTGTGGTTTTTTTTTGCTTCGATTTTACTTTCCGTATACCTCTTACCGTTTTAACTCTCTATAGTTAACCATTAGTAATCGCATAAGAATCAAAGAAGTAGAGTAATTGAACTACTTGCTTCACGTTTATTTAAACGCACGTTTGATAAATTTAACAAATTCATTACAATGCATCAGGTCAGACCTCTTGTATTTAAGGAGAAACAATGGGCAAGCAGGAAGTAAAAACACGCAATGGTGAGCGTGTCGCTATTGTCGCGGGGCTTCGAACTCCCTTTGCTCGTCAAAGCACGGAATTTAGCCAAGTGCCAGCGGTCGATTTAGGGAAAATGGTAGTAAGCGAAATGCTTGCTCGAACAGATATTGATCCGAAGCTAATCGAACAAGTGGTATTTGGACAAGTAGTACAAATGCCTGAAGCGCCAAACATCGCACGAGAAATCGTGTTAGGCACTGGTATGAACATTCATACTGATGCATACAGTGTGACTCGAGCGTGTGCGACGAGTTTTCAAGCGGCGGTTAATGTCGCAGAAAGCATCATGGCGGGAACCATTGATATTGGTATTGCTGGCGGTGCAGACTCTTCTTCCGTCCTGCCTATTGGCGTATCAAAGAAACTGGCCGCTAATCTGCTTGCTCTTAGTAAGACAAAAACAATGGGTCAGAAGCTTAGTATCCTCAAAAACTTGAGCTTTAAAGACCTGATGCCAGTGCCACCAGCAGTAGCAGAGTACTCTACGGGTTTATCCATGGGACAAACTGCAGAGCAAATGGCTAAAACACATGGTATTTCTCGCGCAGAACAGGATGCGCTTGCACATCGTTCTCATACGCTGGCTTCTCAAGCTTGGAAAGAAGGAAAAATCCAAGATGAAGTGATGACGGCTTTCCCTGAACCATACAAAAAGTGGATTTCGGAAGATAACAATATTCGTCATGACTCAACGGTTGAGGGATACGCGAAATTGCGACCTGCGTTTGATCGTCAGTATGGCAGTGTTACGGCTGCGAACAGTACGCCATTGACTGATGGTGGTGCGGCAGTGATGTTGATGCGAGAAGGTAAAGCGAAAGAGCTCGGAATGGAGATCCTTGGTTACATCCGAGGTTATGCATTCTCTGCTATCGGCGTGGAAAAGGACATGCTGATGGGGCCGACTTATGCCACAGCGAAAGTGCTTGAAAATACAGGCTTGGAACTGTCAGACCTGACGTTGATCGACATGCACGAGGCTTTTGCTGCTCAAGCATTGGCGAATGTGAAGATGTTTGCTTCCGATAAGTTTGCTCAAGAAAACCTTGGTCGCTCAAAAGCGATTGGTGAAATTGATATGGATAAGTTCAACGTGCTTGGCGGATCAATTGCTTATGGTCACCCATTTGCTGCGACTGGTGCGCGTATGATGACGCAAACCCTACGAGAGCTAAAACGCCGTGGCGGTGGTATTGCATTGAATACTGCATGTGCTGCTGGTGGTCTTGGTGCGGCAATGATTCTGGAGGTTGAGTAATGAGCGAGCAAAAAGCATTTAGTCTAAAGGTTGATGAGCAAAATATTGCTTGGTTAGCCATCGATGTTCCTAATGAAAAAATGAATACGCTGCAGGCGGCTTTTGCTGACGAAATGAAAGAAATTTTTGCTCAGCTAAAAGACTCCAGTGGTATTAAAGGGATGATCATCCACTCCCTAAAACCGGACAATTTTGTTGCGGGCGCAGATGTTAGAATGCTAGAAGCATGCACCACAGCAAGTGAAGCGGAAGCCTTAGCAAGGCAGGGTCAGGAGTTGTTCCAGCAGCTATCGGACTTACCTTATCCTGTCGTTGCGGCTATTCATGGCCCATGTTTGGGCGGTGGTTTAGAACTGGCTCTTGCATGTGATTATCGTGTTTGTACGGATTCTGACAAAACGCGTTTAGGTCTGCCAGAAGTACAACTTGGTTTATTGCCAGGTTCTGGTGGTACTCAGCGTCTGCCACGTTTGATTGGCCTGTTACCGTCGTTGGACTTGATCCTGACGGGTAAACAACTTCGTGCGAAGAAAGCTAAAAAACTGGGCGTTGTGGACGCCTGTGTGCCGGACACCATTTTGTTCGACGTAGCAAAACAGTTTATCGACAAAGGTAAAAACAAGGGTACGAAAAAGCTATCGACGAAAGAAAAGGTGATGTCTGGTAGCGGGCTAGGGCGCAAGTTTGTATTTGAGCAAGCTGCGAAGAAAACGAATCAAAAAACCCGTGGTAACTATCCAGCAACGGTTGCAATTCTAGAAGTTATTCAACATGGCTTAGAGAAAGGCTTCGCTAAAGGCCAAGAACTTGAAGCGAAGCGCTTCGGTGAGCTTGTAATGAGCTCAGAGTCAAAAGCGCTCCGTTCGATCTTCTTTGCCACAACAGAAATGAAGAAAGAAAATGGCACGGATGCGAAACCAGCACCAGTTCATAAAGTTGGTGTGCTTGGTGGTGGTCTGATGGGCGCCGGAATCAGCCATGTGTCTGTTGCAAAAGCAAAAGTACCTGTTCGCATCAAAGACGTTAGCAACGATGGCGTTTTAAACGCGCTCAACTACAACTACAAGTTATTTGAGAAACAGCGCAAACGTCGCATTCTATCCAAGGCCGACCTGCAAGCGAAAATGCTGCAACTGTCTGGTGGTGTCGACTTTACCAGTTTTAATCATATTGATGTCGTAATTGAAGCCGTTTTTGAAGACCTAGATCTTAAGCAAAAAATGGTGGCGGACATTGAAGCGAACGCTAAGACAGAAACTATCTTTGCGACCAATACTTCTTCGTTGCCTATCCACAAAATTGCAGAAAAAGCGGAGCGTCCAGAAAACGTAGTGGGTTTGCATTACTTCAGCCCGGTAGAAAAAATGCCGTTGGTGGAAGTGATTCCGCATGAAACGACGTCAGATGAAACCGTTTCAACAGTTGTTGCACTTGCTAAGAAGCAAGGTAAAACCCCGATCGTAGTGAAAGACAAAGCGGGCTTTTACGTGAACCGCATTCTTGCTCCATACATGAACGAAGCGGCGCATATTTTGTTGGCTAACGAACCGATCGAAAAGATTGATACGGCGTTGCTTGATTTTGGTTTCCCTGTTGGCCCGATTACCTTGTTGGATGAAGTTGGTGTCGACATTGGCGCGAAAATTATGCCGATCCTGGTTAATGAGTTAGGTGACCGATTCAAAGGGCCGGATGTGTTTGATATCTTGTTAAATGATGGACGTAAAGGACGCAAGAGTGGTAAGGGGTTTTACACTTATAAGGGCAAGAAGAAAGATGTCGACAAATCGGTTTACAAACTGCTTAAGCTCGACCCTGAATCTAAGCTAAGCGATAACGATATTGCGTTGCGCTGTGTGCTGCCAATGCTGAATGAAGCGGTACGTTGTTTGGATGATGGCATCATTCGCTCGCCACGTGACGGTGATATTGGCGCGATATTTGGTATTGGTTTCCCACCGTTCTTGGGTGGCCCGTTCCGTTACATGGACCAATTTGGCATTAAAGAGCTCGTAGAGAAAATGAATGAGTTTGCATCGAAGTATGGCGATCGTTACGCGCCATGTGATGGTTTGCTTACTCGAGCTGGTGAAGGGACAACGTTCTATTAAAGGTTGCTTCGGTAGAGAAAAAGGCTTGCCAGTGGCAAGCCTTTTTCATAAAGAAGAAATGGTTACTTCTTCTTGTCTTTCTTATCTTTATTGTGGCCTTTACCAGGGTTGTCGTCCCCGTGAACGCTGCTATTACCTTTTTTGTCTTTATCATTCCACTGTTTTGAAGAGCAATCATCTGATTTGATGGATACATTGTCTCCGCTAAGGCGCACACAGTCGTCACTTAGTTCGAAACCATCGCCTTTGACTGAGATTTCAGCGTGAGCAGATGCCAATGGCAGTATAAGAGCCACAAGTAAAAGTGCTTTTTTCATGATTACCTCATTAAGTTATTTTTAGTGCGGTAATTAGAGCATAAGCCGCAATGGCGCAATTTCAATTTTCTGCCAATTATGGTGCCGATTCAATCTATGAGACCGACAACCTCATGGGTTTGTAGGTTCATTCTAGTAATCGACAATTTTATTTCTGCGCAACTAGATCACCCCAAGCCGCAATCTTTTGGCCGAAGTTGGAACTCTTCAATCGATCCTATTTCTTGTCCTAGATGGATGCGCGGAGCCTCCGAATGCGCTTGACCTTGAGAGTGCATGATCAAACGATTTGCAGTACGAGGTTTCAATTCGTTCACAACGAAGCGAATCATGTCTGCGCGCGTCAGCTTCTTCAACTCCGCCAGTACCTTGTCACGTTGGTTAAACTCAGTGTCTTTATTTCCTATCGCAACCCAAAGACGTTGAGCCCGACCTCGAAGTGTGGTGTCCGGCGTTGCTATTTGGTTCCACAAGCCGCGCTTACTGCTGTGCCATTGGTAATCGTTTAACTCTAACAACACCATATAAAAGGCATTTAAAAACTCATCGATTGAGGTAACCAGCTCGGCAGGTGCTGCATTAGGTGACTGCACATACAGTACAATACCAGGGTGACGATTTAGCGGCATATTGCCAGTGCCTACCATGTAACCTAATTGCTGCTTGGTACGGATTTCGTGGAAAAACGTTGCCGACATAAGGTGATTGGCCAATGAGTATAGCGCGATACTACGAGGTTCAATATCCTCGCACTGGTGGTAAATAACGACCGCGGAATCTTGCTGGTTACAATGCACCTCACGTTGAAAACTGCCATTTTTACCTAGCATAATGAGCGGACGAAGTGTCTCTTCATAACGTTGCTCGTTAACTCTTAGAGCATCCTTTAAGGTCGTTGCCATGTCATGGGCTTGCTGGCGTTGCCAGTCTCCGTAAACAAACATTTCAACGTGCAGTTCTGCAAGAATGGATTCTACGAATACCGAGAGTTCATCGACTTCGATTTCTTCTAGCGCTTCGACTAAGGTTGCGAAAGGCGGGTTATTGGGTTGAAGTAACCCAGTAAGTGCGTTAAACAGCTGCGAAATAGGGCGATCTTGTGAAGCATTTCTCCAGTTTCGTAACAGTTGTTGTTTGATGGTTTCAAAGCGAGCAGGGCTGAAATCTCGAGAAGCAAAACGGTGCAGAATCATTTCTAGCAACTGAGGCAGCTTTTGACTGAACCCTGAGAGGGTTAAGGTCACGCCACCTTGGTGAGCATACATGTTGTAACCCATCCCTGCGATTTCTGCTTGATAGGTTTCTTTTGCTAGCGAATCGAGGAACATCTCTACACATAAGCGCGTTTTGACGATGTTCTTTGGTGATGCAACGGCATGAGAGCTGTCGATAGCGACATAAACGACACCTTTGGGCACGCGAAATTCGTCATCTTGCAAATGCCACAGCCGAAACCCTTCGAGATCCTCAATCAACTCTGGCAGTGAATCACCATTTTCGAGTGGCATGGGGTCGAGATCGTAGCAAATATAAGGGTTCTTTTCCGGTAAGACGAATTGCCAGCTTGGATCGATTTGTTGATAGAAACGACGTTGGTCTTCACTAAAAGGCGTGACGGAGTACGGGGTAAAGTACCATTCGGCAGTACGATTGTATTCCAGGCCTTTAGCAATCAAAGTGACGCGCACATTATCGATGGTTAAGTATCGCAGCAATGAACGCTGTAACTCTTCATCGTAGCCCGCCATTTTGTAGTCACCATAAACCGTGTCTTCCGGTTGATAGTGCTGCATGTTGATCACCAGATGGCTGACGAGATCCATTGGGCGCGATGGCTCTTGGAAGCGGAAAGCCGATTCTAATACCGCTTGTTTTTCGAGATAGCGCCATTCATCTAACCCGCCTTGTTTGATCATCGAGAGGTATTGAAAAACCGCTTGAACGATATCATCAACATGATCTAAGCCGTTTGGCGTCAGGGTGCAGCTTACGGTAAAGTCTCGGTAGTTACTGCCACTCGCGCCGCCGCCCGCTGAGAGAGAAGTAATCCAGCCTTTTTCTTTGAGTTGAAGCATCAAACTGCCTTCTCCTTCATAACCCAACAGGTGAGCAAAGTAGGAGAGTGGCTTCACGCTATAATGCGCATCCATTCCCGGCATGGGGAATGTGAGAATCAGTTTACGGAACTCTTTGAGCGGCTCGACTTGAACCAAAATGCCCGTGCTTTCCTCAGTGCCGATCGGTACATCAATCGATTTTCCACGAAGATGGTGATTTGGGATGTCGGCAAACATGGCTTCTACCCAAGCTTGCTGTTCATCGAGCGGCTGTGGCCCAAATAGAGTCAGTGTCATCAAATCGGCGGAATACTGAGAGTGGTGAAACTCCACAATTTCGTCGCGGATGGATTTACCATCTCGGTCGCCAAGAGTATCTAAGTTTCCGACAGAGAATTTTGAAAACGGGTGCTCTGGATTGATGACTTCTTTGTTAACTTGATACAGGCGACGAGAATCATCATTGAGTTTGAGCTTGTATTCGGAGTCGACAGCCTGGCGTTCTTTGTCTAATGCTTCTTCGTTAAACAAAGGTGCGGTAAAAAATTGGCTAAATCGATCTAAGGCACTTTCAAAGGCATTTGGAGCAATATTGAAAAAGAAACAAGTGTGCTCTGTACCAGTCCAAGCGTTGTTTGTTCCACCGTGTTGGCTAATATAGCTTTGAAACTCGCCCACTTTAGGGTATTTTTCCGTACCCAAAAAAAGCATGTGTTCTAAATAGTGTGCCAGACCTTGGCGATCGTTTGGGTCGTCGAAGTGTCCAACGTTCACTGCCAGAGCAGCTGCCGACTGTTGAGCTGTATCGGAATGAATCAGCAGTACACGCAGTTCATTGCTCAAGGTAATGTAGCGGTATTGATTTGAATCGTTAGGACTTAGATGCACGATGCGTCTCCAGATTTCGCATTACAGTAATTTAGGCTCCCCTCGCGGGGGGCGCAAAGTTTGCGTTTCGACAAATACTGCTTGCCGTATTTTTGTTATTCGTAGACTTCTGCACAGGCCCATCGCGTTTGCGTATGGGGAAGAACTGTTTGAGTGAATGCTCTGAACTCATTGCACAGTTAAATAGTGTGATGAACTGAGTACATTCTTTTAATAGATTGTTAAGAAAGTCGCTATCTTTAACAAGCGAATTGGTATAATGAACAGATAATTATATCAGTATTTTTGTTTCGTCATTGTTAAAGTTAGCCCCGTCTATCTAATAAAGATAGCAGTCAACCTTTTGGTAGCGTTAGCTATCCCTAGGAAATAACATGAAAATATTCATCATGCGTCACGGTGAAGCCGAGCATTTTGCAGATTCAGACGCAGCACGACAATTGACCCCAAGAGGCAGAGTCGAATCAGAAGCGGTTGCGAGAGCCTGTAAAGAACAGGGTTTTGCGCAATTCGATAAAGTGTTGGTGAGTCCGTACATTAGAGCTCAACAAACTTGGCAAGAGATCAGTGCGTATTTCTCTGCAAAAAGCATTGAAACTTGTGAAGATATTACACCTTATGGCCAGTCCGAGCATGTCTTCGATTTCGCAAGTGCGTTAATAGAAGTCGAACAATTGGACTCGCTTTTGTTCGTATCGCATTTGCCTTTGGTCGGTTATCTGACTTCAGAGTTTGTAAAAGACATGACACCACCGATGTTTCCTACATCAGGGCTAGTGTGCATTGAATATGATTTACAAACACAAAATGGTGAAGTGCTATGGCATATTACGCCATAAGTGTCTAAACCAAAATAAGCGTTTGCAAATTAGAGACAGAATAAGAAAGGCAGGAGATCCCTGCCTTTTCGTTTCGTCGTGTCTACAGCAAGCTTGTTACTTTTCAGGAATTGAAAGCAACACTAACAACGCACCATCACCACCAAATTCTAGTGGCGCTTGGTGAAAAGCCATAACGTCAGGATGCTGTGCTAACCAAAGTGGGGCTTTCTGTTTCAGGATGTGTTTCCCAATACCATGTTGCACACACGCACAATGAATCTCGTTTTTGATGCAATAGGCTATCATCGCACCAAGCTCGCGTTTTGCTTCTTGCTGTGTCATGCCGTGCATATCGAGGAACACGTCCGGTACATACACGCCACGACGTAGACGTTTGACTTCATAAGTGGAGACGTCGTCACGTGCATAACGAGTTGGACCTTCATCGTTTAATAGAGGGACAAACTCGTCTGAAAAGTAAAATTCAGAGTCACTCGCTTCACGGTTGGAGCGCTTGATTTCTTTTTGCTTAGTATTTTTTTTTGGTTGCTGGATTATGGTATCCTGTCGCAACTTTTTTACGCCCTGTACTGCTTCCTGAAACAAGGCGAAATCGTCATCGTTCTCGGTGTCTTTTTTGCTCATTAGGTAAACAATTTCATTAATAAACTTTATTGGCAGTATTGTAGCGCTTTTCGGAGGCAATTTTGGATAAGATTTTTGTAGAAGAAGCGGTATCGGAACTGCATACCCTTCAAGATATGATTCGTTGGACGGTAAGCCGCTTTAATGCAGCGAACCTGTTTTACGGTCATGGTACTGATAATGCGTGGGATGAAGCAGTTCAGCTTATCCTGCCAACCTTATACTTGCCGATTGATGTGCCTCCGCACGTATTGAACTCTCGCCTAACGACAAGCGAGCGTCTGCGTATTGTTGAGCGCGTAGTAAAACGCATCAACGAGCGTACGCCAACAGCATACCTAACAAACAAAGCATGGTTCTGCGGTCTTGAGTTCTTCGTTGATGAGCGTGTACTTGTGCCACGTTCTCCTATCGGCGAATTGATTCAAGCGGAATTCCAACCTTGGTTGGTGGAAGAGCCTACGCGCATCATGGACCTATGTACGGGTTCTGGTTGTATCGCGATTGCTTGTGCGCACGCTTTCCCTGAAGCAGAAGTGGATGCTATCGACATCTCTACAGATGCTCTACAAGTGGCTGAGCAAAACGTACAAGATCACGGCATGGAGCAGCAAGTGTTCCCAATTCGCTCTGATTTGTTCCGTGATCTTCCAAAAGAGAAATACAATCTAATCGTGTCCAACCCACCATATGTGGATGAAGAAGACATGAACAGCCTGCCAGATGAGTTCACGCATGAGCCTGAGCTTGGGCTAGCTGCGGGTACGGATGGTCTAAAACTAGTGCGTCGTATTCTTGCTAACGCGCCAGATTATCTAACAGATAACGGCATTCTTATTTGTGAAGTCGGAAACTCAATGATTCATATGATGGAACAGTACCCAGAGATTCCATTTACTTGGATTGAGTTCGAGAACGGCGGTCATGGCGTGTTTATGCTAACGCGTGACCAGCTGGTTGAGTGTGCAGAAGAGTTTAAACTGTACAAAGACTAATAGAGTCTTGCACTAAACATCAAAACACCGAGCTTTATGCTCGGTGTTTTTTTATGCATACCTCGCCGATATTAACTCTTTACATCAAAACGTAATAAAGCCACTATGAATCCACGAAGAATTGGAAAGCAGCTATGCTCTGTTTTGAGAGAGCGTGGCGATAAAAACTTGAGGAAGTAATGGCAGGAAACAGTATCGGACAACATTTCCGAGTGACGACATTCGGGGAAAGTCACGGTATCGCACTGGGATGTATCGTAGACGGATGTCCTCCGGGGTTGGAAATTACAGAAGCAGATCTACAAATTGATCTCGACCGCCGTCGTCCAGGCACATCACGTTACACCACACAACGTCGTGAACCGGATGAAGTTAAAATTCTTTCTGGCGTTTTTGAAGGCAAAACCACGGGCACATCGATCGGTTTGCTAATTGAAAACACCGATCAGCGCTCAAAAGACTACTCTGACATCAAAGATAAGTTCAGACCGGGTCATGCTGATTACACTTACCACCAAAAATATGGCATCCGCGACTATCGCGGTGGCGGCCGTTCTTCAGCTCGTGAAACCGCAATGCGTGTGGCTGCTGGTGCAATCGCGAAGAAATACTTAAAAGATGAGTTTGGTGTTGAGATTCGTGCTTACTTGTCACAAATGGGTGATGTATCTATCGACAAGGTAGATTGGAACGAAATCGAGAACAATGCATTCTTCTGCCCTGATGCTGACAAAGTAGAAGCATTTGACCAACTTATCCGTGACCTGAAAAAAGAAGGCGACTCTATTGGCGCAAAAATCCAGGTTGTGGCAACTAACGTGCCTGTTGGTCTTGGGGAACCCGTATTTGACCGTTTGGATGCAGACATCGCGCACGCACTAATGAGCATAAACGCGGTGAAAGGCGTGGAAATCGGAGACGGTTTCGACGTGGTAAACCAAAAAGGCAGTCAGCACCGTGATACGCTTGCTCCTGAAGGTTTTGGTAGTAATCATGCGGGTGGCATTCTTGGCGGTATCTCGACTGGTCAAGACATTGTCGCTAACATTGCGCTTAAGCCAACATCAAGTATCACTGTGCCGGGTGAGACCATCACAAAAGAAGGTGAACCAACTCAGTTGATCACCAAAGGTCGTCATGACCCATGTGTGGGTATTCGTGCTGTGCCTATCGCAGAAGCGATGCTGGCAATTGTGGTGATGGATCATTTACTACGCCACCGTGGTCAAAACCATGGCGTAACAACTGAAACACCGAAGATTTAAGAGCTTTGTGTCATTCCAGCGAGCTATAGCGAGACTAGGAATCTAATTTCAGCACGATGAAAAGAGAAAGAAACATCTCTGACAACAGAGTGCTCGGATAATAGATCCTGAATCATGCTCCTTCGTCGCTGTTCAGGATGACTGAATATAAAATTATGCCACTCACTGAATCGCGGGTGGCACAATTTTATCAGGCAACCTTTTTTGTTTAAGTAGTTTTTGCTTAATGAATCGAGCCTTCGGTTTCCAAATGGAAAGAAGGCAGACGCCACTTAAAGCGCACTGCAGCCATACGCAGCATGTAACCAGTAACCAGTGTAATGATCGTGGCAGTGACATCGGGAACATTAAATTCTAATAGCGCTAAGTACATTCCTGATGCGATAAGAGCGACAGAAGCGTAAAGCTCTTCATGCAGTACCAATGGTGTTTGGCGACAGATTAAGTCACGAAGTAGCCCACCGAATACACCAGTTACTAACGCTGAAACCATACAAATACCAGGGTGCAAGCCCATGCCCATCGCAATTTTTGTTCCGATGATACTAAACACGATTAAACCTAGTGCATCGAGGCGAATGAACAGACCTTTCAGCTTAATCACCCATTTCGCTAAACCTGTTGTTAGCACACCTGCAACACACGTAATTGCAAGGAACTCTGGGTTTTTTACCCAACCAAGAGGGTAGTGGCCTAATAGAATGTCACGTACGGTGCCACCACCAATGGCCGTTGCGCTGGCCACCAACATAACACCAAACCAGTCCATCTTTCTTCTACCAGCACTTAACGCACCTGTCATGGCTTCAGCCGTGATACCAATGATATACAACACACTTAGCAACATAGGGAAACACTCAACGTAAAAAGTCACTACGTTCTACGAGAATCAGCGTAGGCGAAGTAACAACACTTACAAACGGTTCTATCTCTCTTAAAAAGTGATTAAAACCAGCAACATGCTTGTAATCAAACGGCTTAAAAATAGCGGTTTGAACGGCATCAAAATAAGGCGAGAGTGTAGTGGTAAATAAGTACGCTGACGAATGAGAAATTGTATGGAGAAAGCGATGTTCAGATAAATTCAACTAATAACCAAAAATGTGGGGTTGCCTTTACCTCATAGCTAAAAACAGCGACAATATGCAGCGCATGTCAAACTGAAGTACAAACTCGACGATGACCCACGAATACCAAGACTTAATCACCATTTTTAATGACACCTTTTTAGAACAATTTAATACGAAATTAGAGTTAGGTGGTGATGAGCCTATTTATCTTCCTGCTGATGATGAACACCCTCATCATCGGATTATTTTTGCTCGGGGTTTTTACGCCTCTGCTTTACACGAGATCTCGCATTGGTGTGTGGCTGGTCCAGAGCGTCGTTTGCTGGAAGATTTTGGTTATTGGTATGAACCTGATGGGCGAACAGCAGAAGTTCAAGCGGAGTTTGAGAAAGTTGAAGTGCGACCTCAAGCTTATGAATGGATTCTGGCACAAAGCGCTGGCTTCCCTTTTACGGTGAGTTGTGACAATCTACACGGCGATTTTGAACCAGATAGGCTCGGCTTTATGAAAAAAGTGCATAAAGAAGTGCTAGGTATTTTGGACGTTGGCTTGCCTTTGCGAGTGAAAATGCTTTCTGATGCCCTGCGCGCATTTTATCAAACTAAGCCACTGGAAGCGTCGGACTTTTGCGTTAAATAACCACTAATAACCTCAGAGATACACCATGATTATTGAATTTGAAGAAAAACTACTGGAACTGATTGATGCTCGAATTGAAACAGCATCTGACGATGAATTGTTTGCTGGTGGTTATTTACGTGGTCACATCTCTTTATCCGCGGCGTCTTGTGAAGAAGAAGGGATTAGCGATATTACTGAGCTGAAGTCACGCATTGAGAGCAGCTTAGAAAATGCGCGTACCGAGTTAAGCCCGGCCGATCGCGTGATTGTCAGTGATTTGTGGCAGGAGCTCCAGGCTCAGGCTTAGTCCCTAAGCAGCGTTCTCCCTTTATTTAATCCTAGTCATTTACTACTTCGAAAAATTCGAACCTCTCCATAAAATTTTTGTGGTTGTAGCGAAACTGTTCAACTTTTATTCTGATCAGCATAAAACGTGAACAAAGGATTACAACCATGAAAATTGTCGCATTTGGTGCATCTACCAGCTCTACCTCAATCAACAAACTACTTGCTACATACGCAGCAAATCAAGTCGAAGGCGCTCAAGTGAATGTTCTAGACTTAAACGATTATCAAGCGCCAATGTTTAGCGAGGACAAAGAGAAAGAAATAGGTCAAGCTGAAGGGGCTGTCGCGTTTTTACGTGACTTGGCGGAGGCTGACGCTCTCGTTGTTTCCTTCGCAGAGCACAACGGTTCGTACCCAGCGGCCTATAAAAACTTGTTCGATTGGGCGACGCGCATTGAGCGTAATGTATTTCAAAACAAACCTGTCGTTTATTTAGCAACTTCCCCAGGTCCCGGTGGTGCGCAAAGTGTTCTTGCGGCGGCGACAGGTTCTGCACAATTTTTTGGCGCGGATGTAAAGGCATCGTTATCTGTGCCGAGCTTCTACGAAAATTTTGACGTGGAATCGGGTAAGGTTGTAAACCCAGAAGTGGCAGAGCAAGTGAAACAGGCAGTTGCACTGCTGAAGTAATCTCAGTACGAGCGACTTAATGAGTTAGCGATTCCCGACACGTGTCTGTGTCGGGAATCAAAACAGAGAATACTCTTACAGCTCGGTAATGGCTTTGCCTTTTCTTAGTTTACGAACCCACATTCGACTTGGGTGAAGTTCGGTCAATACATCAACCGGTAATGGCAGCGGGTCCCCACAGATCTGGGAGGCCAACACTTCAGCTAATAATGGTGCAGAGCTCAGTCCACGAGATCCTAAACCTAAGAAGCAGAATAGGTTAGGGTACTGATGAATGGTTTCTACCTCTTCTTCTTTTTGATTTTGTAAGTTGGTGTATTGCGTTTTGATCGTCTCAAAGTCACCCACATTTCCGACAAATGGTAAGTGATCTCGGCTAACACAACGAATACCTTGGCGAGATTGATTACCAGTGATATCTACCTCTTTTGCCCATGTTTGATTCGGTACACATTTCACTAGCTTTTCTGCATTATCTTTTTGGGCGTTTTCATCAAATTCGTAGTCAAGGTGACTGCGGTCGTAGCTTGCACCGATACACAAGTGTTGATTACTTGGGTTAACAGGTGTCATGTAACCGTCGTAACACAACACCGTTTTCAGCTGACTCAGCGTTTCGGTTGCTGGCGCATGACTGACTTGTCCTTTCACTTGTCCCATTGGTAGGGAAGCGGTTTGACTCAATGTCTGGAACTCATGGCCGTTCGCAATCACAACCGTTGAGTGCTCAAATGTTTGACCACTCGCTGTTAGTAGCCAGAGCTGACGCTTTTCATCCCAATCTAATGCCTCAACATGGTGTTCAAACTTCGTTGAGAGTAACGACGTCTTCTCCAATTGTTTTATTAACCCACGAGTTAACTCGGCAGGGCACAGCCACCCTCCCATTGGGTAGTGCACAGATGCCATATCAATAGGTAACCCGATAGTGTTCGCAGTCTCCTCGGCGGACAGCTTGTGAATGAGCTCTGGTGTGAAGTTACCCGCAAGTATTTTCTCCAGTTTGTCTGTGGATTTGTCATCCCACATCAACTGAGTTACGCCACACCAGTCATGATCAAAATCGATCTCTTGTGCTGCTTGTTCAACAAACTGACGTGCGAACAAAAATGCAGGAGCAAACACACGCGAAACGCCAGTATGGGGACCGTTCAACAATGGATACACGGCCCCTTGACGATTACCCGACGCTCCTTTGGCTGGTTGTTTGTCTTTACAGTAAAGGGTGACGTTTTGGCCACGACGAACTAACGTTTTCGCTAACGCCGCGCTGGCTATACCACCGCCAATGATGGCAATCGAATCAAGATTGCTAGATGCTGTGCGATTGAACCAAGGGAGATGGTTCGACTGCTTTTCACGTTGCTCCATAGAGCCGGCGATCATTTCTCGCTTAGTGCCGAAACCTTTCACCTTTTTCATTGTAAAGCCAGCTTCGTTCAAACCACGACGTACAAAGCCTGCTGCGGTAAACGTGGCAACTGTACAATCTTGCTTGGCTAGCTTTGCCATGTTGTTGAACAGGCCTTGGTTCCACATCTCTGGGTTTTTGCTTGGCGCGAATCCATCTAAGAACCAAGCAT
Organism: Vibrio sp. Vb1166; assembly: GCF_033338695.1. NCBI lineage: Bacteria > Pseudomonadati > Pseudomonadota > Gammaproteobacteria > Vibrionales > Vibrionaceae > Vibrio > Vibrio sp. Vb1166. Next base: position 163,176 of record NZ_JAWOTE010000005.1, on the reverse strand, counting down.
CAATCAAACCTTGTTCGTTGTATGGGACTTGCGGCATGCAGTCTTTAATGTCACCAAACCAAAGGTCGAGTGTGATTGCGCCGTCTTCTAAAACGATGCGATGACACTCCGGCACAGCGGCAGGGTAGTGCTTTTGTAACTTTTCCGCGTATTCAGCTAGCTCAGGCCAAGCTTCATGCGCCTTCTTTAAATCGGCTTTGCTTAATGGGTATTTTTCAAAGCTAATAAAATGCAGCTCTTTCAATGTTGCGTCCGGATGCTGACGACGAAACTCACTAAACCACTGGCATACTGCTAAGAAGTTTAATCCCGTGCCAAATCCTGTTTCACCAATGACAAAACGTCTTTGGTCAAATTCCTGCCATCTTTCTGGGAGATGATTTTGTTTTAAGAAAACGTAGCGTGTCTCTTCAAGACCGTTTACGTTAGAGAAGTAAACATCATCAAATTGGTCTGAAACCGGAGTACCAGCTTCGTTCCAACCAAGTTCTGCGTTTTTTATTGAAGTCATAATGGTGCAAATTTGTGATTTGGCGCGGTAAGAATGGGGCGATTGTACGAATTTATGGGAAAGCTGACCACTTTTGTTGACTATCTTAGTTATCATCTAGCGGATTTTTGAATTATAGGAATGTCATAATGAAACGAGTCGTAATCACCGGTATGGGTATTGTTTCAAGTATCGGTAACAACGTCGAAGAAGTTCTAGCGTCTCTTAAAGCGGGCAAATCTGGCATCACTGCATCTGAGCAGTTCAAAGAACACGGTCTTCGTTCGCAAGTATGGGGTGATCTAAAAATCAACCCGGCGGAACACATCGACCGTAAGCAGATGCGCTTTATGGGTGATGCGGCTGCTTATGCATACCTATCAATGGAGCAGGCAATCGCAGACGCTGGTCTTACAGAAGAGCAGGTTTCAAACGATCGTACCGGTATCGTTGCAGGTTCTGGCGGTGCTTCTGCATACAATCAAACGGTAGCGACAGACACGATGCGCGCCAAAGGCGTAAAGCGAGTTGGTCCTTACATGGTTCCTCGTACTATGTCTTCTACTGTTTCTGCTTGTCTTGCTACGCCATTTAAGATTCGTGGCGTGAACTACTCAATGAGCTCTGCATGTGCAACATCTGCACACTGTATCGGCCATGCTATGGAGCTTATTCAACTAGGCAAACAAGATATTGTTTTTGCTGGTGGCGGCGAAGAGCTAGATTGGTCTCAAACTATGATGTTTGATGCGATGGGCGCACTGTCAACCAAATACAATGACACGCCAGACAAAGCATCTCGTACATACGATGCAGACCGTGACGGTTTTGTTATCTCGGGCGGCGGCGGCATGCTGGTTATTGAAGAACTAGAGCACGCACTGGCACGTGGTGCGAAAATCTACGGTGAAATCGTAGGTTACGGTGCGACATCAGATGGCTACGACATGGTAGCGCCATCAGGTGAAGGCGCAATTCGTTGTATGAAGATGGCGATGCAAGACGTTGATGGTGTGGATTACATCAACACGCACGGCACATCGACACCAGTTGGTGACGTGAAAGAGCTTGGTGCTATCCAACAATTGTTTGGTGAGAACAGCCCTGCAATCTCTGCAACAAAAGCAATGACTGGCCACGCACTCGGCGCAGCGGGCGTGCACGAAGCGATTTACTCAACACTTATGCTAGACAAAAACTTCATTGCTCCAAGCATCAATATTTCAAACTTGGACGAAGCAGCACAAGGTCTGGACATCGTGACAGAAGCACGTGATGCAGAGCTAACGACCGTAATGTCAAACAGCTTTGGCTTTGGCGGCACAAACGCAACTTTGGTTATTAAAAAGTACCAAGGTTAACTGAATTTGTTGGCGCCTTGCGAGAGTACTGTAAACGCCAACAATCCAGTTTCCAGAGCTTGATCAGTCACACTGATCGAACAGACGCAGACTCTATCCCATGGAGAGCGGGATAGGATCCTTTTGTTCTGGAACTTTGCCCGGCTATTTAGCCGGGCTTTTTCTTTTCTCTGTTTCTGCTTTTCTCTAGGCTTCCCGTCAATCGATTCTATAGGAGTTACCTCCTTGAGGTTTATTGGTGTTATATCTTGAGATTTTTCGGGAAAAGGGCACAATCGCTTTAGTTTCGCATCTTGCGAATAAACGAACTCTTACAAATGGATGTTAGAACGCTGGCGCTATGAAAATTATTGTTGATGAAAATATGCCGTATGCTGAAGAGCTATTCAGCCAACTCGGTAACGTAATTCTAAAACCAGGTCGTACACTGACCGCCGATGATTTAGTGGATGTTGATGCCCTAATGATTCGCTCAGTCACCAAAGTTAATGCTGACCTGATCAGCAAAGCAAACAAGCTGAAGTTTGTTGGTACGGCCACGGCAGGCATGGATCATGTTGACCAAGCACTCTTAAAAGAGAAAGGCATTTTCTTCACTGCGGCGCCAGGGTGTAACAAAGTGGGTGTGGCGGAATACGCGTTCAGCGTGATGATGGTGCTCGCTCAGCAACAAGGTTTCTCGGTATTTGACAAGACGGTAGGTATTATTGGTGCAGGCCAAGTAGGTAGCTACCTAGAGAAATGTTTGAAAGGCATGGGTATGAAAGTTCTCATCAATGACCCATTCAAACAAGAGTCTGGTGATCCTCGTAGCTTTACTCCGTTGACAGAACTGATTGAAAGCTCAGACATCATTACACTACATACGCCAATCACCAAAGATGGCCCATACCCAACGCATCATTTGATTGATGAGAAGGTATTAAATGGTCTCCGCAGCGATCAAATTTTGATTAACGCGGCTCGAGGTCCCATCGTTGACAACGCTGCTTTGAAGCAACGTCTTTTGAAAAATGATGGCTTTACAGCGGCACTCGACGTATTTGAATTTGAACCAGAGGTTGATATGGAGCTTCTGCCTCTGCTAGCATTCGCAACCCCTCACGTTGCAGGCTACGGCTTGGAAGGGAAAGCTCGCGGTACAACGATGATTTTCAACAGCTACTGTGAGTTCTTAAATAACGAATTACGTGCGCATGCCAGCGATTTACTGCCAACCGCGCCTGTTCCTACTATGGTATTGGACAGAGCTTGGGACGAAGCAACACTGCATAACATCACGCAGTTAATCTATGATGTGCGTAGAGATGACGCTCTTTTCCGCCGTGAAATCAGTAAGCCAGGCGCTTTTGACCTGATGCGTAAAAACTACTGGGATCGCCGTGAATACAGCGCTGTCACGCTAGTGGGTAACAAAACATGTAACCTTGCTCCATTAGCAGAACTAGGTTTTCAGATTGAGGTAAGTCAATGAGCCAGCAATATAATGTTGCCATTTTAGGTGCGACCGGTGCGGTCGGTGAAACAATTTTGGATGTGCTTCAAGAGCGCAAATTCCCAGTAGGCGAAATCTTCCTACTCGCGAGTGAGCGCAGCGAAGGCAAGACTTATCGCTTCAATGGTAAAACGGTACGCGTTCAAAACGTAGAAGAGTTCGATTGGTCTCAAGCGCATATCGCACTGTTTTCTGCTGGTGGTGAGCTATCAGCCAAGTGGGCTCCAATTGCCGCTGATGAAGGCGTGATTGTTATCGACAATACATCACACTTCCGTTACGAGTACGACATTCCTCTTGTTGTGCCAGAAGTAAACCCAGAAGCGATTGCAGAGTTTCGTAACCGTAACATCATCGCGAACCCGAACTGTTCAACCATCCAAATGCTGGTGGCACTAAAACCAATTCACGATGCGGTGGGCATTGAGCGTATTAACGTATCAACTTACCAATCGGTGTCTGGTGCAGGCAAAGCGGGTATCGATGAGCTAGCAGGTCAAACGGCGAAGCTGCTAAACGGTCTGCCAGCAGACAAGAAGCAATTCTCTCAACAGATCGCGTTTAACTGTATTCCACAAATCGATCAAATGATGGAAAACGGCTACACCAAAGAAGAAATGAAAATGGTGTGGGAAACACAGAAGATCTTTAACGATCCATCAATCACAGTCAATCCAACGTGTGTACGTGTTCCTGTATTCTACGGTCACGCAGAAGCACTTCACATTGAGACTCGTTCACCTATCGATGCACAAGAAGTCGTTAACTTGCTTGAGCAAACTGACGGTATCGAAGTGTTCCACGGTGAAGACTTCCCTACACAAGTTCGCGATGCGGGCGGTAAAGACCATGTAATGGTTGGCCGTATCCGTAACGATATCAGCCATCATAGCGGCGTAAACCTGTGGGTTGTTGCTGATAACGTGCGTAAAGGCGCGGCAACTAACGCGGTGCAAATCGCAGAAGTTCTGATCCGCGATTACTACTAAGTCGCTTACAGTTCATTTCAAAGCCTCGCACAGTGCGAGGCTTTTTTGTACGAACGAAACAAAATAGTGTGAGATTAGTACGAATATGGCGAGAGCCACACATTTTTTATTCTCAACGCTATAGTTTTGCATGCGATATCCGATATATTTAACCGATCACCATTTCAAATTGTATTTAGCACAAAACTGAGCCTTCTATGCGTCAAAATTATAAGCGTTTGTTAGCAGCCCTTGTGTTGATGAGCGCGACTCAGACATCATCAGTGGTTCAAGCCGAAGGAATTCGTCTTGTTGGACCGTCTGGTGAAGTGCAATCATCTCCGAGCTATGCTGAAGATATTGAGCGAGCATTACCTGCTCCTCCTGCGAATACTCAACCGTCACGTTTCTTTGGTCCGACTGGTGAAAATCAAACACTATGGTCGATCGCTTCAGAATTACGACCTTCACGCGGTGTTACCGTTCAACAAACGCTTCTTGCCATTTACCGAATTAACCCTCAAGCGTTTGAGAACCAAAACATTCATGAATTGATCCCAGGGAGTCGGCTACGAGTACCTTCTCTAGAGCAAGTGCAAAGCGCGACCACAGCGCAAGCTGTTGCGATTATGAAGGCGCATGAAGCTAAGTTAAAACAGCCGAAGCCGACAAATAGAGCGACGCCAGCACAACGAGTCACCGAGCAACCAAAGCCACAAATTAAAGTAGAACCCAAGCCTGCGACTAAGCCAGAGACAGTGGCAGCAAAGGAGCCAAAACCAACTCCGAAAACAATACCCGTCATCCCTGCGCCACCAGTAACCACCTCTCGGCAGGGTGAAAAGCAGGTCAGTGCGCTGAAGGACAAACTTCAAGGCTCACAAAGTGAATTAGAGTCATTAGAAGAGAAGAACCATCGTCTTCGATTGATGCTGTCAGAAGTGCAAAGCGAAGTCGAAACTTTGAAAAGCGAGTTGAATGACGAAGAACGCATTCGCTCAGAAGTCGAGAAGCTGCTTGCTGAAGAGCGCCAACGCCTTGCTGAACAACAGCGCATGCAACCAAGCACCATGGACAAAATTTTGTCTAATGGTTGGCTCGTTGGTCTTGCGGCATTAATTCCTGGTGCTTTGATTGCGTTGCTAGTTGTTATGCTTCTTGGCCGACGCTCTAAAGCGAAAGAGGAAGAAGCGGCTGCGCAGGAACAGCAAAACGTTGATCCTCTTGCGGCGCCAATCGGTTTAGCGGCGGCGGATGAGCTGGATGAAGAGCTCACGCTTGATGATGAATTGTTTGCAGATGAAGATATCAACGCACAGTCTTTACAAGAAGAGAAGTCAGATTTAGAAGAAGACGTCTTTGCTAACCTCGACGATGAAGAACTTGATTTCAATCTGGAAGGGGACGATGACCCATTTGCAGATATTGGCGATGACGGTGACCTAGATGTTGGTCTGGATGAGTTTGAGTCATCGAACAATGGTATCCAAGTCAACGGCGAAGAAAAGGCGCTTGGTTTAGAAGAAATGGAGCGAGCCTTAGATGAGGTTGCTCCAGAACTAGAAGTGCTCGATGACGATGAGTCTGGCTTCGATCTTTCGGATGATGCGAATGAGAAATCAGACTCGCTTTCAGACGACGCATTTGCCGAGTTACTTGCAGCCGATGAGCCGTCAGAAGAGTTACCAAGTGACACTGTCGACCAGGATATGCTTGATGACTTGTTTGCTGAACTTGGCAACGATGACTTCGATTTAGATACTGATGAGCCTGAGTTAAAACAGCCCGTTTCGGATGATGACTTTAGTGTAGGAGAGGCATCTGACGACGATATCGATAAGCTATTGGCCCAGTATGAACAACCGGCTAGTGAATCGGAAGTTCGAGAAGCTGACGCCAATGAAGGTCCTGTTCTAGATGAAAACAGTACAGAGCTACTCGATGAACTCATTGATTTTGATGAAGATGACACAGACGAGTTTGATCCACTAAACGAGCTAGAAGCAATCTCTGGTTTTGAAGGTGATGACTCGATCGAAGAGTTAGACGCAGATAGCACAGACTTACTGGACGAACTCATTGATGATGTTACCTCTGAACTTGATGAAGAGACTGAAGCTGATTTAGATCCGTTTGATGATCTGATTCGAGAGGACGAGAGCCCAGAGCAGAATAAATCGGAAGAGGAAGAGTTACTGAAATCACTTGGTTTTGGTGAGCCAGACGCCGACGAAAAGCCATCTCCCGTAGTTGGGTCAGAACAAACTCATGAAGATCAGGACATTGAGTCTGGGTTGGACATCGACGCTTTATTAAGTGAAAGCCAGCCAGACACGCAACAAGCTGTAGAAGATCAACCATTAACCGAGCCAGAGGCTGCCTCAGAGCCATTTAGCAGCGATGAATTTCTTGGTGATTTAGAGGACCTCTCACCAGAGAATGATCCTTTAATGAGCGAGCTAGACGACCTATTTGAGTCAGACAGTGAAGAACTTCTGCCAACAGAACAAGAAAAAGCGGATTTTTCTGCTGAACTTGACGCTCTATTTGATAGTGAAGACGATTTACCGCAGCAAGTTGAAAAAACACAAACGGAGATAGAGGAAGCTTCATCACTACAACAAGAGGCTACCGATACTGATTCAACACAAGAACCATCCGTGGAGTCCGATGCTGAGGTACAGCCTCACGTTGAGCAAGAGGAAGACATTCCAGCCTTCACGCCGACACCAAATACAATAGAAAATGAATTCGGTGTTCCACAAGAAGAAGATTGGCTACTGGATGAGCCTGAATTGGAGCCGGAAACTGAGTCGACCAACGATTCAGAAGAAGAATTCAATTTTGATGAGCTAGATCTTCCAGAATTCAGCGAAGAAGATGCTCTAGCATCTATGGCTGGCGAACCTGCGTTAGAAACGTCCGAGTCCGTTGAACCAGAACAAATTGAAGCCGACTTGCCAGCTGAGTCCGAAGAAGAGTTCAATTTTGACGAGCTGGATCTTCCTGAGTTTAGTGAAGAAGACGCATTGGCGTCCATGGCTGGCGAACCTGCGTTAGAAACGCCCGAGTCCGTTGAGCCAGAACAGGTTGAAGCAGACTTGCCAGCTGAATCAGAAGATGAATTCAATTTTGATGAGCTCGATTTGCCAGAGTTCAGTGAAGAAGATGCACTGGCGTCTATGGCTGGCGAACCTACGTTAGAAACGTCCGAGTCCGTTGAGCCAGAACAAGTTGAAGCCGACTTGCCAACTGAGTCCGAAGAAGAGTTCAATTTTGATGAGCTCGATTTGCCAGAGTTCAGTGAAGAAGATGCACTGGCGTCTATGGCTGGCGAACCTGCGTTAGAAACGTCCGAGTCCGTTGAACCAGAACAAGTTGAAGCCGACTTGCCAACTGAATCAGAAGATGAATTCAATTTTGATGAGCTAGATCTTCCTGAGTTTAGTGAAGAAGACGCATTGGCGTCTATGGCGGATGAGCCGGAGTTAGAAACGTCCGAGTCCGTTGAGCCAGAACAGGTTGAAGCAGACTTACCAGCTGAATCAGAAGATGAATTCAATTTTGATGAGCTGGATCTTCCTGAGTTTAGTGAAGAAGACGCATTGGCGTCTATGGTGGATGAGCCGGAGTTAGAAACGTCCGAGTCCATTGAACTAGAACAAGTTGAAGCCGACTTGCCAACTGAGTCCGAAGAAGAGTTCAATTTTGATGAGCTCGATTTGCCAGAGTTCAGCGAAGAAGATGCCTTGGCGTCGATGGAAGAAGAGCCAGAATTACCGAGCTCTGAGACTGCAGATATAGAACCAATCTCCGGTGAGGATGAAGAGTTAAGTTTTGACGACCAAGATCTTCCAGAGTTCAATGAGGAAGATGTTCTCGCGTCAATGAACGAGGGTGCTTCAGGGAGCCCTAAGGTTGAAGCAGAGACATCGAGACCAGCTATTCAAGCCGATAACGATCATGATGCTTTGTTTGAAGTATTTGCGCAGCAAAACGGCTTTGATACTGACCCAGAAGTGCAGCCAATAGCGACAGAGGGTGAGCCGCTCAGTAATTTGGATGATGAATCATCAATGGCTAACCTTCTTGCGGAAGACGCAAACTCAGAAGTATTTGAAGGTAAACTAGACAGTGACACCATCGCAAGTGCAGGTATGGATTTTGAAACCATGCTTGATGTTGGAGATGATTGGGATGGCTTTAAACCCGCAGCTGATAACGTAAGTTCTACTGAAGAAGTGCCTGAGGACCAGCGTGATGTTTGGAATTCGAGTGATGCACTAAGTCAGCCAGAGATCGCGCAAGAAAACTGGGCAGAGCAAAGCGACTTGGATGACTTCGACCCGAAGAAAAATCAATTTATGACGATTGATGAATTGATGGCTCAGGTCGACAGAGAAGGTGGTGAGTTCGAAGAAGAAGACCTTAAGCTCGATGTCGGATTGAACGAGTTTCCAGATGTTATCGGTGAGATCGGCGATATTGACGTAGATAGCAATGCTGAAGCGGCTGGGAAACTGGATTTGGCTAAAATCTATCTCGAGATGAACGATTCTCAAGGGGCGATTAAACTACTAGAAGAGGCGATTGTTTACGGTGAGGATGATATTCGCCGCGAAGCAAAAAGCCTGATTGACGCCATTAATGGCCGATAAACCGAAACAAAAGGGTAGCGTTTGCTACCCTTTTTGTGTCCCGTTAGTAGGATGCTACCTTTATGTCACCCTTGGTGAAACTGGCAACTTGAGGTGACTTGAGTATATACTTCCCGCCCCATTTTAGAGTTCGAAGGTTAAGATGAGAATCGCATTAGGTATCGAGTACAACGGTACAAACTACTTTGGTTGGCAGCGCCAAAGAGAAGTGAAAAGTGTCCAAGAAGAGCTAGAGAAAGCATTGTCCGTCGTCGCTAATCACCCAGTTGAAGTTCAGTGTGCTGGTCGGACAGACGCAGGCGTGCATGGCACGGGACAAGTTGTGCACTTTGATACCAACGTTACTCGAAAAATGGTAGCTTGGACCATGGGCGCAAACGCGAACATGCCGAGCGATATAGCGGTTCGTTGGGCTCAAGAAGTTTCAGATGATTTCCATGCAAGATTCTCAGCGACAGCGCGCCGTTATCGTTACATTATTTTCAATCATGCTTTACGTCCAGGCATCTTAAACTCGGGGGTTAGTCACTATCATGGTGAGCTCGACGAGAAAAAAATGCATGAAGCAGGGCAGTTCCTACTCGGCGAAAATGATTTTACGTCGTTTCGCGCGGCGCATTGTCAGTCTCGCAGTCCATTTCGAAACTTGATGCACCTGAACGTTACGCGCCATGGAAACTATGTGGTTATTGATATTAAAGCCAATGCGTTCGTGCATCATATGGTTCGTAATATCACGGGTAGCTTGATAAAAGTTGGACGTGGCGAAGAGAGTCCTGAATGGATCAAGTGGTTATTAGACGCCAAAGATCGCAAAGTAGCGGGTGCGACAGCGAAAGCGGAAGGTCTGTACCTGGTAGATGTAGACTACCCAGAAGAGTTTGGGTTACCTGAAGTGCCGATCGGTCCACTGTTTTTACCAGATAATTTGAACTAATTTTACAAACTTATTTCAAAATATCGGTAGTGTTTATATTGAATGTGAACGGAAAACATACGCTATTTACGATATCAAAAATAGGTACAACCAGTTTTTTATCTACAGTAGCTGCAAGATATGGTTTAATCCGTCGGTATTATGTCGAATTTATATCTTTCGCAATGAAGCGGAAGAGTTGAGAGAAAAGGTCTTCCATGAGTTGGCTTGAAAAGATTTTAGAGAAAAGCAATCTAGTAAGTTCACGCAAAGCTTCTATCCCAGAAGGTGTGTGGACTAAATGTACCTCTTGTGAACAGGTTTTATACCATGCTGAACTAGAGCGTAACTTAGAAGTTTGTCCAAAGTGTAACCATCACATGCGTATGAAAGCGCGTCGTCGTTTGGAAACATTTTTAGATGAAGGTAATCGAGTTGAATTAGGTTCCGAACTTGAGCCACAGGATAAACTGAAATTTAAAGATTCTAAGCGATACAAAGAGCGTATCTCTGCTGCACAAAAAAATAGCGGTGAGAAAGATGCGCTAGTTGTGATGCAGGGTGAATTGCTTGGTCTGCCGCTTGTGGCGTGTGCGTTTGAATTCTCCTTTATGGGTGGTTCAATGGGTTCAGTCGTTGGTGCTCGCTTTGTGAAAGCAGTGGATGCAGCCATTGAAAATAACTGTGCGCTTGTTTGTTTCTCAGCAAGTGGTGGTGCTCGTATGCAAGAGGCTTTAATGTCTCTTATGCAAATGGCAAAAACCAGTGCTGCGCTTGAGCGTTTATCAGAAAAAGGTCTGCCGTTTATTTCTGTTCTAACTGACCCTACAATGGGTGGTGTATCAGCAAGTTTGGCTATGTTAGGTGATATCAACATCGGTGAACCTAAGGCCCTCATTGGCTTTGCTGGTCGTCGTGTAATCGAGCAAACTGTACGTGAAGATCTTCCTGAAGGTTTCCAGCGTAGTGAGTTCCTACTTGATCACGGTGCTATTGATATGATCGTTGACCGTCGTGAAATGCGTCAGCGTGTGGGTGGTCTTATCGCTAAGATGACTAACCACAAGTCTCCTTTGGTGGTTTCGGTTAACGAATCTCCAAATGAAGAGCCATATTCTGTACCAGAAGCGGACGAAAAAGGGTAAAGTATCAACTAACATAAAAACCAAAGAATTTAATGGTTAAAGTTAGATGACCCAAAACCCAATTCCTCAAGCCACATCTTCATTAGAGATGTGGCTTGATTATTTAGCAAATATTCATTCCTCAGCAATTGATCTAGGCTTAGACCGTGTCCAAGCGGTAGCAAACAAAGCCAATCTTACCAAACCAGCTCCAACCGTAATCACCGTTGCCGGAACCAATGGCAAAGGCTCAACGTGTGCGTTAATGGAAGCCATTTTACTTGATGCTGGCTATTCAGTCGGTGTTTATAGTTCTCCGCACCTGATTCGTTACAACGAGCGTGTACGCATTAATGGCGTTGACGTTGTAGATGCCAAGCACTGTGAAGCATTCGATTATGTAGAAAAGCAGCGTGGTGATGTTAGCCTTAGCCTCTTTGAATTCGGTACGCTTGCTGCGCTACGTATTTTCCAAGTAGAGAAAGTTGACGTTGTCTTACTTGAAGTAGGACTTGGCGGCCGTCTAGACGCCACTAACGTTGTTGACCATGATGTTTCTGTTATTACGAGCTTAGCGATCGATCATGTGGATTGGCTTGGTGATGACATCAATGTTATTGGTTTTGAAAAAGCGGGCATTTACCGTTCAGGGAAGCCAGCAATTTGTGGTCAACCGACGCCACCAGCGACCGTGGCGGCTCATGCTGACGATATTGGTTCTGAGTTCTTCCAAGTAGGTATTCAGTACGATTACCAACTAACTGATAATGGTTGGAAATGGAGCAGTGGGGCATTTGAGTTAGAGGATTTACCAATCCCATCGCTACCATTACAAAATGCAGCCACTGCACTGATGGCACTAGGGGCTTCGGAATTGCAAATCACTGACATAAATATTGTCAATGGCTTGAATAATGCTCGTTTGGCGGGGCGTATGCAGGTACTGCATCACGAACCTGAAATAGTCCTTGATGTCGCTCATAACCCGCACTCTGCTGAGTATTTGGTAGAGAGAGTGAAGCAACAATATCTGGGTAAGAATATCCATATTGTGGTTGCAATGCTGCATGACAAGGACATTAAAGCAACCATTGAAGCTCTAACTCCAGTTGCAACACAATGGTATCCAGCGTCGCTTACTGGACCGAGAGCGGCGACCGCTGATGAATTGTGCCAATACTTACCTGATGGGCAAGTTCATTTTGAAAACCCTGTTGACGCCTTCGAGAGTGCGAGAAGCCACGCAAAGACAGGAGACGTTATTCTGGTGGTTGGCTCATTCCATACCGTCGGAGAGGTATTGGAACATTGGCAATCAAATAATAAATAAGTAAAGGTATTTTGATGGCAAGTAAATTCCAAAGTCGTTTAGTCGGCACCATCATTCTAGTCGCAGTCGGAGTCATTGTTCTTCCCGATGTGCTAGATGGTAAGAAACTGCACTACAAAGAAGAATTTGCCAGTATTCCTATCAAACCAGAACTTGATAGTGATGTGGAAAACTTCGAAATATTAGAGCCAGTGGAAGACGACATTACGTTACCGGATTCTCCGGTTGAAGCTGTAGTGCAAGAACGTGAGGATGCTCAAGTAGCCGTTTCTGAGCCCGAGCCAGCGCCAACATCTAAACCTGAGGTCATCAAACAACCAGAGCAAGTTGAGGTCGTCACTCGTCCTGTTCAAGAGAAAAATCAATATGAAGATTCAGCTTGGATCATTCAGTTGATGGCACTTAAGAATCACGAAAATGCTGTCGCGCTTGTCGCGGATTTGCAAAAGCGTGGTTATCAAGCTCACACAAAGAAAGAAAACGAGTTTACGAGAGTGATTGTTGGCCCTGATGTGTCAAAAAGTAAACTTGAACGACAAGTTCAAGAATTACAAAAAATTACAGGTTCAAAAGGTCAATTGCTTAAATTTAAGCCATTAAATCCATAAGAAAACGTTTGCGTCAGCATTTTTTCTGTTAAAATGCGCGCCAACTTAAGATGAAGAAAAGATGAATTGGATAGATTTTATCATTTTAGGTGTGATCGGATTTTCAGCTCTGATCAGTTTAGTTCGCGGTTTTGCTAAAGAAGCTTTGTCTTTGGTGATTTGGTTCGGAGCGTTTTTTATCTCCAGTAATTACTATGCCAAATTGGCGGTGTACTTCACCAACATCGAAGATGATATGTTTCGTAACGGAGCGGCGATTGCGGCGTTATTTGTCGCAACCTTGGTAGTTGGTGCAGTGGTGAATTACGTCATTGGTCAACTGGTACAAAAAACAGGGCTATCAGGTACGGACCGAATTCTCGGGATTGTATTTGGTGGTCTACGCGGAGTCTTAATTGTTTCTGCGGTGCTGTTTTTTATGGATGCGTTTACTGCATTCCCAAGCTCGGATTGGTGGAAAGATTCACAGTTGATCCCTGAGTTCAGCCGTATCATCGCCCCATTCTTCGAGCATTTACAAGCAACATCAAGTTTTCTGTCTGGCACTATCTAGTAGTGCCAGCTACTGTCGCAAATCGAGGATTAGGACATGTGTGGTATTGTTGGAATCGTGGGCACAACGCCTGTAAACCAGTCTATTTATGACGCGTTAACGGTGTTACAGCATCGTGGCCAAGATGCCGCTGGTATTTGTACCATAGAAAGCAATCGTTTTCGTCTGCGTAAGGCGAACGGTTTAGTCAAGGATGTATTTGAAGCAAGACACATGCAGCGCCTGCAAGGCGAGGTCGGAATTGGTCATGTTCGTTACCCTACAGCAGGCAGTTCAAGTGCTTCAGAAGCTCAACCTTTCTACGTAAACTCTCCTTTCGGTATTACACTTGCCCACAACGGTAACTTGACCAACGCTAACGAAGTTCGTCAGAAGCTGTTTGAAAAAGATCGCCGTCATATCAATACCACTTCAGACTCTGAAGTATTACTAAATGTACTGGCGCACGAAATTGACTCAGTAAAAGGAAATGTCACGACCGAAGACGTATTCCGCGCAGTCACCAATGTTCATCGCACAATTCGCGGTGCTTATGCTGTGACCGCCATGATCATTGGTCATGGTATGATTGCATTTCGTGACCCACACGGTATTCGCCCGCTGTGTTTAGGTAAGCGTGAAGTTAACGGCAGAGCAGAGTACATGGTTGCGTCTGAATCGGTGGCATTGGATGCGGTCGGTTTTGATTTCGTCCGTGATGTTGCACCTGGTGAAGCGATTTACGCAACGTTTGACGGTGAGCTTTACACGAAGCAGTGTGCAGATAATCCTAAGCTTAACCCTTGTATTTTCGAGTTCGTGTACTTTGCTCGTCCGGATTCGTTCATCGATAAAATTTCGGTATACAGCGCTCGCGTTGAAATGGGTAAAAAGCTGGGCGAACGTATTCGTGAAGATTACGCAAACCTTGATATCGATGTTGTCATTCCTATCCCTGAAACGTCTTGCGACATTGCACTGCAAATCGCTCAAGCGATCGATATCCCTTATCGCCAGGGTTTCGTGAAAAACCGTTATGTTGGACGTACGTTTATCATGCCTGGCCAGCAACAACGTAAGAAATCAGTACGTCGCAAGTTGAATGCTATTCGTTCGGAATTCAAAGGTAAGAATGTGTTGCTGGTGGATGACTCTATTGTTCGAGGTACAACGTCAGAGCAGATTATTGAGATGGCTCGTGATTCTGGTGCCAAGAAAGTGTACATGGTCTCAGCGGCTCCTGAAGTTCGTTTCCCGAACGTATACGGCATTGATATGCCAAGTGCTACAGAGCTTATTGCCCATGGCCGTGACAACGATACAATTTGTAAGCAGATTGGTGCCGATGCGCTTATTTATCAACGTCTAGAAGATTTGGTAGAGGCTGTAGGTCTTGGAAACCAAGACATTACTCAGTTCGATACTTCCGTGTTTAACGGCGAATACGTAACGGGTGATATCGACCAACAATACCTAGATTTCTTAGATGGTCTTCGTAATGATGATGCGAAAACACAACTTGAAATCCAACAGGATTTAGCAAACCTAGAGCTTCATAACGAAGGCGCATAGGATGCGCTTTCTTAAGTCGTAAAAAAACCAGAGCTTCGGCTCTGGTTTTTTGTTTTCGCTATCTAGTTAGTGAATGTTATAAGCGATCACAAAGTCAATAAAGAGGCGAACTTTCTCTGGCAGGTGGTCTTTGTGGTTGTAAAGCATATAAATGTCGCGCGGGTTTGCACTCCAATCTGGCAGTACGCGTACCAAATCGCCGCTCTCGATGTACTCTTTGATCATTACATCTGGCATTAGTGTGATGCCTAAACCTTCGGAACAAGCGCTGCGCACCACATTGAGCGCGTTTGCTTGAAAACGACCACGATCAACATTCACCACAGACTCGCCTTTGCTATTAATCAAGGTCCACTTAATAAGTGGGTACCCTTTTAGCAATGAATGGTTAGATAGCTCTTCTGCATGGTGTGGCGCAGGATTCGAGGTTAGATAGTCAGGGCTTGCAACGAGAATATCCTTCACTTCGCCAATCTTACGCGCGATGAGGCTAGAGTCGCGTTGCGGTCCCACTCGAAAAATTACATCCCATTCAGTAGGGTCAAGCTTGTCCGCATTATTCTCTGTCGTTAGCTCAATGTTGATGTCCGGGTACTGCTTCATAAAGCTGTTGAACATCGGCATCATCATTCGTTTAGTTAAGTTGTAAGGCGCGGATATCTTAATCTTGCCGGATGCTCCTCGGCAGTCGTCAGTGATTTCCTCTGCTGCGGTTGTTAGCCTTTGTAGTAAAGGAGAGCACTCATGGTAAAAACGTTCCCCTGCTTCAGTGAGCGAGAGTTTGCGAGCATGACGGTTCAATAGTCGAAGATTGACAGAGTCTTCTAGCGCTTGAATGCGTCGGGTGATGGTCGCAACCGGGATCATGGTTTTTCGCGAAGTTGCGGTGTAGCTCCCATTTTCGACAACCAGTCGAAACAGGTTTAAGTCATCTAATTTCATATTTCCAGACACATTAAATTACCGATTACGGTTAATTTATAATTAACTTTGTGATCAAAGCTTGCTTTAAGTCAACATGTTGCATCATTTGAACACAGCAACCCTGTTTGAGTAAATACTGTTATACGCCGTAATATTTGTATTAATGCAGTTTCCGAGCTAAGTTTTATAACAAGGCGAAGCGGCCTCAGGTCTTGCTGTGACACGTTTTGCTGGAAGTAAACACAACAAAAATAATGACTTAATAATAAATCTGTTTTTTTGACTGAGCTTTGTGAGGGATAAAGGTATGTTTAAGACTCACAGTCAAACGGCAATGGTCTCGGCACAGGAAGTGATTAATCAAAAACTAATAATGTTGGTGGACGATGATCCAATATTTCGTAAAGTAACCAATGCCTATTTAGAAAGTCAGGGTTTTAAAGTAGTAGAAGCAGAAAACGGCCTAGAAGCGCTTCAACAACTCAGGGAATGCCAACCCGATCTTATCTTATGTGATTTATCGATGCCGGTCTTAGATGGTATCGAGTTCGTCGAAGAAGTTAGTCTCGAATATCCATATATGCCGCTTATCGTGGTATCAGGCACGGATGAAATGTCCGATGTCGCGAAAGCGTTGCGATTTGGTATTAAAGATTTTCTTCCTAAACCGATAGGTAATTATGAGCACCTATCTCAGGCGATAGAGAATACGCTAGAAGATACCGATAGCCACTTCTCAGAACAACGTGACTTTTCAAGTCAGTGGTTCAGGGTTGATGATGGTGGTGAAATCCCAGATGAACAAGAGCTGTATTGGCATCTGGAATATTTACAACAGAATCCGAGTGCGGCAAGAGATTTACTGCAAGCTCTATTGCCAGAGAAGGATGCTGCTCAGGGAGATTGGCGCTGCTCGTACCGTTTATTGCAATCGACGGATGTGATGCCCTTGGTTTTCGATTATCGTTGGTTAATGAATGGTCAATTTGCGTTTTATCTCGTTGATTCTGCTTCCCAAGCTAATGATGGAGTTGCGACGACATTGCTCGTTAGGGCATTGTTTGACGATTATCTCCGTAACTTGAAAAGTTTCAGTGCTGATCTCAAGGACATGGTAGGGATCATTGAAAAAGGAATTGAGTGTTCGGAGTGTGCGGGTGCAGTCAATGCTGTGTTTGGTGTCGCCGACCTCGCTTCATCCTCGGTCTCTATATTGCCTGCGGGTTTAGATAGCCATTGGTCTGACGGAAATACGAATCAACACATCGCAGCAGGTAACCGTTTAGGGGGAGGAAGTATGAAAAACTTCATCACCCGCGATTTACCGCTTAGTGTTGCAGGACAGTTGTCCATCGGGTGTTTAGGTTCTTCAAGTTTTAGTTTAAGTATTACCCGGAAATCCCGACTAGTATAATTATGACTTGCAAACCAATAAGCAGCGTCCTGACGCTGCTTATTATCTTTTTAGAACCACCAAAACAACATACGTTTAGTTCAATAACCTTATTTTTTACTGGTGTTTAGATTTGGCTGTTTAATGTATAGTCAGCGCTTAAAACAATAATGACCCATTTGTGCAACGATAATTTAACGCTGTGCCTTGGGAGAAGCAAAGTCAACTAGTGAGAAGACACATCATGGCAGACAAAGATTTTAAAGAGCCTTATAATATTTTTTACTTTTTAGGTTTTATTGCAGTTCTTTTGATCCCAACACTTCCTGCAACGCTAACCTGGCTTCGTGTAATGAATGGTTACGCAGGCTTTTAATCTAGCTATTTTGTACCGGAGTTCACCATTCGTATTAAGCGTTACTTTTTCAATACTGTTGGTGGACTCTGTATTGTGCTCGGCATAGCCGGCATAGCCCTTCCACTTTTACCCACCACACCTTTTATTTTGCTTGCTAGCGCATGTTTTATGCGTGGTAGCCCCGCATTTCATCAATGGTTACATAACCACAAAACGTTTGGACCCATTCTCGACAATTGGCATAAGCATCGGGCTGTTACTTCAAAAGTAAAAAAGCGTGGTGCGATTTTTATTGCGCTTAGTTTCATGGTTTCAATCGTTGTTGTCCCCCTCGTTTGGGTAAAAATTGGTCTTTTAGTGATGCTAATCGTTTTACTCAGCTGGTTTATGCGTCTGCCTGTGATTGAGTTGGTTGCTGACCGAGAAGAAAATCACTAAGATTGTAGAGAATAGTGTGCCCGCTCTTCGAGTGGGCGTTTGTATTTTCAGCGCCTGTGACTTTTACGAAAATAAGCACATAGTGGTGAAAACCTATTGTTCGTTGCCCTCGTGATACTGCGATTAGAGAGGGCGATGAGCCAATCTAAGTAAATCGGTATTATGACTACAGAAACAATTTCACTGATCAAATCTAGCATCAAAAGCATCCAAGACTACCCAAAGCCAGGCATTCTATTTCGTGATGTGACGAGCCTTCTTGAAGACGCGAAAGCATACCAAGCGACGATCAACTTACTTGTTGAACGTTACAAAGATATGGGCTTTACCAAGGTTGTGGGTACGGAAGCTCGTGGCTTTCTATTTGGCGCGCCTTTAGCGCTTGAGCTAGGTGTTGGTTTTGTACCAGTGCGTAAACCAGGCAAGCTACCACGCCCTACTGTTGCTCAATCTTATGAGCTTGAATACGGCGTTGATACACTAGAAATCCATACAGATGCCATCGTTGAAGGCGACAAAGTACTGGTTGTCGACGATTTATTGGCAACGGGCGGTACTATTGAAGCGACGACTAAGCTGATTCGCCAACTGGGTGGTGAAGTTGAGCACGCTGCCTTCGTTATCAACCTACCAGAAATCGGTGGCGATAAACGTTTAGAAGCACTAGGTCTAAACGTGTACAGCATCTGCGATTTTGAAGGACATTAATACATTCAATGAGTTATTTAGCTTTAGCGCGAAAATGGCGTCCTAATCAGTTTGACCAAGTTGTCGGACAAAAACATGTCCTGACGGCGTTGGAAAACGCACTGGCGCAAAACCGTTTACACCATGCTTATCTGTTCAGCGGGACTCGTGGTGTGGGTAAAACGAGTATCGGTAGGCTGTTTGCCAAAGGCTTGAACTGCGAAACCGGCATTACCGCGACACCTTGTGGTAAGTGTGATACTTGTCGTGAAATTGATGAAGGTCGCTTTGTCGATCTTCTTGAAATCGACGCAGCATCACGTACTAAAGTTGAAGACACTCGTGAACTGTTAGACAACGTTCAATACAAACCTGCTCGTGGACGTTTTAAAGTGTACCTCATCGATGAGGTGCACATGCTATCGCGTCACTCTTTCAATGCGTTGTTGAAAACCCTGGAAGAGCCGCCAGAGTATGTGAAGTTCTTACTCGCAACAACTGATCCACAAAAGCTGCCTGTCACTATATTGTCGCGTTGTCTTCAGTTTCATCTGAAACCAATCAGCGTTGATGATATTCACCAGCAACTTGATTACATCCTAGGTCAAGAGCAAGTTTCAGCAGAGCCAAAAGCGTTGGGTATGATCTCACATGCTGCAGATGGCAGTATGCGTGATGCTCTTAGCTTGACTGATCAAGCAATTGCTTTAGGTAACGGTGCGGTGCAAACCGATATTGTCAGCCACATGTTGGGGACGATTGATACCGACCAAGCGATTCACTTACTAGAGTCAATCAGCAGCAAGCAACCTCAACAAGCCATGGATAAAATCCAGCAATTAGCAGCAAATGGTGTCGAGTGGGATGGTTTGTTGCAGCAAGTCGCAACACAGTTACACCGAATTGCGATGTATCAAGCGTTGCCCGCATCGTTAGACCGAGCCCAACCAGATGCAGAGAAAATTGAGCTGTTGAGTAAAGCTCTAAGCCCGCAAGACGTTCAGCTTTACTATCAAATTGCATTGAAAGGTCGTGAAGATTTGACCCTCTCGCCAAATGGGCGAGTCGGTTTGGAAATGATTGTGCTGCGTATGATGGCGTTCCGCCCATCAAATAACAGTGGGGCAAATGTTGTTTCTAGTAACTGCGAGCCAGCGTCATCTCCGGCTCAAAGTACCAGTCAACCAAAGGCTGCGCCAGCTCAGACAGCCGCGGCTCCTCGAGCTCAGCAGCCGAGTCCAGCACAAAGCACACCACAAGCGGCGCCTCAACCTTCATCCAGTTCGCAACCTGAGTATCAAGCGAGTGGATATGAGACGGTTCCACCACAGTATGATATGGCGCCGCCGATGAGCGAAAACCCAGCGCCGCAACATGAAACGCCACCTCAACAAGTGCAAGAGAGCGTTTCAACACCAGCGCGCGGCGGTCTAAGCGGTTTGCGTCACCAATTACGTTCTCAGCGTCAAGGCCTACAACAGAACACTCCTCAAAATGGTGGCTCAAAAAAGCCTAAAGCGGCATCTGCACAACCAGAATCGGTTATCGACCGAGTAGCGCAATTGCATGGCAATTCCGCGCAGGTGTCGCCAAACTCAGCTCCGAAGTCGACGGAGCCACAAGTTGAGGAAGCGTATCGCTGGCGTCCAAGCAAGCCTGTTGAGACAAAAGTAAATACAAAACTGACACCTACGCAGCTCAAGCAGGCACTTGAGCATGAGAAAACGCCTGAAATGGCACAAAAGCTCATCGATGAGTCATTAGAACATAATGAATGGGCGAAGCTAATCAGCTTAATGGAGATCCCTAAGCTGGTAGAGCAACTTGCGCTAAACTCTCATTATAGTAAGGAAGGAACAACCGTTTCGTTACTATTGAGAAGCAGCCAAGCTCATTTGAATACTGATAGAGCTCAAGCCGAATTGCTTAAAGCACTTAATACCGTGTTGGGTGAAGAGTGCCACATGAGCATCGAAATAGGGGAGAGTGGAGAAACACCACTTGAACTGAGAGATAGGCTCTACCAAGAGAAATTACAGCAAGCGCTGAACAGTTTAGAAAACGATCCAAATGTTCAATTTATTGAACGTCGTTTTGCTGCAGAGCTTGATAAAGATAGTGTGCGCCCTATCTAATAATCGAATGGAATGGGGTTGAAAACCCAAAGGTATAACCCCATTAATTGATGCAACACCTCATTAAACCAGAGAGATAAACATGTTTGGTAAAGGCGGTATGGGCAACCTAATGAAGCAAGCCCAGCAAATGCAAGATCGCATGCAAAAGCTTCAAGAAGAAATCGCGAATATGGAAGTAACTGGCGAGTCTGGTGCTGGCCTAGTTAAAGTTACTATCACTGGTAGTCACAGCGTACGTCGTGTTGACATCGATGAAAGTTTGATGGAAGACGACAAAGAAATGCTTGAAGATCTGATCGCTGCGGCGTTCAACGATGCAGCCCGTCGTGTTGAAGAAACTCAAAAAGAGAAAATGGCTTCTGTAACTGGCGGTATGCAACTACCACCAGGCATGAAAATGCCATTCTAATCTGCTGATATTTAATTAAGCGGACTTTTAATGCGTACCAGTCATATGCTGGAGCAATTGATGGAGGCCTTACGTTGTCTACCTGGGGTTGGCCCCAAGTCAGCGCAGCGTATGGCCTTTCATTTGTTACAGCGCGATAGAAAAGGCGGTTTGCAGCTTGCAGATGCGCTTAGTCAGGCAATGACAGAAATAGGTCATTGTACTGAGTGTCGAACCTTCACCGAAGAAGAAGTCTGTCACATTTGTACCAACCTAAAACGCCAAGAAAATGGTCAAATTTGTGTGGTAGAAAGCCCGGCAGACATCGCAGCCGTTGAAGCAACAGGCCAATATTCTGGTCGGTATTTTGTTCTTATGGGGCATTTGTCGCCATTAGATGGTATTGGTCCAAGTGATATTGGATTGGATGTCCTTGATTACCGCTTACGTCGCGGTGATATTACCGAAGTGATTTTGGCGACAAACCCAACAGTTGAAGGTGAAGCCACTGCCCACTACATCGCAGAGCTATGTAAAGAGCACCAAGTTGATGCCAGCCGCATCGCGCATGGTGTGCCTGTCGGTGGGGAGCTAGAGCTTGTTGATGGCACGACGTTGTCACATTCGCTATTAGGTCGACACAGAATTTAATAAAAAGCCGCTGAATTCAGCGGCTTTTTTGATTTTGGGAGTTAGGAACGATTAATCGTTCGATTCTTTACCAAGAAGGTTTTTGTAGATAACCGCACCAAGCACGCCACCCACAATAGGAGCAATCCAGAACAGCCATAGCTGAGAAACCGCCCATTCACCCACATATACTGCGACTGCCGTGCTACGAGCAGGGTTTACTGACGTATTGGTGACAGGAATGCTGATCAGGTGAATGAGAGTCAAACACAGGCCAATTGCGATAGGTGCAAAGCCTTGTGGCGCACGTTTGTCTGTTGCACCCATAATGACAATCAGGAACATCATCGTCATGACAACTTCAGTCACAAGTGCAGCGATCATCGAGTATTGGCCTGGAGAGTGTTCACCATAACCATTGGCGGCAAAGCCAGAACCCACAACATCGAATCCTGCTTGTCCAGATGCAATAACGTAAAGCACGCCACCTGCGATAAGCCCGCCGATCACTTGTGAGATGATGTAAGGCGTAACGTCTTTTGTCTCAAAACGACCGCCAGCCCAAAGGCCAACTGTCACTGCAGGGTTCAAGTGACAACCTGAAATATGACCGATAGCAAATGCCATCGTCAGAACGGTTAAACCGAATGCCAAAGAAACGCCCAACAGACCAATACCCACTTCAGGGAAACCCGCAGCCAACACCGCGCTACCACAGCCGCCTAACACTAGCCAGAACGTGCCAAAAGCCTCAGCCAAATACTTATTCATGTTCTTTCCTGATCTTTAATTAAATGACCCGCTGAACATAGTCGAGAATTGTCAATAAATTGTGAGGGAGATCGCGCAAAAACCGCAAATGGAACGCTATGTGGCAAGAGTTCTCAAAGGTGAGATAAAAAGCAGAGGGGGGAAGTGCTAAATCTCGAGTTTGCTTTGATTACTGCCTCGGAGAGAAACAACCGAGGTACTAACTTTAAACGTGTGGTCTAGAGTCGCATTACGTCAATTGTTCTAATTCAGTGATGTTGTCGAGTGCTTCTTGATTGGTGTTACCGCATACAATCGGACACGGTTTAAAATCGTGACAGACTTTGGGGCGTTCAGGCTTACCAAATAGCTTGCACAAATTGTCGTCGTTGAGTTGCACACAACGAACACCTGCAGGTTTGCCCTTTGGCATTCCAGGTATTGGTGAAGAGATACTTGGCGCAATACAGCACGCTCCACATCCTAATCGACAATCCATAATGTAAACCTCTTAAAAATTAAGGGGGCAATTATGGTCATTTTGACGTGGATTGGAAGAGTGAAGAAAGAAAAAATAAAAGGGCGCGCTTAACATTACGCTCCCTTTTTGGTTTTTTGCTTTTAAATCATCGTGATTATTTTAAGAAACGGTTATAAACAAACAACAGAATAAATGCGCCTAGTGTTGCGGTAATGATACTACCAATGTTGACGCCAGTTGCTCCGCCGAAACCGAGAATGCCGCCAAGGAAGCCACCTACAAATGCCCCTGCAATACCAAGTAACATTGTTGCAATCCAACCGCCCCCATCTTTTCCTGGCATGAGCCATTTAGCAAGTGCGCCGGCGATTAAGCCCAAAATAATCCAAGAAATAATACCCATGAAAACTCCTTAATGCCTTCTTGATCAATTGAGTAATGGAAACTTGTTTAAGGATAGAACAGTAAAACGAAAGTAGTTGAATATCTCCACCGTTATGTGGGAAGGATGCAAGATCTTCTCAAAACTTGAACTTTTGCGTTGAGAAGAGTATAAATCGCCCCCTAAATTCCCTTGGTGAGACCTGAAGTATGAGCACTCCATTTTGGCAAAGTAAATCGTTAGAGCAGATGACAGAAGAGGAATGGGAATCTCTCTGTGATGGTTGTGGCAAATGTTGTTTGCATAAGCTTATGGATGAAGATACCGATGAAATCTACTATACCAATGTGGCTTGTAGCTGGCTGAACAGTAAAACGTGTTCATGTAAGGATTACCCAAACCGTTTCACTTCGGGTGAAGAGTGCACCAAGCTGACCCGAGAAGACATCGACGATTTTACTTGGCTGCCACACACGTGCGCTTACCGTCTGTTGGCTGAAAAGCAGCCTTTACCAGAATGGCATCCGTTGATTACCGGCTCTAAGTCCGCAATGCATGCGGCAGGGGAAAGTGTCCGTAACAAAGTTGTTTACGAGATTGATGTGGTGGATTGGGAAGACCATATTTTAAATCATCCCAACCGTCCTTAGTCGAATACAAACAAGCCTTTCATTGATTAAATGAAAGGCTTGTTTGCTATTGGGGCTCCCAACTTTGACGTCTCGCTAACGAAATGCTGCTCAGTTTATTATTTAGTGTTGTAAACTTAGGAGTATGATTTCAACGCTTTACACTTCTATTCCTGATTGTTTTGATCAGGATTGTTCCCTATGAGGTAAACATGACGTTTCATTTCCCCCAGAAACTGCGCCTGACATCTTGGGTGACATTATTCGCACTTGCCGTCATTATGTTCTCCCCAATGGCTGTTCATGCGACTGCTACTGACGATATCCAAGAGCCTTCTGCTGCCGAAATCTCGATTGACAACTTGAACCGAGAGATTGTGGATTTATCCCAAAGCCTCTCGCAAGCGAGTGGCGACGAGCGTGATGCCCTTCAACTGCAACTATTCCAAAAGAATGAAGAATTAAGAAGCCAGTTAGCGTCAGCGATTGAACGTGAAACTATCTCTCGCGACAAGCTGATCTTGCTAGTTAAAAAACAAGAACAATACTCTGAGGATGCGACGAACTATCTATCGGAAAAAATAAAGAAAGTCGTCGAGGATTTAAATAAGGCTAAGGATGAAGAGAAGCTTGCTCTTGTTAATGATTATCGAGAGCTACAGCGTTATCTTGATGTTAGCTTCGATTCGAGCTGGCAAAATCTCGCTTGGTTGAAGGAGCTAGGGGCCCAAAACGAGCGCGCAGAAGCGGAACTAAAAGATAAAATTGATAAACGTATGCGCTTACTGTCTGCTTCAATTGAGTACTTGAGTCAGCAAAGTGAGATCATTGGCTCCCAACTTTCGTCTAGCCCAGAGTCGGAAAAAGCGTCGTTGCAACTTAGTCAGCTCATTACTAAACAAAGGCTAAATATTGCGACAGAAAGCTTACGCAACCTGATTTCAATTGGTGATAAAGTCGGTTTAGAAACGTCTGAATACAAACGCCAAATTTTTGAAGTGACGGGTAATATCACCCATGATTTACTGAATACCAAAGTTGTGTGGTCAATACTGAGTCACTGGTCCAACTCGGCACTGGATTGGTTTGCCGAGAATGCACCGCAGCATATCTTCCAGTTGTTTGTTTTTGCGCTGATTTTATTGATCGCTCGCGGACTGGCTAAGTTAACTCGCAAAGTCGTCCGTAAAGCAGTTGCATCGAAAAACTTAAAACTTTCCCACTTGATGCAGGACTTCTTTATCTCGATGTCCGGCAAATTCGTGTGGGTGATCGGTATCATGGTGGGCTTATCTCAGCTTGGTTTGAACCTAGCGCCAATCCTAACCGGTTTCGGTATTGCTGGTGTGATTATTGGTTTCGCGTTGCAAGACACGTTATCCAACTTCGCGGCGGGTATGATGCTGCTTATTTATCGCCCATTTGATGTTGGTGATTTTGTGTATGCTGGCGGTGTGGATGGCAAGGTAAGCCATATGAGTTTGGTGAACACCACAATCCGTACGTTTGATAACCAAATTATTATTGTTCCTAACAGCAAAATCTGGGGAGATGTTATTAAGAACGTCACGCATGAACGCATTCGCCGCGTGGATATGGTGTTTGGCATTGGCTATGCGGATGACCTCTTAAAAGCGGAGTCAGTATTGTCTGATATCATTACCTCTCACCCTTCGGTACTTCGCACTCCAGAGCCAATGATCAAAGTTCATACATTAAATACGTCTTCTGTAGATTTTATTGTGCGTCCTTGGGTAAAAACGGATGATTACTGGGATGTATACTGGGATGTGACAAAAGAGGTGAAACTACGCTTCGACCGAGAAGGTATTTCGATTCCTTTCCCACAACAAGATGTGCATTTGCATATGGTGGAGAAGCAAGACGCCTAATCACAGGTCCCAACAAGTGAAAGGCACTCTAGGTAGAGTGCCCTTTTTGATCTTCGGTTAGCGCCATAGTTACAGTTCGTTAAAGAACACCAGTTTCGGCTCGCATTCTAACAAGTTGTCGATCTGGCTAATCAAAAGAGCAAAGTGTTCTGTTTTACCATGAAGCTCAAATGCTTGTTGGTTTTTAAATTGCTCCTGAAAAACGAAGTGGCATGTATTGTCTTTATCTTGGAACAATTGATAACGAACGCAACCTTCTTCATTGCGAGTAGGTTCAAGCGCTCGGGTAAGTACCTCTTTCAACTCTTGTTCTTTTCCCGGTTGTGCATGAAAGGTAGCCGTCAAGTGAATCATAATGTTTACTCTTTTTGTTATAGGTAACGCCCTTGGCGTTGCAGGAACTCAATTTTGTAACCATCAGGGTCGGTTACAAAAAAGAACGTTGCTAAATGCTTTTGTTGATGGTCAAAGGCTTTGATGTCACCAGTTTCAATGCCGAGAGATTTAATGCGTTTGTGGGCTTGTTCAATGTCCTCCACGCTGACGGCAAGGTGGCCGTAACCTGAGCCGTGAGTGTAGGGCTCACTTTGGTCGTGATTGTGCGTCAGTTCCAATTCAAAGCCAGTTTCTTGGTTGGCTAGATAGGTTAGAGAAAAGCCATCAAAGATGTATTGATCAGCGACTTCTAGTTCAAGTACGTCACAGTAAAATTGTAGAGAGCGGTCCAGATCACTTACTCGGATCATGGTGTGAATCATTTTTGTCATAGGTACTCCTTGATAGTCCGCACAGGTTAGCGATTTCAAAAGGAGTCTGGGTAGTACTCTAGTACGACAAATTAGAAGATGCTCAAGGGTTTATAATACGGATGCATAGCCTAGGATGGTTATTGGTCGGTTGGTTGCTATTAACTGTTAAGTTGCGCAAGTGCTTGACGAGTGGTCTCTTGAGGTTGGCGGGCGTAAGTGAGGCAAGCGCATCGAAGTAAGGAGGCAAAGTTGTTCACTTCACCATTGTATTCGAGTGCTTCTTGATAAACAGTGCTTATGAATTTAGGAACCGTCATGTTTTGAGCACTAGCGATTTCCTCAAGAATTGTCCAAAAGCTCGCTTCAAGTTTTACACTGGTCGCGTGACCATCAATACGGATAGAGCGGGTGATGAACTGATAGTTGTCTTGGGGTTGCTTAGCAAAGATTTCGCACATTTTCTTTATTCATATAATGAAAGACCCATAATTATTGTGGTGTACGATTTAAAACGTCAACTGTTTTCATGCATAAAAAAACGCTCCCTTGCGAGAGCGTTGAAACATCACGAGTTGTGAAGTAAGTGCAAGTTGATTATTTAATTTGTTGCTTCAAGTACTCGCCTAGTTGCGAGTGGTGCATGATTTTTGATACTGGAAGGATAGTTTCTGCAGGTCCCCAAGCAAATACGTTGACAGGAGTATGCGTATGAGTACCCGTCCCCCATACTGTGTTTTGCTTTGTTGCATGCTCACGCGCTAGCAAGTTGCCACGGTCGTTGTAAGGAAAGAAAGCATCAAAGTCATTGATTGCCGGTACGTTCTCTTCGCTTAAGTATTTGTGTCCAGCGAGTCGGTATGGATTTGGTTTACTTGCTAATACGCGTTCTGCTTGCTCAGGCGTAATCGAAAAATCGCTATTTGCGTTCACGACTTCCGCAAACTTCTCTGGAGTTTGCTCTTTCTTATCAAGCGCTTGGAACTCACTGATCATGCCGTAGTAACTTTTCTTTTGGTTGTATAAACCATCGAGGATCTCGAACTGACCAAAGTTGAAGTTTGGCGCGTAATCCTGATTTTTGAATGCTTCGCCGTCGCGTTTTTGTGGTTTAGGCAAGTTTGCTGATGAGTAGCTAAAGCCAAAAGAGCCGGTTTCGTGGTCAGCAGTAACAATGATCAGGGTGTCATCACGGCCTTTTGCCCACTCATAAACTGAGTTTACCGCTTCATCGAATTTAAGCATTTCATGCAGCATCGTACCTGCATCGTTACTGTGGCCAGCCCAGTCAATTTGGCCGCCTTCAACCATCAAGAAAAAACCGTCTTTGTCTTTTGAAAGAATGTCGATTGCTTTGGTGGTCATTTCTTTCAGCGATGGCTGCGTGCGTTTTGGATCGTTTTTGCTTTGACTGTAGGCAATACCATCGTTCATGCCCGAGTAAGCAAAAAGTCCAAGTAATTTGTCACCTTTAGCTTGTGTGAGCATATCGCGGCTGAAAGCCAGGTTGTAACCTTGGTCTTGCGCCTCAGTAAGCAAGTTGCGCTCATCTTTACGTTTCGACTTTAGGTAGACATTACCTTGAGTGAGCTTTTCAAGTTGCTCGTATGTCTCTCCCTTGTCGTTTGTCGACTTTGGAATCCAATGACGAAGTCCCCCAGACATCATCACGTCTACGCCTGTTTCGAGCATATCCGCCGCAATACTGTTTTCTAGGGAGCGATGTGGTTGATGAGCGGCAAATGCTGCTGGCGTTGCGTGGGTCATACGCGTATCAGAGACGAGCCCAGTTGCTTTACCTTTACTTTTGGCTTTTTCCAAAATAGTTTCGACATGGTTGCCTTGGCTATCAATGCCAATGACTTCAGAAGCGGTAGGGATTCCTGTCGCTAGCATCGTAGCTGAGCACGCAGAGTCGACGACAATTGCGTCTTCTGGATTGGTCAGTGATGATCCAATCACACCTTCTTGAGCGAGTTTGTATAACGCTGTGCTTTCGCCTTTGTAAACCGAGTTAGGTGCGTGTTTTGCGTAGGTCTCGAGTAAACCAACTTGTTGAGGACCCATGCCGTCGCCGATCATCAAAATGACGTTTTTGATTTCAGCTGAGAGTGCGTTGAAAGAGAGGGTAGATGCAGCCACTGCCGTAACGATTGGAGATACTAAGCGCTTCATTATATTTTCCTTGTTTATTGAAAGCGCAGGCATTAAAGCAATGATTTATGAAGGTTTTGTGTCGGTAATAAAAGTTTAACCAAATTGTCGTTTTTGTTTGGTTTTGCAGAAAAAATGAGTCGCTCTCTAACGTTCGTTAGTTTGGAAAGAAGAAAGCCCACAAACGTGGGCTTGGATTACGCTTAGGAGTTGAAAGCATGGACTAAAGTTATCCATTCAGTGCCTTCACAAGAAACCTAGTTTAGGGAGCAATAAACGAGCATGTATTATCGGGCCACAAGAGCGGTCGAATTCACTTACGTTTGCATCATATCGTTCTTTGGCCTATTAAATTATGGGCTGCAGTAAGTGTTTGGTTCAAATAGGATTTGTTGTCGTGACGATTATCAGACTGGTTATCAGACTAATGCCAGTATGATGCCACCAACGGTAAGTGCCGCAGAAAGGTATTGACCCGCAGAATATGAGCCATCCTCTTCTTTCTCGATTTTATCGGGGTGATCCATGCCAAGCGCACCATGCGTGAAAGATTCGACCTTTTCACCAACAGATTTATCTTCTGCTTCTATTTTCTTGCTGTCGTGCTCGATTTGTTGCAGAGCGGCAAGTAGCGCTTTGCCTTCGGTCGAAAGCGTCACCTTATTGTGTTCGACTTTCAGCGGCGAAGCACTAGTTTCTTCTTGTGCAATACTTGCTTGTTTAGAGGCGACAGATTGTTTGGCATAGCTATTAACAGAAGTGCTTCCTACTGGATTCATCGAATACTCCTTGGAACATCGACACTCGGTCACTGAGTGCGGGTAAAAAGCAGTTATATTTTTATCGGCGGCAAAGTTTATTTCTGAAGCTATTTGGATAAAAACAGGTCTGCTTTTGCCGCTTCTAGTTTCTATTGGTGATCATTAGCAAAAAATAGACCAGCAGGAAGCAGACCCTTGTCACTCGATGAACTCGGAGCGGTGTGATGATGCAACGCAACGGCAAGGTAGTAACTTAAATTGAAGAGCAGCTACTTACATTGAAGATCGTTATTGCGTTTAGTTAGATGTTGATATGCCGCCATGCGGTGAGCATCTTGTACATACCGTACTGGTGGTGCGAGAACCTCTAACTGATAGTCAGTATTATCAGAAAGCACGTTATCTGTTGGGCTAATTACAACCACTTTTAAGCTCGGGTTGCGGCTTAAGATTGATGCTGCCGTACCCAACCCTTGCTCGGTGTGAAACTTGCCTGCAACATGGACAACCTGAGCGCCTGGGTTGTCGTCTAGGTAGCTAACGATAGATTCCGCCATAGTTTCATCCCAAGTAACTTGAGCTGCAAACTGTTTTTCCGTCTGCTCTGGCTTACCGTGATGCATGGATGCCATGAACTTTTCTTTGTACGGACTACTACCAGTGTTGATGGCTTGTGCAATGAACATCCGCTGATCATCATCGAGCTTGTTAATGTAATCTAGCCCTTGTCGACCAATGCATCGGACAATGCTCTTTGGTGCATTTGCTGCAATGACCGGGAGATTTTTCTGCTTAGCAAACTCCACGAGAGGGCGATAGTCGCTTTCATAATTGGGCCAAGCGTTGGCTTGTTTCATTAAGTACTGTTCGCCGATCTCCCCACGTAGGTAAGCGTCAACAACAGGTTGTTTGTCGCGGGTAAATTGTTCCATAGATAACGCGAGTGAGCGGTCGTAGGACGTAAGTTGTTTGAGCATATCGGTTTGAAAGCGATGAACGCCGGCGTGTGTGTGCCATTCACCAATAAGAATGACATCTGCTTGTTGCAGCTCAATTGGCAGTTTGCTTAGAGCGATGTGCTCGCCAGAAGGGGTGTATAGTTGGTAGTCGTAAAAACTAGTGACTTCCGCTGAGGTTGCGTGAGAGTCGGTGTGCGTATATGAAGAGCAACCAGTAAGTAAGCCTGCAAAGAGCAAGCTCAAAGTAGTAGAAAAGCGCATTGAAAAGCCTCCAAAAATGTCCGGATGATATTAATGGAGGCTGAGCAATGAATCAATATAAATGATAACTATTTGCGTTTGTTGTTTTTTTGACTTATTAATTGAGTGTTTTTTTGCGATATACACGCAACATAAAATCAGCCTCACATTGGAAAAGTGTAGCGGATTTCAACTCTTCACGAAGAGCATCGGTTGCTTTCCATGCGAATGGCGTCATTTGCAATAAATCGATTGCGGCTCCGTTTTTCAAGTCCATAACATAGTTAAGATGCTGCTGGTGCTCTAATTCAAACCCTTCAATATGTTCTGGTTCTTCATTGTGAAGACGAACTTCTTGATAAATGCGCTCACGCAGTTGGTATAAGTGGCGGCTAGCAGGAGTAACCGTGACAACAACGCCGTCGTTTTTTACAACGCGCTGCAGCTCCTCAGCTTTACACGGGGCATAAATGCGCAAAATGGCATCTAAGGATTCATTTGCGAAGGGAAGTCGGTGACTAGAAGCCACACTAAAGTTGCAGTGCGTGTAACGCTTCGCCGCGTAACGAATGGCAACTTTGGAAATGTCTAAGCCATAAATCGTGGCATGGTTCGCTTGTGTTTCTATCGTCTTTTGTACTTGATCTGTGTAGTAACCTTCACCACAACCAATATCTAATAATTGATGGGTGCTCCCCTCAGTGTATGTTGCACACAGCTGCGCCACTTCTTGGCGCATTGGGTTGTAGTAATCTCCTTCAAGGAATCGACGACGAGCTTGCATCATCTCTTTGTTGTCACCAGGATCTTTAGAACGTTTGTGGTGCGCTGGCATCAAGTTAACGTAGCCTTCTTTTGCTAAGTCAAACTGATGATTGTTTTCGCACTTAAACGTTTTTTCATTTAACGCTAGAGCTTGGTGGCATAGAGGGCATTGATAGTTCATGACGATCTCGAACAGAAAGTAGGGCGGCAAATTCTATCAAAAAGCATGGTCTCAAGTGAAACAAAAAGAGCCGACTGGGTCGGCTCTTATTAAGTATTAGTGGAAGAAGTCGACTTGCTCTTTCAAGTTTCGTGCTTGTTGTTGAAGTTCAATGGCACTTTGCGAGGTTTTTGCGCTCGTGTTGCGGCTTTCTCGGTTAAGTTCACTGATAGAGTGGGCATTTGCTGCAATTTCTTGTGAAACTTGAGCTTGTTCTTCTGAAGTCGCTGCAATGGCGTCGGCTTGAGAGGCTATCGACTGCACTTGTACTGCGATGGCTTCTAATGCTGTGCCCGCGTCTTGTGCTTTGTCCAAGACCTGGTTTGCACTGCGTTGGCTGTCTGTCATCATATTAACTGCATTATGAGTCGACCCTTTTAGTTTCTCGATAATTTCCACGACATCTTGAACTGAGCTTTGGGTTCGGTGCGCAAGTGTGCGCACTTCATCTGCTACAACAGCGAAGCCACGGCCTTGCTCACCTGCTCGTGCTGCTTCAATGGCGGCATTCAAGGCAAGTAAATTGGTTTGCTCAGCAATTTCATCAATCATTTTAGTGACGGTTTGAATACTCTCGCTATCGCGATTTACTTGCTCGATAGCCGTTGCTGATTGATCCAATTGATCGTTAAGTTGAGCAACGTCGATACATACGCCTTCAACAATCGCGAGACCAGACTGACTATCAGTATTTGCTGAGCGTACGTTTTCCGCAATGCTTTCGACTTGTTGTGCGACAGATTGAGCGGAAGAGGCCATTTCTTCAATCGCTGTCACAACTTGCTCGACTTCTTGTTGTTGTCGGTCGGCTTGGGTCAAATTGCTATGTGCATCGTTGGCAACGCTGGTGGAGTTGCTCTCCACTAAGTCGCTTGTTGAACGGATCTTACCAACAAGTTCATTGAGCTGACTTGCCATACTGGCGACACCCGAGCTCAGGTTCGTAATTTCATTCTTTGATGCTTTACGAGACGCTGGAATGTTCAAGCTGACTTCGCCGCCCGCTAAGCGAGTCATGTATGAGTTTAGAGTCGTGAGAGGTTGTAAGCTGCGATTCAAGAAAAGTGTCAGTACAACAAAAGTAATGATTGCCGCTACCGAAGAAATGATGGCAATGAGTGTGAGAAGCGTGTCGCTACCTTTTGTAACTTCTTTGATAAACGTACCGCCTAGCAGTTTCCAATTCCAACCTGGAACCTCTGTGTAGACAAGATACTTTTCGCCTACGTTACCTTGGTACTCGAAAGGGTAGCGAATTAATCCACTAGATTGTTCGAAAATCTGACCAAAAGGCTTGTGACCATTGTAGTCGGCGACTTCTAGTATTGACGAATCTGAGCCGCTTTTTGCTGGATGAAGTAGGTATTTACCAAGATTGTTGTCGTCGTTATCAACGATAATGGTGTAACCAGTGTCGCCCCATTTTATCTCTTCGAGTGCATCGAACAAGGCTTGTGTCGCTTGGTCTACTGGTAAGCCAATAAACGATAGGCCTGCTACCTTTCCTGTCGCATCTTTGATTGGGGCATAGTAGGTAATGTAGCGCTCGCCATACAATTTAATTTGAGCGTAATACGGTTGTCCTGCTTTAAGTTGCTGATAACCAGGATGGTTGATGCCTAGCGTGGTTCCGACCGCTCGTTGACCTTGTGGATCTTTTAGGGAGGTGGACACCCGAATAAAGTCGTCACCCAATGGTGCGAATAGCGTTGCTATAGCGCCGGTATCACGTGTGAAACTGTCGACCAACTTGGTGTCATTAATTAAGCTTTCACTGTATTGAGTGATGTTTGGTACTTCATGTCCCATGAAGTCAACCGTGTAATTTTCGACATAGACACCGGCAAGGTAGCCATTGCGAAAAGTAGATTCGAGGACTTTAGCGGTGTGCAGGTAAGCATCGAATTGGCCAGCAATGGTTTTTGCCATTGATTCTACTTTAGATTGGTGTTCTTTCAGTGTGCTTTCCAATAGAACATCGGAAGCGTTGCGGTAAACAAGCGCTGCAATACTGCTGAAAGCAATGAATAGACACAAAGTGATCACCAGTTTCAACTGGAATCCGACACTTTGATTTCGGTATCTCTCTAACATAGACTAATTCCTGATATTTTTATTATTTATGAGTTTTGTATCGGTATGCTATCGGTTTATATGATCAATTTTTTTGATATTTATTAATGAAACCGTCAAAAGTGACCAGTAACCAATAAGTTAGTAAAGATAGGACCATCTAAGCAGAGCTTTTATTACAAAAAAAAGCCGGGTATCCCCGGCCTTTATATGGTGATTCTTACTGCGCTGAAATGACAGTGACAAGTTCATGTGTCTCACCTGGTTGGAGCGTTTGACCTTGCTCAATACTTGGTGCATGAACAGCAGACTCTACACACAACATGGTTTGATAACCATCGTCAGCCATGTCACCCATGCTTTGCGCACCTTCTGCCCAAGGGTTCCATAATACTGCTGAGTTGTGGCCTTGGTTGTGTACGCTTAGCGTACGATCCAATACCGGGTCTTTTACCAAAATTTTCGCTTCTGGTTGCGTGTAAACGCGATCAATCGTGTCAGTTAGTTGTAGAACATTACTACCTTGGCATACCGCATCAGCTTTCAAGCTATCAATGTACTCGGCACCCATGCCTGTCGTTTGTGCTTGCTTAATGTCTCCAACGTTTAGGTAAGTATGTAATGCGCCAGAGAAGGTCCAAGCCTCGTCATCAATGTTCATGACTTTGAGCGTCACTTTTAGCTCATCGCCCACTTCAATCACCAAACGAGCGTCAAACATATGGGGCCAAATATCGTGGATTTCTTCTGTCGGGAACAGAGCAAGTTCAACAATCACACCGTTATGGTTCTCACGATGTTCAACCAACTCCCATTCTGCGGTGCGGGCAAAGCCGTGAGCTGGAGCAGCGATACGCCCAAACCAAGGCCAACAAACCGGAATACCACCGCGAAGAGCAGCTTTACCATCGAAGACAGCTTTTTCGCTCATCCAGATCAGATCTTCTTGACCTTTAGGCGTGAACGACACGACATGACCACCGTGTAGCGAGATGCCTGCCGTTGCTTTGTCATGAATCACGCGGACGATTTTTATCTGATCAACTTCAACGATAGTGACGTTATCAGATAGCACCGTTAGGGCTGGGAGAGTTTTTAAATCCATGTGTAGTTTCCTATCGCTGGGGGAGAGCTTTTAGACGCGCTTCGCACATTAAATGCAACATCGAGCCTGCATTCTCTCAAATTCCAGATACAAAAAAGGCGACTCTAGAGCCGCCTTTTCTTTAACGAAGTTATTCGCTAATTGCTAACTTTCTAATTACTTAGAGATGTGAGCGATTAGGTCTAGAACTTTGTTTGAGTAACCGATTTCGTTGTCGTACCAAGATACAACTTTAACGAATTTGTCAGTTAGCGCGATACCAGCTTTAGCATCGAATACTGAAGTGCAAACTTCGCCGATGAAGTCTTGAGATACAACTGCATCTTCAGTGTAGCCTAGAACGCCTTTTAGTTCGCCTTCAGAAGCTTCTTTCATCGCTTTACAGATGTCTTCGTAAGAAGCACCGTTAACTAGGTTAACAGTTAGGTCAACTACAGAAACGTTAGCAGTTGGTACGCGGAAAGCCATACCAGTTAGTTTGCCGTTTACTTCTGGAAGTACAACGCCTACAGCTTTAGCAGCACCAGTTGAAGATGGGATGATGTTTTGAGAAGCACCACGACCACCGCGCCAGTCTTTAGCAGAAGGACCATCTACAGTTTTTTGAGTTGCTGTAGTTGCGTGAACTGTAGTCATAAGACCAGATTCGATACCGAACTTGTCGTTAAGAACTTTAGCGATAGGCGCTAGACAGTTAGTAGTACAAGAAGCGTTAGAAACGATGTCTTGACCAGCGTAAGTGTCGAAGTTTACGCCGTTAACGAACATTGGAGTAGCGTCTTTAGAAGGACCAGTTAGTACAACTTTTTTCGCGCCAGCAGTGATGTGCTTACGTGCAGTCTCGTCAGTTAGGAAAAGACCAGTTGCTTCAGCTACAACGTCAACACCGATTTCGTCCCATTTTAGGTCTTCAGGGTTGCGCTCTGCAGTAACACGTACAGTTTTACCGTTAACGATTAGGTTACCGCCTTCAACTTCAACAGTACCGTTGAAACGGCCGTGAGTTGAGTCATACTTAAGCATGTATGCCATGTAATCTACATCGATAAGGTCGTTAATACCTACTACTTCGATGTCGTTGCGCTCTTGCGCTGCACGGAATACGAAACGACCGATACGGCCAAAACCGTTAATACCTACTTTGATAGTCATTATAGTTGCTCCACAACTTAATTTCTGATTAAAGATAACTGGTAGTAAAATTACAGAATCCAGTAAACATCTGCAAGTGATAATCGGACTTAACTTGTTTAAAGTCAAAAAAAAGCGACGCTTTTTTTAACAATTCTTTGCAAATGTACGTTTTTTAAACTTTTAACTGATTCTTCTGTAGCCCAGTTGGCGTAATATAACTGGTGAGATAAGTGCTCTTATCAAATTAATTACGCATGGTGTCCTGGTGAGAAAGTATGTGCTACAACTGTTAAGAGAAGCAAGTTTTTTGCTAAAAAAGTCAATACCAAGAACAGTAAATAAGGAGCCGAAAGTCGTGGAACAAAGCGGGAAAAAAGTGACGAAGTCAGATGAACAGTGGCGTGAGCAACTGTCTGATGAAGAGTTCCGTGTTTGCCGAGAGCAAGGTACAGAACCTCCTTTCAGCGGTAAGCTACTGCATAATAAGGAAACTGGTGTTTATGCTTGTACTTGTTGTAATGCCCCTCTCTTTGTCTCTGATAACAAGTATGACTCTGGCTGCGGATGGCCAAGTTTTGATGCGCCTATCAACGATCAAGCGGTGCGCTATTTAGAAGATCTAAGTCACGGAATGGTACGTACAGAGATTCGTTGTGCAACGTGTGATAGCCATCTAGGGCACGTTTTTGAAGATGGCCCACAGACCACAGGAGAGCGTTTTTGTGTTAATTCTGTGTCGTTAATTTTCAACAAATCAGAATAATAACGACAAAATTGTGCTCGAGATTGTTTTATCCTTTCAGGATGATTCATGCTCAACGGTGATCTGAGTGTCGCTCGACTTAAATAAAAACTCCCGCTCATTGCGGGAGTTTTTCGTTTATATCTCACTGGGTATCATTGCTGGGGAATAGATACCTTTCTCTATGGCTTTCGCCACCGATTCGGCTAATTCATCCAACTGCTTATATCGCTCTGGATGACTGAAATTGAACATACGTTGGAGCTGCTTTTCATCAGCAAGCGGTACGTCGAATCTCTTCGCGACCATTGCCCATAGATACGCTTGCTCTTTGTCTCCAAGCCCTTGATGAATACTTGCCATTGACTTGAGAATGACCGGATTGATGTTGTCTTCATCAGATAAAGACAACGCGTTATTAAGAAGCTCCAGGGTTTTCTTGGTATCTCGGTTGGTATAAAAAGTGGCTAATGCATATTGCATCTCAGCATTATTTAATTGGGGAGACCCTTCCATTTGTAAAAATGCGCGCCGAGCTTGAGTATCTCCCGTTTGAGACCATAAGAAATACAAAGTAGCCGGGTCTTCTGAGCCTTTTAACTCGTTTACGATGCGCTCTAGCTCATCAATACTGTGTACCAATGCATTAAAGCGTTGTCTTTTGAGAGCACTTTGATCAATAGGGGTGATCTGGGAGGCGAGTTCTAAGCATTTCCTATATTCAGCGACCAGACCGTATTCGATGATTTGGTTGGCCTCTGATGGGTTTTTCAATTGCTCAAACCGATGCCAAACCAAATTTGTTCTTGGAATTCGACATTGGCCGTCATCCATATTGAGCTGCTCGCAACGCAGCTCTGGTGTTTTTTGGCACAACTCTTCGGTTGTCACGTTACCTTCAAAACAGCCCGATAGCGCAAAACATGCGAGGCTGAGAAGTAACCAGTTTGTTCTTTTCATGGCTTTGCTTGTGATCCGTTACACCAATTCATTTTCGTATTCTTGACTCAGTTTCTTAACCCGTTATGTTCTGTAAATAGAATGTAATAAGAAGGTACACTATGGACGCAGAACAACTATTACAAGCGATGACTCCAGAAGTTTATGATCGCTTAGTGTATGCAGTAGAAACGGGAAGATGGCCTGAGGGTACAACACTTTCTAAAGAGCAGCGAGATTCGTGTATGCAAGCTGTGATGTTGTATCAATCAAAACATAATACTGATGCGCAGCATATGACGGTTGCAGCCGGTGGTGAAATCAGTTTTAAATCAAAACAAGAGCTTAAAAAACAATTCAGCGGAGAAGAGAGCGATATTGTTCGTGTCAATCCGAACATTGATTAATCCTTACGCCTTATTTCTCAAAATTTTATTATTTTGATTTTGAAAGAAAAAAGCCCAAATTGTATTGGGCTTTTTAGATCGTAGAAAGCTTGAACTTACAGGCTCATTTCACCACGCAGTACTTGTTGCATTCTCTCTTTTACTTCTTCGTAAGAAAGGTTTTGGCTTAGAAGGTAGTGTAGTTTTGCCAGCGCCGCTTCGGGCGTCATGTCAAAGCCACTGATAACACCAGAGTCTGCGAGCGCACAACCTGTGGCATATCCGCCCATATTCACTTTACCTGCCAAACACTGAGTTAGGTTTACGACAATAACGCCGCGCTCAGAGGCTTCTTTCAGGTGACCAAGCAGCTCAGGGTTCTGAGGAGCATTACCGACACCAAAAGTCAGAAGAATCATCGCATTCACGGGCTGACGAAGCGTGTTGCGGATAACTTCGTGTGAAATACCAGGGTACATGGTGATCACACCGATTGGTTGTGGCGTGATGTTGTGAACCTTAAACTCACCTTCTGGTTGTGCACCAACGGTTACGCTGTTGCTAACTTGAATATTGATCCCAGCTTCCAATAGTGGAGGAAGGTTTGGTGAAGTAAAGGCATTAAAACCGTCAGCATGAGATTTTGTGCTGCGGTTACCACGCATCAATTGATTATTGAAGAACAAAGTTACTTCGTTGATCGGGTAGTTTGCCGCAATATGTAGCGCGTTTAATAGGTTTGCTTGGCCGTCAGAACGCAGCTCTGCGAGAGGGATTTGTGAACCCGTTACAATCACTGGCTTACCAAGGTTTTCAAGCATGAAAGACAATGCGGACGCTGTGTACGCCATGGTGTCAGTACCATGTAGGATAACGAAACCATCGTATTTGTCATAGTTGTCACGAATATCATTCGCAATCTGCTGCCAGTCAGCAGGTGTCATATCTGATGAGTCAATCAGAGGGTCGTATTCGTGGATGGTGTAATCCGGCATTTCAGGACGATGGAATTCGGGCATGCTTGCTAATTGCTTTTCCATAAAGCCAGCAACAGGCACATAGCCGTGGTCGGATTTTTGCATTCCGATGGTACCACCGGTGTAAGCGATGTAGATGTGTTTTCTAGTCATCGTTTTTTCTTTCGTGTAGGGGAACAGAGGCGGGGATTATATACCTAAATAACCTTGAGATGCGAGGCTATACGCACAGCATCAGAAAGTCATCTGAGGAGATGCAAAGCCTAATAAAAAGGGCACTTCAAGTAGAAGTGCCCTTTGTAATATTGATGGAAAAACTACTGCACTTGGCAGTTCAAACAAAATGCGTATTGACCTTTAGGATCGTTGAAGCTTTGGAGCAAGCTTGCGTCTTGTTCGAATTGTTGAGCTACGGGTTGAAGACTTTTTGGTAGCAAGCTTGTTGCATCAATACCTAGAGAGACTTTCACCTGTTTCATAAACTCTTGTAGAAATAGTTCAGTAGGTGAAAGAGGCTCTTCTACCCAGTAAATGCCGTAATCGGTTACGTTCGCTAGTTTCGCTGCTAGCTCTACAGCATCATCAAAGTCACCCATTTGATCGACAAGACCAAAGGATAGTGCATCTTGGCCAGTCCAAACTCGACCTTGAGCAACTTTGTCAACTTCCTCTAGAGACATATCGCGATTCTCGCCAACTAGAGAAATAAAGCGCTTGTAACCGTGTTCGATACCTAATTGGAACACTTGAGACGCGCCCTCAGAAAGGCCAGTGGTAATACCGTCACCTGAGAACGGCGATGTGCCAACGCCATCAGTGTTAATACCTAACTTGCTAAAGCCTTTTTCAAACGTGGTGATGACACTAAATATACCAATGGAGCCCGTCAGGGTTGTTGGCTGAGCAACGATTTTGTCTGCGCTCATTGAAATCCAATAACCACCAGAAGCAGCCAAACTCGACATGGATACAACAACCGGCTTACCTGCTTGCTTCAGAGCTTCTACTTCGTTACGAATCACTTCAGAAGCAAAGGCACTGCCTCCTGGACTATCTACTCGTAATACGACCGCTTTCACTTTTTCATCATTGCGTGCTTGACGCAGCAAGCTTGCGACTGTGTCACCACCAACAGTTCCGCGAGGTTGTTGACCGTCCATAATCGCGCCACTGGCTAGAACAACGGCGATGTCGTGCTGAGGTAGTGTGTAATCGGGACGAATCGTTGCAAGGTAGTCGTAGTAACCAATCGCGTTGTAGCTGTCTTTGCCGTCGCTACCAAACTGTTTTGCGAATAGAGTGCGAATGTCTTGGCGTGTCGCAAGTTCATCCACTAGCCCCAATTTGACTGCGAGCTGAGCAATATCGCCATTTACAGACTTCATCTCGTTAATCAGCTCATCCATGGTTGGATTAAGCACTTTCGCATCAATGTTTCGGTTTGTTGTTACGTCATCAACAAAAGCACTCCATAATTGAGTAACCCAACGTGTTGCTGACTCTTTCGCCGCATCGGACATGTCATCACGAATAAACGGTTCGATAGCGGATTTATAAGTACCTACGCGAAAAACATGAGTAGAAACGTCAAGCTTTTCAAGTAACGTTTTGTAGTACATTGAGTAAGCGCTGTAACCTTTAATCAATACACCACCATCAGGTGCCAGATAAACTTTATCAGCGTAACTTGCCAAGTAATATTGGCTTTGGTTGTAGAAATCACCTACGGCGTAAACGGGTTTGCCTGATGCTTTAAATTCGTTCAACGCTTTCGCGATGTAACGTAGTTTCGTGAGATTTGTTTCTGGCATGTCTCGCAGTGCTAGCACTAATCCAGACACTTTAGGATCGTCTTTCGCGTAGCGAATAGTATCAACGATATCGAAAAGGACGTTTTCTTTCGGTAGCTCATTACCCAAAAGGGAACCAGCAAAAGAGTCCATTGGGTTTACATAACGTCTTTGTTCGACAATTGGGCCTGAAAGGTTCATCACCAATGCCGATTCTTTTTCGACGACAGGTTGACCGTCTCCGGTATAAGTAAAGGCAAAGTAGAAAACGGCAATCATCAGCAAGAAAATTAGGTTTGCCAGTGCGAGTCTGATGAAAGTGATACTTTTCCATATCCCTTTAAATATCAAACCAATAAATTTGAAGAGTTTTTTCATCTTGTCTCCATAACGAGATAGTTACGCCGAGTCTAACAAAGTATGGGTTCTTATCTCTAAGATCTCAAAAGATAACATTTTTTTAGCTTATCACGACCACTCAACAATTGGCATATTTTCACACGAGATTGATCGGTGTTACAAAAATGTAAACGCTTGTTTGATTTTTTGGTTGAGCAGGCTTAATCTGGTCAGACCATGATAATAACAATGGATGTTAAGTGATGTCTGCCATGTACCCAAACCTATTAAAGCCACTGGATCTCGGTTTCACACAATTACGAAACCGAGTTCTGATGGGATCAATGCACACGGGCTTAGAAGAGCACAAAGAAGGATTACAGAAGCTCGCTGCTTTTTATGAAGAACGCGCGAAAGGCGGTGTCGGACTGATTGTAACCGGAGGTTTTTCTCCTAACTTACGCGGTCGTTTACACCCGTTGAGTGCTGAATTCAGCAAGCCAAAACATGCTAAAGCCCATAAAGTTGTGACAGAAGCGGTGCACAAGCACGGTGGTAAAATTGCGTTGCAAATTCTCCATGCTGGGCGTTATGCAATGCATCCATTCTCGCAAAGTGCATCTGGCATTAAAGCGCCGATTGCAAAGTTTGCTCCGAGTGAAATGAGCGACCGCCAGATAAAGAAAACCATCGACGCGTTTGCTAATAGTGCGGAGTTAGCACAGCTTGCTGGTTATGATGGCGTCGAGTTAATGGGCTCGGAAGGTTACTTGATAAACCAATTCTTATGTAAACGTACTAATATGCGTTACGACGAATGGGGTGGCAGCTATAAAAAACGTATGCGTTTTCCGCTAGAAATTGTTAAAGCGGTACGCAAGGCGGTGGGTGACAAGTTCATCATCATCTTCCGTCTTTCTATGCTGGATCTTGTCGAGCAGGGCAGCACTTTTGAAGACGTTATCGAATTGGCGAAAGCACTTGAAGAGGCTGGCGTCACGATTATTAATACGGGTATCGGTTGGCATGAGGCTCGAATTCCGACAATTGCGACTCAAGTACCACGCGGTGCGTTTACATGGGTTACGGAAAAAGTTAAACCTCACGTTTCGGTTCCTATTATCACTTGCAACCGTATAAATACGCCAGATGAAGCAGAACGCATTTTATCTTCCGGTCATGCCGACATGGTTTCGATGGCGCGCCCATTCTTGGCCGATCCTTACTTTGTTGCTAAAGCCGAACAGGAAAAAGCGCAGCTTATTAATACGTGTATTGGTTGTAATCAGGCGTGTCTAGATAACGTGTTTAAAGGTAAGCGCGCCAGTTGCTTAGTGAACCCTCTAGCGTGCTATGAAACCGAAATTGTTGTTGAACCAGCCTTTAAAAAGAAAAACATTGCAGTTGTTGGTGCTGGACCTGCGGGCTTGGCTTGTGCGACCACACTGGCTGAACGTGGCCATAAGGTTGATCTGTTCGAAAAGAACGACCGCATCGGTGGTCAGTTCCGTCTTGCGATGCAGATCCCTGGTAAGGAAGAGTTTCGAGAGACGATACGATATTTCGCTAACCGTATTGATGAAACAGGCGTGAATCTGCACTTATCGACGGAAGCGAACTATGACTTACTCACAGAATACGATGAGATAGTGATGGCATCGGGTGTTGAGCCACGTAAAGTCAATATTGATGGAATTGATAACCCAGAGAAAGTCGTCGACTATCAAACTCTCATTCGAGACAAAACGCCAGTCGGTGAGAAAGTGGCTATCGTTGGTGCTGGTGGCATTGGCGTAGATGTCGCGACCATGCTCACAGAGCCAGTTGGACAAACGTTGGATGACTGGTTGCATGAATGGGGAATCGACAAGGAGATGTCTCAGCCGGGTGGTTTATACCCTTACCCTGATGCGGTTAGCGATAAAGAAGTCTGGGTACTTCAGCGTCGTAAAGGTCGTGTAGGTAAAGGTCCGGGTAAAACGACAGGTTGGATCCATAAACGTACCCTTGAAAAACGGGGCGTACATTTAGTCGGTGGTGTGTCTTACGATAAAATTGATGATCAAGGTTTGCACATTCATGTAGACGGAAGCGCGCAGGTACTTAATGCAGACAAAGTTATCATTTGTGCTGGGCAAGAGTCTGTACGTCCGTTTGAAGATAAATGGTCTGAACTTGGAGATAAGATTCATATCATTGGCGGAGCTGACCATGCGGGTGAACTTGATGCTGTGCGTGCGATTCGTCAAGGTGTTAAATTGGCGGTAAAACTCTAGCCTTTTAATGTGTGTTTACCATAAAAGCTGCGCTTTGAGCGCAGCTTTTTTGTATAGAACTAGTCACTGATATCTGGCAGTTGTTTGGCCATTACCACGCCAGCAAAAGTAATAAAAGAGAACACTAACACCACAGCTGAAAGGCTCAAGAAGTTCGACATAACACCAAGAGAGCTCATTAGAAGCAGCATTATCCCAACCACTGTGTTACTCACGGCTACATAGCTCGTCCGTTTGTCACCTTCTGCGATATCAACTAAATAGGTTTTTCGTCCGACTCGTATTCCGTCGTGGGCAATACAAACACAAAAGTAAAGCAGAGGAATCACGAATAGGAAGCTTTGGCTAGCGGTGACCCATGTATCGTAAACAAATAACACAACACCAAGTAGCGCGCTCATCATTGCGCCTATGACCATCACACTGCGGCTAGAGCGATCGGACATTCTTCCCCAGAAAGGACCTGAC
Organism: Vibrio sp. Vb1166; assembly: GCF_033338695.1. NCBI lineage: Bacteria > Pseudomonadati > Pseudomonadota > Gammaproteobacteria > Vibrionales > Vibrionaceae > Vibrio > Vibrio sp. Vb1166. Next base: position 118,958 of record NZ_JAWOTE010000005.1, on the reverse strand, counting down.
ACAAAGGAGGCTAAGCCACTCGCAAACATAAAGAGAGCTAGCACCCAGAGCTGTCCACCCAGAGATTGCTGTGCCAGCACAACGTAGTACGGTGCACTCAGCGCAGAACATAAAAATAGTGTCCGCGTGATAACGAATCGACGAAAGGTCACGTCTGTCTTAAGTAACGCGAGTTGTTTAAACGCTTCGAGGACGCCATTTCGACCACCGTCTACCTCACCGGCATACTCATTAATTCGCGCATAGACTAATGCCGCGATGAGCCATATGACGCCCGCTAAGCCTAAACTCAGACCGTAAAAGCGCTCTGTCGGCTCTACGTCCCATAACCAGGCTAGTGCCAGAAGGCTAGCGAAAAGCAGCGTAACCAGGCCAGCAGCGCTTGAAGACCAGCCGTTGACTTGACCTCGTTGGTTTTTAGGGATGGTTTTGCCCAATACATCTTTTGATGCGACGGAATTTAAACCGCGTGAGAGGCTGAAGATCACAAGACATGCAATCACACCATAACCCGCAGCTGCTCCTGTTAGAGTTAATGCGACCAATCCGATTGCAAATATGGAAAGAGCCTGCAAGATACTGCCAATTACCCAGACCCATTTTCTTACTGGAATGCGTCGGATGTAGTGCGCGATGCTAAGTTGTGGGATAAGGGATCCTGACTCACGAATAGGAACCAGCCAACCAATTAAGTAAACCGGAGCCCCGAGACTTTGTAGTATCCACGGCAACGTGACTTTAGGATTGATTAACGCATCGCCGACTTTCGTTAAAAACTGAGCGAGAATGATTTTAAGAAAGTTGCCGGGAACTTGATGACAAGCTGATTCAGGAATCGCCTTACAGGCACGGGCATCTTCGTCATTAACGATCTTTTCGTAAATGCTGTTTTGTTTGTCCTTGTTCATCAACCTGCCTATGTTCAACTTATTCATTTCGCGAATAAATTAACATTAAACCCAGATTGATGTTAAGTGAAGCACGTTATCAAGCCCACAGAAAACCGGTTGTTATTCGCAGGAGCAGATTGTGCTAAAGTGGCGTAAACAAAATAACAACGATATTCAATAAGGATTCTTTCATGGACGCTCTCGATCTTTTGCTCAATCGCCGATCTATCGCGAAGTTATCCGCGCCTGCTCCAGAAGGTAAAGCACTTGAGAACATCATTCGTGCTGGCCTTCGTGCGCCTGACCATGCGGGATTAACCCCTTGGCGTTTCGTTATCGCACAGGGCGATGGTTTGAAAAAACTGTCAGATATATTGGTAAAAGCGGCAGAAGCTGAAAATAGTGATGAAGCGGTGGTCGAAAAGGTAAAGAATGCCCCATTTCGCGCACCAATGGTGATCACTGTTATTGCTAAAGTAACAGAACATGAGAAAGTACCAGCACTAGAGCAACACTTATCTGCGGGATGCGCTGTACAAGCGATGCAAATGTCAGCCGTAGCGCAAGGCTTTCAAGGGTTTTGGCGCTCAGGTAAGTGGATGTTCCATCCAGAAGTTCATCAAGCATTTGGTTTAGAAGGTGACGATGAGATTGTTGGTTTCTTGTACTTAGGCACGCCTGGTTGTACACCGATGAAAGTTCCTGAGCGTGACCTTTCTCAGTTTGTTGAATTTCTATAACTGAAAACTTAAATAAACTGACTGTTTATTTATACAGTTTTTCTTGATTTATTAGGGCTACATTCGATAATGTGGCCCTAATTATATTTATTTCCAAAACGTTATGTCTCGTCTGTTTATTGCTGAAAAACCAAGTTTAGGCCGTGCGATTGCCGCTGCACTGCCAAACCCTCAAAAGAAAGATCAAGGATTCATCCGCTGTGGGAACGGGGATATCGTTACTTGGTGTATCGGCCACTTGCTCGAACAAGTCGAACCCGACGCTTACGATGAGCGTTACAAAAAGTGGAATATGGCAGATTTACCAATTGTTCCGCAGCAATGGCAGCTCAGACCGAGGAAAAGTGCAAGTAAGCAATTAACAGTGATTCGTAAATTGCTCAAAGAAGCTAACGAAGTCATTCATGCAGGAGACCCAGATCGAGAGGGTCAGCTGTTAGTTGATGAAGTTCTGGACTATTGCAAGTTATCTAAAACCAAGAAGGAATCTACACAGCGTTTGTTGATTTCCGACTTGAACTTACCTGCGGTTAAACGTGCTCTCAGTTCTATGCGCAGTAATCGCGAGTTTATCCCACTTTCAGTTTCAGCATTGGCCCGCTCTCGGGCTGATTGGCTGTATGGTATGAACATGTCTCGTGCTTATACCTTGCTTGGTCAAAAAGCAGGGTATCAAGGTGTTCTCTCGGTAGGGCGAGTGCAAACGCCAGTTCTTGGCTTAGTGGTGCGTCGTGATGAAGAAATCGAAAACTTTGTCCCGAAGGACTATTTTACCCTACATGCTCTGATCCCATATCAAGATGCCAATGGTACTTTTGATATTCGTGCTCGTTGGAAGCCAAGTGAGGCATGCAAGCCTTGGCAGGACGAAGAAGGTCGAGTATTAAACCGTAAGTTGGTAGAAAATGTTGCAAACCGTATTGCAAATCAACCCGCAAAAGTGACAGAGTCGGAACAAAAGCAAACCAAGCAATCAGCACCATTACCTTATTCGTTATCTGCTTTACAGATCGATGCCGCGAAGCGCTATGGTATGAGTGCGCAACAAGTACTAGATACTTGTCAGGCATTGTATGAAAAGCACAAGCTGATCACTTACCCGCGTTCAGATTGTCGCTATTTGCCGATGGAACACTACTCACAAGCAGGGACGGTGACAACTGCTATTGCGAATAACGCAAAAGAGTTGCAAGTTGCCGTTCAGGGAGCAGACTTAACATTAAAGTCCAAAGCCTGGAACGATAAAAAAGTGGATGCGCACCATGCGATTATCCCTACACCGAAGCAAGCTAATGTGAATGCGCTTTCCGGCAATGAGATGAAAGTGTATCAATTGATTGCTCGTCAGTACCTCATGCAGTTCTATCCGGCGGCGGTTTACGCAGAAGCGAAATTGGTTTTCGATATCGCTGGTGGTACGTTTGTCGCGAAAGGTCGTCAGTTAGTTTCGCCGGGTTGGAAAGCGCTAATGGGCAAAACTGACAAGGAAGATGAAGGTATTGATGCCGTGCCACCGCTACCCGAAGGCACCGTGTTAACTTGTCGTGAAGGGGAAATAAAAGACCGAAAAACCGAGCCACCAAAGCATTTTACCGAGGCATCGCTGTTGCAAGCGATGACCGGGATCGCCCGTTATGTTGCGGATAAAGAACTGAAAAAAATCCTTCGTGACACTGATGGGCTAGGCACGGAAGCGACTCGCGCTGGTATTTTGGACACGCTGTTCAAACGCCAACTGCTTACGCGTCAAGGTAAGTCAATTCTCAGTTCTCCTGCGGGAAGAGGTCTCATTCATGCCTTGCCAGAAGATTCAACATACCCTGATATGACGGCTCATTGGGAGCACCAGTTACAAGGTATGGCAGAGAGAAATCAAGCATATCAGCCGTTCATGCAAGCACTGGAACAACGCATTGATAGCTTGATGGCACAAGTAAAAGCAGGCCCTATCCCTGATTCATTACGTCATCTACCCAAGGTGGAACGTCCTGCGTTTAAACGTAAAAAGCGCAGTTATTCAAAGAATGGTGGCGCGACTAAATCTCGTGCAACCAAAGGTAAGCAGGCATAGGACAAGCGCGGTGTAATTAAACACCGCGCATGCTTGAAAATAGATTACTCGAACAGGTCACCGTGGTTTTGGATCGCGCCTCTTACTTCACCTTGAGTTAACACGCGTTTGTCCAGTACCTCTTTCACCTGGTTGCCCAAGTCAACTAATGTATCTCGATTCGCTTGAGTTTGGCGTTTACCAGCACTTCTCAAGCAGTAATTTAGTTCGTGCTCTTCGCTAAAATTAACCAAATCCCTATCTGCTGCCATCGTGCTTTCTCCTTATTTGTTCTACTTTTTCCTAAGTCTGGATTGGATGTAGATAAATTCAAGTTAGATTGCGTGAATTATGCTGGTGGATCACTGATGAACATTATGTTTGCCAACCAAGTCACGATTATGAAGCCTGGCTTTGATGGTATTTGGTTTAGTGATGGTTGTGTCTTAATGCTGCTACCAAGGTAACTCAGTACCATCGTAGTTAATAAATCGACCTGAAAGCTGCGGTGTGCTCAGCTCTATCACGTTCGCTAGGCCTTGCGCGGAGGTTTGCGTATCTATCAAAGCATTTGGCCCGCCCATCGCCGTTTTTACCCAACCAGGGTGAAGCGCTAAAACGGTAAATCCTTCAGGTGTTAAATCATTACTTAAGCTTTTCACAACCGAGTTAAGCGCCGCTTTCGATGAGCGATAAATATAACCGCCACCGGACGTATTTTCGGTCATACTGCCGACTTTTGATGAGATACAAGCAATCTTTTTCATCTTGCCTTGTTGTAAGCGAGGGTAACAGTACTCAACCAGTTTTAACGGAGCAATGGTGTTTACTTCGAAGACTTTACGCCATGCTTCTACGTCAGTATTTCCAAAGCCATATCCCTTGGGGCCGTAATATCCTGCATTATTGATGAGTAAGTCGATGGCAGGGAGTTTATCGGCAAGCTTAGCGACTTGTTCGTAGTGCGTGACATCCAGTTCGTGCAAAACTAGATTGCTGAATTGTGAGGCTAGAGTTTGTAGTTCTGAACTGTTCTCTAAGGAGCGGCTAGTAGCATGTACTTGGTGGCCTTGCTTCAGGTACAGCTCAGTTAAGCTAAGGCCAATGCCGCGATTTGCTCCGGTAATAAAGACGGTTTGACTCATACAAACACCTATGTTTTTTTGATTTCAGTTGAAAGTCATTGTGTTAGCTAAGCACAATAAAATCAACCAACCACCACGCACCAACAACGAGAGATGAAAATAGGGACAGAGCACAAAGAGAGCCAAACAGTGCGCCGAGAATAGCAAAGAAAGTAGAATTCATATGTATATTAAATTTAATTGATATTGAAAATCATTATCAATTAAATTGCGTTTTATTCAACCCTTTAAGTTGATACTATTTCGTTACCATTGTTATTAAGAATTTCTCATGCTGCCATTTATCTACCACCCGATTTATTCTCAACTTGAGTTGCCAGAGGGGCATCGTTACCCAATTATGAAATACCAGTACCTCTATGAATCGGTATTGGTGCATATGGAGAAAGATAACTGGAAAGAGCACACGCAGTTTTTCCAGCCCGAAGCATTAACTGTTGGGGAAGTAAAACGTGTTCATGACGAGGAATACGTCGAGTTACTTGTTAGTGGAAACATGCCAGCTGCGAAGATGCGCCGAATAGGTTTTCCTTGGAGTGAGTCTCTCATTACCAGAACGCTAACTTCAGCAGCGGGCACGGCTCTGACCGCAAAAAAGGCACTTGAGTACGGTGTGGCCATTCATTTGAGTGGTGGGTATCACCACGCACACAAAGAGTTTGGCAGTGGTTTTTGTTTATTTAATGACTTAGTGATCGCGGCCAGGCAAGCGCTCGAAGTCGAGCATGTCGATAAAGTATTGATCATTGATAGTGATGTTCACCATGGGGATGGAACAGCAACTTTATGTGACGATGAGCCAGATATCATCACGCTTTCTTTCCACTGTGATAAAAACTTCCCAGCGAGGAAGCCTCAGTCTGACCTCGATGTGCCTATGGCGCGAGGAACAGGTGATGAGGATTTTTTAATGGCGTTTAAAGAAGTGGTCGATATGGCACTTAATCTTCATCGCCCTGATTTGGTTATCTACGATGCTGGTGTCGATATACATCAAGACGATGAGCTTGGATATTTTGATGTGTCGACGCAAGGGATTTTAGAACGTGATAGATTTTTAATGCAAACAGTGAAATCTCGAGGTATCCCTGTCGCAGCTGTCGTTGGAGGTGGATATCGAACGAATCATGCTGACCTCGTCCCAATTCATTTGCAGCTTATCAATGCCGCTAAAGAAGTCTTTATTGATGAGTAGATACAACTAGATGTAAATATCAAATTGATTCAACACTGGAACGAACGAAAAGGGCATTAATTTTTTGTGGGTTCTTTCGGAGGGTGGCGGAGTGCTTAGTTGCGTTCAAGAAGTGATAAGTGATTTGTACAAATCTTTTAAGTCTGGAGATGCAAAAAAGCCCGCTAATTTCTTAGCGGGCTTTTTCTAAAAGTGGCGGAGAGATAGGGATTTGAACCCTAGATACGCTATTAACGTATGCCGGTTTTCAAGACCGGTGCTTTCAACCACTCAGCCATCTCTCCGTTGTTGAGGCGCATAATATAAGGCTTTGAAAATGTTGTAAACCCCTAGTTGAACTGATTGGATGTTTACTGCGCAAATTTGTGGTTTGTGTTGTTTAAATAAACAAAAACTCCCCAAAAAGGGGAGTTTGAATAGTATATGGATTGCTAGGTATTAATCGTTTTTAGAATAAAAACGCTGTAACTCAGTTAAACCTTGCATCAAAACTGGCAACTTCGGTGCATCATCTCTAAGTCGTTTGTAGTTTTTGTCATACAGCTTGTAGTTGCCAAACTTATCGATCACTGTGGTTTGCGAGCTAGTAATTAAGGCAAGCTCGCGAGTATCGCCCGCCAAGATCCAGCGACGACGGCTTTCATCGAATAGGTTGCGACCACTACTGTAATCATATGGGTTGGAAGATACGCCGAGCATATCTTGCAACAGTGTAACCGAGAGGTCCAAGTGGCTTGTGCTGTGATTAAACTCGCCAGCCAGCATTCCAGGCCAATGGATCACCATCGGAACTTGTAATTGATAACGGCTGTAGTTGCTGTTTGCTCCCCAGCTGTTCGTATTGGTTTCGTTAAATTCACTACCGTGATTAGAAGTGATGATTACGATGGTGTTTGTCAGTTGTCCCGTCGTTTCTAGTTCATCAATAATACCGGCGATAGCTCTATCCGCCGACTTCACTGCATATTCATAAGCTTTTTTGAATCGCTCACTTGCGGGCATTTCTTCGTCATTATTTGAAGGAATCGATTCAAAATTATCAACGGTGGTGACTTCGATGTAACTAAACCATGGCTGACTTGCTTTCTCTGCTAACCATGTATTCCAGTTTGCGATAGATTGTTTATCGGTATGAGCTTGCGTGCCATCTAGGTCTTCCGCTAAGTTCAAGTCGCGGAAAATAATTTCTGAGTAGAGATCATCTTCAAACCCACTGCCACTGAATAAACCAAAGTTGTAGCCCTGATCTTTCAGTACATCGAGCAATACTGGGGAAGCACCTTGCGCCTTGATGCTTGATGCATAACTGGTCGGTAAGCCATAGAACAAACCAAAGGCCCCGTATGTATCATTACTTGAGCTGTAATGATTACGGAAGTTCTGATTGTTTTCAGCAAACTCATAGAGGTTAGGCATCTCTTCTTGGTTAAGCGCATCCGCTCGTAAATTGTTTATGCTGATCATCAACACATTGAGCTTATTAACTCGGCGGTTAAACTCAAGCTTTTCAAGAGGGTAGTTGACTAACTCTACGTTGCCTTCGTTTTCTGCTAAACGTTTTAGGTATTCCTCACGGTCAAGTAGACCATGTTTTTCCATAAAACTCTTCGCCGTCATCGGGTAAGACAAAGGGAAGTTTGAACGCTGGCTAGTAATTGGGTTGTAAAAATACGCATCTGCCCAAATGTAAACCAAATGGCTGGTCATAAAGCTGAGGAAAAAGACGGCCGCGAGAGGGCGTCCTACGTGCTTATGAGATAGTTTGCGCTGTTTTCGCCATACCCATTCGGATAGTGCGAGTTGAATAAGGAAGATCAGCGGCATCACAACAAATAAATGTTGTAGGTCAGTGCTGAGCGCACTTTTGTCTTCGCTGAATAGTAACTCCCAGACAACGGGAGTTAAGTGCAAATTGATCGACTGATACGCTTGGGTATCAATTAATAATATGGTTTGCCCAACGGTTGCGAAAATCACTGCCACCAAACGGAACAATTTCCGCGATGGCAGGATAAACGTCAACGGGAATAGAACAAGCAAGTAAAGTGCGAAAACTAGAAAGCCAAAGTGACCAACCCAAGAAACCGCCAGATAAAACTGACCAAGTAACGTCTCGGGCCAAGGAGACTGAACAATGTAGCGTGTGCCTATCAACATCGACGCAACGATATTGAAGAATGCAAACCAGTGACCCCAACCAACTAGTCGAGATACACGTTCGCCGTATGAGTTTCCGCTGTCTACCATGTATGTGTTCTATTGTCCGTGATTAGTGTGTTTTTGGTGTTTCTAAAGAAGACATCAGCGCCTGAGCAAATTTTTCAGCAATCGCTTTGCGTTGTGAAGCAGCAACACGTTGATTTAAGACATTGGTTGCGATATTTCCGGCAATCATTAGCGTCAACTCAGGAGAAGCAGCATGTTTTTCAAGAACTGTTGCTACTTCAGCAAGAATTTTTTCTACTTGCTCGTCAGTATATTTAGATGTAATCGGCATAAAGACTCTAATAATGATAGTAAAAGCGGCTTATGATAACCTACAATGCCCATCAACTAAAACCTTGTAGCAAGATAAAATCACTATGAGTCTTCATCTTTCAAACGTTATTCTGCATCAACTGTGCAAAAACGATCAGGACGAGCTGGTTGTAAACTTTCGTCCAGCATCATTAGAGAACGATGCATCTACAGAAAACTTAGTCGCTGAGCTTCACCGAGTATTCCATTCTAAAGCTGGTAAAGGTTTTGGCGCTTTCCAGTCAGACAGCGAATTTCAATTTTGGCTTCAAGAAATGCGCAAAGGAGAGCGAGATTTTTACGACTTCTCACAAATTAGTGCAAATCGCTTGAAAGAAGAGTTGATTAAGTACCCATTTGCGGATGAAGGTATCTTGGTTTTCGCAGAGTATCAGAGTTTAGCAACGGACTACTTGTTCATCGGTATCTTACCAATGAATCAGAGTTTAAAAGTGACCGAAGGTTTGGACATCAGTGCGACAGATTACTTAGATATCACCAAAATGGATATTGCCGCACGCATCGACCTGTCGAGCTACGAGACCGACAAGGAATCCAATCGTTATCTGCAATACATTAAAGGACGCGTTGGCCGTAAAGTGGCGGACTTCTTCCTAGATTTTCTGCAAGCGGATATTGGCTTAGATACTAAACAACAAAACTTAGTGTTGATGCAGGCGGTGGATGATTTTTGTGCTGACTCGAAGCTAGAAAAGCAAGAAGTGAACGAGTACAAGAAACAAGTTTACGACTACTGCAATGAGCAAATTAAATCCGGTGATGAAGTTCAAATCTCAGAGCTTTCCGGAGAGCTTCCTCAAAGCCAAGATGGCACGAGCTTTATGGATTTCACCAAAGAGCAAGGGTACGAACTTGAAGAGTCTTTCCCAGGTGATCGTGCGACGGTTCGCAAACTGACTAAATTTGTTGGAGCTGGTGGTGGTTTGAATATTAGCTTCGATAGTCTCTTACTTGGCGAGCGTATTTTTTATGATCCAGAGACGGATACCTTAACGATTAAAGGGACGCCTCCAAATCTAAAAGATCAGTTAAGTCGCAACTAAAATCATATCGTTAAATAAAGAGAGCAAACGGCTCTCTTTTTTTATGTGAATAAGAAACATCCATAGTATATGCTTGTAATTAATGGAGATATGCGAGGGGCAAGTGTTGCTGAAGCTAAAAGAAGGAATACGGCGGTTTGTTTGGTTCTGGTTCGTTTTGTGGTGTGTTTTAGCACTTGGCATTTGGCTGCAAGCCAAACAAACGATTCAAACGATTTCGACTGTAAATGAGTTAGGAAGTAAAGTTGAAGAAGTCAGGCACTTTTTTAACTTCGATCTGCCTTACCGTGTTAAACACGTCGACCAAATTTCACTGAAACTTCAGTTGGCTTATGCAGTTCGCTTACAGCTTGAAAGTGAGTTTTCTGAAGGGAAAATCACACCAGATATCACTCAATTGCTTTATACGACCGACCGATTTTTAGAAAGTGCTCGAGCTTTTGTGAGAAGTGACAGTGAATTGGTTTCGTTAGCAGAACAGTTACGAAGCAGCCGTGCTCGAACAGAAAACTCTGAGCAAATTCAGGCAATGTACTATCGCTTAGGTGCGCTTGTTTTTGAGTCTGTCTTTAGTGACTCTGCAACGAATAGCGATACTTACCGTGACTTAGACCGACTTTTTATTGAATCAGAGACGCTCTCTCCCGAAGAGCGAAGCGCTCTTCAGCGCCAGCTTGCTCAAACCTCAAGCGCACTATCTGCTCAGGCACAGGGCAGTTATTTATCCAATCACCTGCTTAATCCAGATTTCCCGAACCAGTTAACTTCGATAAATGATCAGTTGGAACAGAAGCTAATGACTTTTATTGTTTGGTTGTCTGTAATCAGTGGTTTGCTCCTTTTCCTCATTTCATGGGGAGCCTTCTCCCCAAAAACGATTCAACCGATACCACTACCCAGAACCGATGATAAAAAGTCAGAGCAAGTTGGCGATGATAAAAATGGAGCTAACGCTGTTCCCTCAGCTCAGTCAGAAAATTTTCAAAACGTCCAAATGAACGAAGAAAGTTGTAATGAGGTGAATTCATCACAAGTGGAAGTAGTGGAACGTGAGCCGTACATAGATATCAATAAAATGTTAGATTCTCTGTCTGGTGACGAGGGCGCTGTGCGGATGTTACTGGAGGTCTTTATTCAGGATCACTCTGGCGATGGCACTAAAATGTATCAGCTGTTAGAAGAGGATAAAGAGCAAGCGCAAAGAGCCGCACACAGTCTTAAAGGGGTCTCAGGGAGTTTAGGTGCAATGCCATTGCACTGTATTTCGGGTGATATTGAACTGTTGATTAAACAAGGGCAAAAAGTGCCGGAAGAGAAGTTGGCATGTTTAGATGATGTCCTAAAACAAACCATACTTTTTGCTAATAATGTTCTCAATAGTGAAAAGATAACAGAAGCGCTAACAGATTGATATTGCTCTGACTTAATGTCATAAGAGTTGAGGTAATAAAGGCTCGAACTATATGACTTAGTTCGCTTTATTCCTGTTCTATACAATTTGTTAAAGGTGTTTTCATGTCCGTTCGCCGAATGTCTTCAATGATGTTGATAGGGCTGGTTATGATGCTTTCAGGGTGCTCCCTGCTCGAAGTCAAGATCGAGAGTCAAACCGTCCCTCTTACCAAACAAGAGCTCAATATGCGTCTTTTGACTCGTGAGTATGCGCAGCAGTTTTTTGCTCAGGTTGAGCAAGCAGCAGATGCACTACACGAACAATATGATCCTCATGATAAAGTTCATCAATCTTATATTTTACTTTGGAAGATAAATGCTGAAGAGGGCATCCAAGCTTCTGCGTATCAAGTGTCCCCAATGGCTGCACTGATTGATACATGGACTTTCACGCTACAAATGGAACAGTTCTTTACTACCGCTTCTGGTAATGAGCTCTTTGCGTCCGGTGAGGCCAAGTTAGTTTCCGTTTATTTAGCGAAAGAGGTAGATAAACTGGCTCAATCTTTATTGAAGAAAGAAGCATACATCAAGACACAAACGTTTGTTGCAGAGTTCGCCAAGCAGCATCCATTCGCTGATTTAAGCATGATTAGGACTCCGGCTTACCGTGGGTGGTTAGATGCAAACCAAATTAGCGAAGAGGAAGCCGTTACAACGCTAGGCACGATGCCAGAAGCACTTGGGGATGTCTCTGATCGTCTAAGTCTGGTATCAGAACAGACACCAAAAATTATGACGTGGAAAGCGCAGTTGTTGGCCTTGAATAGCTCTGCCAGTATCGAAAAAGTCAATGCGGCGCTCAATAGTTTGCAAGTTACCGCTGATTCGATGAGGGATTTTATCGATAACAACCCAGAGTACATGCGTTATTTGGCAGAACAAATGGCGCTGGAGTTACAACCTTTGGTTGACGATATCGATCAAAGGACGGAGGCGCGTTTATCTCAGTTGGGTGAAGAACGCCAAGCTATAGAGCTGATGGTTGCCAGAGAACGTCAAGAAATCGCACAGATCATTACCCATGAGCGCGAGAAGTTTGCTCAAGATATGGATCGAGTGTCGCAAGAGGTTGTGAATCTCGCCATGACTAAGCTGATTGAACTTGTCAAAAGTACCATCATCTACTTTATTCTGTTCATTGCCGTTATATTCTTTGCACCGCTTGGCTTGGGCTATTGGTTTGGGAAGCGTGCAGCCGTAAAAACGCCAGTAAAACAAAGCTAACGATTTGTTTTGGAAATAAAAAAAGAGCGCTTTAAAGCGCTCTTTTTTAGTATTGAATTCGGAAGGGAGGTTCTTCCTATCTCTGCGAAGTTAAGCGGTTTGCTGCTTTAATTCGCCTTCAGCTTCTTCAACTGCTTCTGCTGTTGGTTCGCACTTATCAACAAACCAACCCATGTAAGAAGTGAAGATCGTTACGATGATACATACAAAACTCAGCCACATGAACGGGGCATAAGACAGTGTAGCAACACCCAAAATACTGGCCATGTAGATACCGTTGTCACTCCAAGGGACCATACCTGAGGTTAGCGTGCCGCCAAATTCTGCGTTACGAGACAAATTCTTACGTTTGTAGCCTAGACGGTCATAGTTCTTCGCACAGATTTTTGGGGTCAGAATAAGTGAAACGTACATCGCTGAACCAAATATGTTGCCCATAAAGGCCGTACCAATTGTGCTTGTTGCCAATGAACCTGCACTTTGAACGCGTTTTTCAAACAGCTTCGCGATAGTCTCTAGCACGCCTACTTTATCTAGTAGACCGCCAAAACCAAGGCCGAATACGATAACCGCTACCGACCCAAGCATTGAAGACATGCCGCCACGGTTAAGGATTGAGTCAATGAAATCTACGCCAGATGAGATTGCAAACGGAGCCCAAGCCGTGTTGAACGCGGTTAGGAAATCGACATCTTGGATCATCACTGCCCAAATAATACCTAGCAGAGAACCAAAACTGATCACTGGGAATGAAGGCATACGCATCGCTAGAAGTGACAATACGATGACCACAGGAACAAATGAGTAAGGGGTGATGTAGAACTGCTGTTCCATCGCCTTAATGACAGAGTCTACCTGGCTCATGTCAACTTGACCTGCGTAGTGGAAGCCAAATGCAGTAAACATAATGCCTGTAATAATGTAGCTAATGAGTGCTATCGGCAACATGCCTTTAATATGTTCCATCACTTCAACGTTAGACATAGATGAAGCAAGGATTACTGAATCCGATAGAGGCGACATTTTGTCACCAAAGTAACAGCCTGAAAGTACGGCACCTGCAGTGATTGGCGCAGGAACACCAAGACCTTGACCGATGCCCATCATTGCAATACCTGCCGTGCCAGCCGCACCCCAAGATGTGCCAGTCGCTAGCGCAGTCAATGAACAGATGATCATGGTCGCGAGCAAAAAGATGGAAGGGTGGATTGCTTTAAGGCCGTAGTAAATAATGGTTGGAACAATACCACCAGAGATCCAAGTACCTACAAGCGCGCCAACGGCCAAAAGGATTAAAACGGCTCCAAGTCCATTGGAAATGCCATTTAGTGCTGCTTTTTCCAGATCTTTATACTGATGGCCAAGCTTTATGCCCAATATCATGACAATGAACCAACCGATGTATAGCGCTAGCTGAATCGGTAGGTCTAGCTTGGCTGTGAACGAAAATGCCAGCAGGAGAAATAAACCGAGCGAGATAAATACCTGTATCAAGCTTGGTAGGCGTGGTGTGACTTGCTTCATATGTGCCTCTGTCAATCTTGGAGCAATAGAGGAAGGCGCTCCTTGTTGTAATCGCGCATAACATACATTAACAAAAATTATATTTCGAACATTTGGTGTTTTATCTTGATGTTCGTCGGTAAAAACGTTTGCTTGTGAAATTAACTGTTAGTTTGTTTTAACTTTTTTGGTTTTAAATGTTGTGTAATGTGAAATTATTGTGCTTCATGTGTTATTTTCTCATTGAGTGGTAAGACCAATTAGGGGGCTAAAGTGCTTTCCCTACTTGAAAAATGGTTAAAACCGCAAACCAAACACTAAAAAATCTCGTGTAACCCGGTTTTTCAGAGGAAAAGGTTAAAAAACGCGCTTATTTACAAAATAGGGGTTGAGATTTTGCTGTGAAAAATTAACTATGGGGTAGGTTTTTTAATACATGGAGAGTTAATACGATGAGAGTTGGTTTAGTTGGTTGGCGCGGTATGGTTGGTTCAGTCCTTATGCAGCGTATGGTTGAAGAGAAAGACTTCGACCTAATCGAACCAGTATTCTACAGTACTTCTCAAGTTGGTATTCCTGCTCCTAACTTAGGAAAAGACGCAGGCTTACTGCAAGACGCGTATGATATTGAAAGCTTAAAACAGCTTGATGCGGTAATCACCTGTCAAGGTGGTAGCTACACAGAAAAAGTTTTCCCTGCACTTCGTCAGGCTGGTTGGAAAGGCTACTGGATTGACGCGGCCTCCACGCTACGTATGGCTGAAGATTCGATCATCACACTTGATCCAGTGAACTTAAAGCAAATCCAACAAGGCATCCAAGGTGGCACGAACACATTTGTCGGTGGTAACTGTACGGTTAGTTTAATGCTAATGGGTCTAGGTGGTCTATTTGAGAAAGGCCTTGTTGAGTGGACAAGCGCAATGACTTACCAAGCCGCATCTGGTGCTGGTGCGCAAAATATGCGTGAATTGATCTCGCAAATGGGCGTTATCAATGACTCAGTTAGCTCTGAACTTGCAAACCCATCAAGCTCTATCCTAGATATTGATAAGAAAGTTGCGGATACAATGCGCAGCGGCTCTTTCCCTACCGATAAATTCGGTGTGCCACTAGCTGGTTCGTTGATCCCATGGATCGATGTGAAGCGCGATAATGGTCAGAGTAAAGAAGAGTGGAAAGCGGGCGCTGAGGCGAATAAAATTTTGGGTTCTCAAAGTTCACCTGTTCCAATTGACGGTACTTGTGTGCGTATTGGCGCGATGCGTTGTCACTCTCAAGCACTTACTATCAAGCTTAAACAAAATGTACCAATGGACGAAATCGAAGAAATCATCGCCACTCATAACGATTGGGTGAAAGTGATTCCTAACGACCGTGACATCACTGCTCAAGAGCTAACGCCGGCAAAAGTTACGGGCACAATGTCTGTACCAGTGGGTCGTCTACGTAAGATGGCAATGGGTGATGATTTCCTAAATGCTTTCACTGTTGGTGACCAACTGCTTTGGGGTGCTGCGGAGCCATTGCGTCGTACTCTGAGAATTATTCTGTCTGAGAAAGCATAATCACATCATCCTTTATTTGATGACAAAATAAAAGAGCTCCTTAGGGAGCTCTTTTTTCATGCGTCGTCTTCCGTTCGAACGACTCTTTTGTCTGGATCGGCTAGTTCACTACCACAATGTTTACAGTAAATTGCGTCAGAGTCGTGCCCTGCGTGGGAGCAGTTTGGGCATTTCACCAATACTTTGTGCGATTGCATCTCTTGGTGCAGTTCGGCAGTGAAAATACCTGTAGGTACCGCCAAAATGGAATAACCCAGTAACATGGTGAGTGATGCAAGCCCTTTACCTAGGTCTGTTTGAGGGACCAAGTCACCATACCCAACCGTTGTGATGGTCACGATCGCCCAATAAATACTCTTAGGAATGCTAGTAAATCCGTTTTCAGGTCCTTCAATGATAAAAATCAACGAGCCGAAAATCGTTACCATAATGGCGACGGAACTAAAGAAGATAAAAATCTTTCTGCGCGCCATAAGCAGTGAACGTAAGAGGATATTGGACTCTTGGAGGTATCGGACTAACTTGAGTATGCGGAATATTCGCATCACTCGCAGCGCCCTGATCACACCCATAAACGAAGCGGATGGGAAGAAGAGTGCTAAATAAGTGGGCAAAATCGCAAGTAAATCGACGACACCATAAAAACTCTTTGCGTAGGCGGCAGGTTTGGGGGAGCAATAAAGCCTTAGAAGGTATTCAATCGTGAATAGGCCAGTAAATGTGTATTCAATAAACTTCAGCTCTTTTTCCCACTCGGCCCGAACGGAGGGTATCGAATCTAACACCAGTACGATTAACGAACTGATGATCGCGATAATGAGAGCAATATCGAACGTTTTACCAGCTTTGGTATGAGTACCAAAAATGGTGACATATAGAGTATGTTTAAGAGAGTCAGTCGTCATGACAAAGCGATCCATTGTTGAATCGCTCTATCATACAATTTTATAGAAACTCAGGCTAATCCTGGAAATAAGTTGCGTAAGCCATTCGCAATGAACTCTATGCCAAGCGCGCCCAATATCAAACCCATGATACGAGTAATGACGTTGATTCCAGTTTGACCTAGAAATCGTACGATCAATGGGGCAGAACGGAATAATAGCCATGAACAAAGGCAGAACAAACCAATCGTAATACTAATGCCCACGGTATCGAACATGCTTGGGTAGCGTGCACCATAAACAATAGTCGAACTGATTGCACCAGGACCTGCCATTAAAGGCATTGCAAGAGGGACCACACCAATCTGTTCACGACTGACGTATTCCGTTTTCTCTTGTTTGTTCTGCTTATCTTCCCCCAGTTTACCGCTCATCATCGAGAATGCGATGCTAAGTAATAGCAACCCGCCAGCGACACGAAACGAATCCAGAGAAATACTGAACATGTCTAACAGTAACTGACCAGCAAAAAGCGAAATGATCAGGATGATCGCAACAGCCACATTTGCTGTTGTTGCCGTATTGCGCTTTTCGTCGGGTGTCATATGCCCGGTTAGTGACACAAACACAGGCATGATACCAACAGGGTTTACTGCGGCGACCAAACCGAGAAAAAACTGCAAGAAGATAGCAAGTTCAAAAGTTTGCATGTTGCTTACTCATCAAAGTTCACATTAGTGAAAAGGAGAAGGGGTAATTTGGGCGTAATGTAAGGCAAAAGTTAGGTTGTAAGAAATGAAAAAAACTAACGCATTCCCTGCCATTTAAGTGAGAAAAACTAATTCTTTAATAAACTGTATCTAATCTGGAAAGGAAATGTTACCTATAAAGTTGCTGATAAATTGCACTGTTTTACATAAACGTTAACATTCGCACATTTTTGATAAAAACCAAGGTGGTTTGTAGAGAGATGTATTCGGTTCGATATACTCTCAGTAGCACAAAGAATTGGGCCTACATGTAATTTTGTTGGTCAAAAATGAAACTTTTTTACAGGTTGTTGTAGTTTCTTTTATTTATTTGTCCATTTGCTTCTTTTTTACTCAATAAAAAATGAAAGTTAATTTATTTGTTTATCAGTGAATTATGTCATTTTGGTGTGATGAGGCACCACTTTGGTAGTATTTAGGTGGTGAGAACTGATCCAAGTCAATTTTTTTCACACTCTGAAATATTATACTCAGTCCTGAAAGCAATTTACTAAGACGTTTGTTTTCTAAGTGACTGATAAACAGTAAAAACGATAAGTAATAGCCTTAGTAAAAAGTTTTTAATATTTGTTAATTTTAGGAGATTCCCTATGCCTGTAACTAATATGGCTGAACTAGATGCAATGGTTGCTCGCGTTAAGAAAGCGCAAGAAGAGTTCGCTACTTACTCTCAAGAGCAAGTAGATAAAATCTTTCGTGCAGCATCGCTTGCAGCTAACCAGGCCCGTATCCCGCTAGCTCAACAAGCGGTAGAAGAATCTGGTATGGGTATTGTTGAAGATAAAGTAATCAAGAACCACTTCGCTTCTGAGTTTATCTACAACAAATACAAAGACGAACAAACGTGTGGCATCTTAGAAGAGGATGACAACCTAGGTACTATGACTATCGCTGAGCCTGTAGGCATCATCTGCGGTATCGTACCAACGACTAACCCAACTTCTACAGCGATCTTCAAATCTCTAATCTCTTTGAAGACTCGTAACGGTATCATCTTCTCACCACACCCACGTGCGAAAAACTCAACTAACGATGCAGCTAAACTCGTTCTAGATGCAGCAGTAGCAGCAGGCGCACCAAAAGACATCATCGGTTGGATCGACCAGCCTTCTGTTGAGCTTTCAAACGCTCTAATGAAACACGATGACATCGCGCTTATCCTTGCAACTGGTGGTCCTGGCATGGTTAAAGCCGCTTACTCTTCTGGTAAGCCAGCAATCGGTGTAGGTGCAGGTAACGTTCCGGTTGTTATCGATGAAACAGCAGACATCAAACGTGCTGTTGCTTCTATCCTTATGTCTAAGACTTTCGACAACGGTGTAGTATGTGCTTCTGAGCAAGCTGCAATCGTAGTTGATGAAGTATACGACGAAGTGAAAGAGCGTTTTGCTTCTCACAAAGCTTATGTCCTAAGCAAAGCAGAAGCTGATAAAGTTCGTAAAGTGCTTCTTATCGATGGCGCGCTAAACGCGAAAATCGTAGGTCAGCCAGCAGCAGCAATCGCTGAAATGGCAGGCGTTAAAGTTCCAGCAGACACTAAAGTTCTTGTTGGTGAAGGTCTGGGCAAAGTATCTCACGATGACGCATTCGCTCACGAGAAACTATCTCCAACTCTAGGTCTATTCCGTGCTGACAACTTCGAAGACGCGGTTGCTCAAGCGGTAACTATGGTTGAGATTGGTGGTATCGGCCACACATCTGGTCTTTACACTAACCAAGATACTAACGCTGATCGTATCCGTTACTTCGGTGACAAGATGAAGACAGCTCGTATCCTAATCAACATCCCGACTACTCACGGCGGTATCGGTGACTTGTACAACTTCAACGTTGCGCCATCTCTAACGCTAGGTTGTGGTTCTTGGGGTGGTAACTCTATCTCTGAGAACGTAGGTCCTAAACACCTAATCAACAAGAAAACTGTAGCGAAGCGAGCTGAAAACATGTTGTGGCATAAACTACCTAAGTCAATCTACTTCCGTCGTGGTAGCCTTCCAATCGCACTGGGCGATCTAGAAGGTAAGAAACGTGCATTCCTAGTAACTGACCGTTTCCTATTCAACAACGGTTACGCAGATGACGTAGTAAGCCTACTAAAAGCTCAAGGCATGGAAGTTCAAACATTCTTCGATGTTGAAGCTGACCCAACACTGTCTGTAGTAGAAAAAGGTGCGGCTCAAATGGCTAGCTACCAACCTGACGTTATCCTAGCGCTAGGCGGTGGTTCACCAATGGATGCAGCGAAAATCATGTGGGTAATGTACGAGCACCCAGAAACTCACTTTGAAGAACTAGCAATGCGCTTTATGGACATCCGTAAACGTATCTACAAGTTCCCTAAAATGGGTAAAAAAGCTGAGCTTGTATGTATCACTACAACTTCAGGTACTGGTTCAGAAGTTACTCCATTCGCGGTTGTTACTGACGACAAGACTGGTGCTAAATACCCACTAGCTGACTACGAAATCACGCCAAACATGGCAATCGTTGATGCGAACCTAGTAATGAACATGCCTAAGTCTCTAACAGCATTTGGTGGTTACGATGCAGTAACTCACGCTCTAGAAGCTTACGTTTCTGTTCTTGCTAACGAATACTCAGATGGCCAAGCTCTTCAAGCACTTAAGATGCTAAAAGAGTACCTACCATCAAGCTATGCGAACGGTGCAAATGACCCAATCGCTCGTGAGAAAGTACACAACGCAGCTACTATCGCTGGTGTTGCATTTGCGAACGCATTCCTAGGTGTTTGTCACTCAATGGCTCACAAACTGGGTGCTGAGTTCCACTTGCCACACGGCCTAGCTAACGCACTACTTATCTCTAACGTGGTACGTTACAACGCGAACGACAATCCAACTAAACAAACTGCGTTCTCTCAATACGACCGTCCACAAGCACGTCGTCGTTACGCTGAAGTTGCTGACCACCTAGGCCTAAGCCAAGAAGGTGACCGCACTGCTCAGAAGATTGAACGTCTACTAGCATGGTTGGATGAACTAAAAGTTAACCTAGACATCCCAATGTCTATCCAAGCGGCAGGTGTTGCTGAATCAGATTTCGTAGCGAAACTGGATGAGCTAGCGGTAGAAGCGTTCGATGACCAATGTACTGGTGCGAACCCACGTTACCCTCTAATCAGCGAACTTAAAGATGTGTTGATGGCTTCTTACTACGGTAAAGCATTTGTTGAAGGCGAAACTTTCGAAGGTACAACTGTTATCAAGAAGAAAGCAGACCAAGAAGCAGCAAAAGCAGCACCTAAAGCAAAGAAAGAAAAAGCTGACGCGTAATTAAAAAATCGAGTGAGCAAGGTTTTCGCTAGCACGGAACCTTAATCGGGAAAAGGTTAAAGCCCCAGTCAAATGACTGGGGCTTTTTTTTATTTTGGTGCAGGAGTTACATCTGGCTTGGGAAAACAGAGTTGCTGTGTATGCTTACACTTCGGTCGCAACTACTCGGCCACTGAAGTATTCATTCGCGACGATGTATGCTGTGTTGCGGACTAGTTCGTCTTGGATCTCAGCCCAGTGCCTCTCGTTGAGCTCTTCTTTTGTGTGATTTACCGAGGGAATAACGCCGCCCACTCGAATGTTGAATGGTGTGAGTTCTTTTGCCCAGCTGTGAGTAAAACCTGACACCAACGCCGCCATGCTTTCAACTCCCGTAAAGTCTTCATGGTTGTCATGAGAAATGACGTTAACAATGACGCCTTTCTTGTTTCTGGCTCGAAAGCGCTCTGCTCCTACTTGGCCGTAGGTATAAAGGAAGCGTGCCGCAGACGACAAGTGATCAATGTAAGTACTCATTGGTTCTGGCGCCATTAAACCAGGCATAGGAGAGCTGGTCCAGCAATTAACAATCACATCTGGTGTCGCACGTAGCTGTGATTCTATCTGGTCAAACAATAAGTTAATGGACGTTGTGTTATCACTACACACATTCATAGCATACACTTTGTCAGTGAAAGCGCTGATTTGCTCATAGCTCGCTCTCAAAGCGCTAGAATTTTGGTCACAAAGAATCAACGTTGCTCCAAGGTGAGCAAAGTGATTTGCACAGGTTCTTCCTATAACCGAACCTGCAGACGTGACGAGAATAATTGATTCTTTGATATCCATAGCACCTTCACTGTATCCATATGTGAAAAACAATACACCAGTGGTTTGTGCTAATAGCATGGTTGAAATTCGTTGGGCTCAGTGTGAAAGGCTTCAAACTAACGCTTTCGAGTGAGGACTATTGTGCGGTAATTTGTAAGATGTCACATTTCTGACGTGTAGGTATTGCAAGCTATTGGATAAAAAGCGGATCTCTATGCTTTAGCTTGAATTTGATGCTGACGTTGAGCCGTCACTAGCTGATTATATAGCCCAGCATCTGGGATCAGTTGTTTGTTGCGTTCGCCCAATCTGCGTCGCTCATGACCAGATAGGTTGTGATAAACCTCCTCTGGTAGGTTGAATGTGTCTTCAGGCAGGTAAGTCAGCGCATCTGGTTTTAGGTAATGGCTCAGCTTTGCGGAAGGCAATCCTGCATCGTGAAACTGTTTCGCTTGTTCAGCTGCGAGTTCATAGCTGCTGCTATCAGAACGAAGAGCTTGAGGTTGCGATAAACCCAATTGTTGGCGAAGAATACTGTCACTGGTGATGACTTCCTGGACCTCTTCAACTGGGACCACATCGCGAACATCATTAGAGAACATAGACAGAATCAGCGAGAAATCCGCACGACGACCTTCGTGTACGGCATGGTTAATACCATTACCGAACTGAAGTTCGTTGATAATTGCAGCTTTGTCTAACGTATGAATTTGCATGATGTTCCTCGCTCGATGCTCTTTTAACGGCGTGGATAAGAAGAACTTTAGTAAAAGAGGGAATTATTTAAAGGTGCTAGGGAAGGCGAAACAAAAAAGCCCGCTAAATAGCGAGCTTTTGAATAAGACTAAATTGAACTTAGGGGGAAGTATATTACTTCGCTAGGTTCTCAGCTACGAAGTCCCAGTTTACTAGAGCCCAGAAGCCGTTCATGTAATCAGGACGTACGTTGCGGTAATCGATGTAGTACGCGTGTTCCCATAGGTCAACAGTTAGAAGTGGTGTTGTACCTTCTTCTGTTAGAGGAGTAGCAGCGTTAGAAGTGTTAACGATCTCTAGAGAGCCATCAGCTTTCTTAACCAGCCAAGTCCATGAAGAACCGAAGTTGTTGATTGCTGAATCAGTAAACTTCGCTTTGAATTCTTCAAAAGAACCGAATGCTGCGTTGATTGCGTCTGCAACTGCGCCAGTTGGCTCGCCGCCCGCATTTGGAGCAAGACAGTGCCAGTAGAACGTGTGGTTCCAGATTTGCGCTGCGTTGTTGAATACGCCACCAGTAGAAGTCTTGATGATCTCTTCTAGAGTTTTGCCTTCGAACTCAGTACCAGGGATAAGACCGTTAAGCTTAACAACGTAAGTGTTGTGGTGCTTACCGTGGTGGTAGTCTAGAGTCTCTGCTGAGATGTGTGGTTCTAGTGCGTCTTTCGCGTAAGGAAGAGCTGGTAGTTCAAATGCCATTACTCGATTCTCCATTGATTTGAAAGGATGACCTTTCGATTGCTTCCAGTGTTTTTTTATAGCTATGTCGCCTTTAAGGCTGACTTGCTAAGTATTTTAGCAAGTTTTTACTTTATTAAAACCCCGATATGAAAATATTTTAAGAGGTTAGCAGTGGTGAAGTGCTGCATTGCTCGCCAATGAGCAACCTAAAATTAAGCCTTATTAATTATATGGTTTTTATTCTGTCGTTATTGAGTAGAATGTGGCAAATAAATAAAGTTCAAACCCATGAATGAGGAAGCGATGGAAACTATCGACAAAATCAAACAGCAGATCTCTGAAAACTCAATCCTGCTGTACATGAAAGGATCACCGAAACTACCTAGCTGTGGTTTCTCTTCTCAAGCGTCACAGGCACTAATGGCATGTGGTGAGAAGTTCGCTTACGTAGACATTCTGCAAAACCCAGATATCCGTGCTGAGTTACCAAAGTACGCGCAATGGCCAACTTTCCCTCAACTATGGGTTGAAGGCGAGCTTATCGGCGGTTGTGACATTATTCTAGAAATGTTCCAAAAAGGTGAACTGCAGCCTCTAATCAAAGAAGCAGCAGCGCGCGCTGAAGATCAAGCTGAGTAATTCGTAAATACTCACATTTAGCGATAGAATACGAAGGAGCCGTACTGGCTCCTTTTTCTTTTTAGGTTAGTGGAATGAACATAAAGCTTTATTATGTGTCGCCACCTTGCCTAACCTTCTTAATCGTTGCTATCCCTTGCTATCCCTTGCTATACATAGAGTATAAGTAATTCATCAATCTGACTGTGACCTATAAATAACGATAAAAGCTGACCTTTGTCGCCATTTTGTCGCCATTAGTGGCGGTTAGATATTGAGAGCTGTAAGCGGATTAAATCTCACCGCATCACTTAAATGGTTTGGTGAAAAGTGGGCGTAAATCATCGTGTGGTCGATATGCTGATGGCCTAGGATTTCCTTCAGTACAAGAATGTTACCGCCATTCGTCATGAAGTGACTCGCGAAGGTATGACGTAAAACGTGAGTTGCTTGTCCTGCAGGTAAATGGGGAAGGGCTTTAGTTAACCACTTGTATGCTACGCCGTAACCGCAAGTAAAAAGGCGGTCATTGGTTGGTTTATAAATTTGGTTATACAACTCTTCAGAAATTGGTACCGTTCTGTTCCGTTTGCCTTTGGTGTTATTGTAGGTAATGCGGTATTTCGTCAGGTTAGATCCCTTCAAATAAATTGCTTCCCTGATACGCGCACCAGTCGCCAAGCAAACTTTATATATCTTCGTCAGCTCATCACCAATCGGGCTTTGTTGAGCTACTTCAAATAGCTGATGCATCTCTTGTTCGGTCAGAAACGCCAGTTCAGATTCCGGCTTTTTGATCGCCTCAATCCCATCAACCGGATTAGGTTGCTTCCACTCTCCAAGCTTTATTAACTTGTTGAACATCGCTTTTAGCAACCCAAAGTCTACATTGTTGGATGCAATAGAGAGATCTTTGTGTTCTTGGCCACGCCCCTTGTTCATGCGGGTTGCTCGGTAAGTCGCGAGATGTTTCGAATTTAGTTGAGCAGCGAGCGGGTCGCTTAAGTCTTCAACCATATTCTCTAAGCGTAGACGAGTATGCTCGCCAGATTTTAGGTTCTTTCCGTGGAGCATGTACCAAAGTTCCACCAAGGTAGATAATCGACGGTGATCGGGTTTACTCCCTAACCATGGTTTGTCATCTACCTCTTTCATTAGATGCAACTCAAAAGCGGTAGCTTCGCCTTTGGTTGTGAAGCGCTTACGGACACGTTTACCAGCTCGACCTTGTGGATAGCACTCACAAAGCCAAGGTTTTTTACTGCCGTCTTTAAGGTTTCGTATAGTCATTAGAATGCAAATGTATCTGTTTTTATATACAGTATTTTTATGTTGCAGATTTTGCAATGTTTAAGTTGATAGTGAACGAACAAGCACGAAGAAGATCCATTTAAAGTTGGTAACAGAAAAGTTTACAAGCAAAATAGTCTGGGCTAATCTAACGTCTTGATGTTGGGTTGCATATTGGGGAGGAAATTTATGGCCGACTTTATATACACCCTTAATCCTACGATGGTACTAATCTAGTGCCAATAAACTGATAAGGATGATCCATTTAGTTATTAATTGGTTATCTGGATTTAGTGATAGCTTGGAAGGCAACGTTTATGACGCATTATGATGGATTGAATGGCGGGACCAAGCATGCTGTGAAGCTTAACTGAAGATACTTTGATGGTTGTGCTTCTTACCGAAATCACAGCGTGGTGGACAAGATTTGGTGACGCTTATCGTAAGAAGTTCGTAGGTTGAAGTATCACTCCGTTTGGATAAATAAGCCCCTTTGTAAGGGGCTTTTTAATACACGAAAACGCTACTTATTGCTGTCAATGACATGAGCCCAAATTCGCTCACATAATTTGGTTAGCTTTGGGGTTAACTTCCAGTCTGTATCGTCAGAGTTCATAATCTCGATGGCGGTATGACAGAACTTTACTTTGTCTTTTATAGTTCCGGATTTTTCTGAATATAATTTTCGCTCAGGATCCTGAAGCGACTTCTTTTGTACAAACCGTTCAAGAATGGTTCCAATGCCTTCGTCTTTTTTTTCAAAGCGGTTCTTGGGTATATTCTGAAAAGAGTTTGTACTTTCGCCAATTCCATTAAAAGTGTTCCAACGAGCTTCGGCTGTTTTTATGATTATCTCTTGAGGTATATAGTTTTCGATTTCTTTCCAGTCTAGAAGGATAAATGAGTCACCCAGATCCTGTTTTAACATTTCTACACGGTCACCTTTACCATCTATGTCAGCATCGGCGATGAGCAATATTTTGTGGTTAAGCTTTCTTGCTGGTGTGCTGTTGATGTGTTCACCTGAATTTGATTCACCAAAGTACCAGTGTGTAATGTTACTGCCCTGATACTCTGTAAACACAAAATGCAAGTTTTCGTGATAACTAGAAAGTTGATTAGCTTTTTGTTCGTAGCCTTTTTCCCGCAGTTCTTCTATATACTTGTTGAGATAGGTACGGAGATACAACTTGTCGGTTATTCCTTCCACCCAGATAGAGCAGTTTGCCAGGAGAACAGATGATGCGCGAACACCCAGCTCAGTAAGGAGTTCTTCAAACTCTGCAGCGGGAGTAACCTCCGTTTCACCATCTTCATTCTGGCGTACTTTTTGAATTGAGACGTCGTCACGCTCTTGTGCGATATCTAAAAAATGATTTGAATGTGTCGTAATGTAGAACATATGTTCTTTATGATTCGCATAGGTCTCGACAAGAGTTCTCTGCAATCCCGCATGCAAGTAAAGCTCGGGCTCTTCGATAAAAAACATCGTAGGTTTAGTCGCCATAAAGATGGGGTAAGTTAGCATTATGATAGACTGAATACCATCACCCAAATCATAGATAGGGCGCTCCTCTTTGTCGCCTTCTTTAAAGTAAACAACATCGGTATCTATCCTTGGGACTAATGCTATATCTTGGCCAAAGAAGAAATTTTTAGAAAGGTATTTCTCATATTTACGGACCTTCTCTCTCTCCTCGTGTGAGCCTAGTAGGTGAGCTTTGACATCATCATATAGAGTATGGCCTGTAAAAATCATTTCTTTTAAAGGCAAGTTAGAAAAGTAATCAGTAGTTGTTCTCTGATGAAATGCGTCAGTATCATGAATATTGCGAAGGCTTCTTAGAGTTGGAATATAAACCGAGTGCCAATTTCTTATTTGATTAATTTTATCTAAAACCACATGCCCCGATTTATTTGACCTTTTGACTGGTTCTATTAAATGATTTTCTATTGAGTTAACTCTATTATGATTAGAGCCATATACGTTCTCAAGAATCGCTTGATTAAGTTGATATATACCGATAGGACGATTGCTTTCAATTATGGATTCGATAGCAGAAATAAAATCAATGAGATGTCTTCTAGTATGATGGATGATGCTTGTCTTTTGATCAGGTGTAAAGGCACTTTTCCAATGGTCTAGGCATTGCTGAACTGAAAATAAGTCAGTATCAAAAATTATTTTATCTTTTTTCAACAAAAAGAACTGTCGTACTTTTCGGCTTTTTCCCGAGTTATTGGGACCAATAAAAAAATTAATTTGCTTTACAGATGTAAGATCCCAAGTCATGGGATCTCGATTGCTCTCAGTAAACGCAATTTTATTAATATGATTTGTTAGTTTCATCTTACCTACGCCACAGCTTCCGCTTGTTGTTCTTTCTCTATAGCTAGGCTCTCACGGTACTCTGCTGCTTCGGCTTTAAGCGTCCAATGGACATCGGTAACCCCCTGGTGTTCAACAGCTTGTTTAATTTCCGCTACTGAAGTTCTAAAGAACTCTTTTCGTGGGTTAACTTTGTTAACAGAATCCAAATCAAATCTTCTGTGAAGTTCTTTTTCTAGGGCTGGGGCGTCTTCACTGTAAATCATTGCGTGAACATCAAATGAGAACGGAACGGAAGCGTCTCCTAATTCTTTGACTCGATCCATTGGTTCTAGTCTGCGGGTCATGCCAATTTTAAAGACTTCTTCACCAAAGCTGCCGATGTTACTAATAACGTAAACGTGACCTCTTCGTGTTTGCTGAGCCATAGAAAGAGCTCGTTGGCCTTTTTCTTCCGCTTCTTGAAGTTTAACTTCTAGTTCTGCGAGCTGTGCTTCATATTGAGCTCTCTGTTCATCATTGGCTACCGCAAGTTCAGATCGAGCTTTCTCAAGCGCTTTTTGAAGCATACGTTCTTCTTTCTCTGCTTCTTTACGAGCTTTTTCCATTTCTCTAATAGCTCGTTCTTCTTCTCGAATTTGCGCTTTGATTTCGGCTTGTTCTTCTCTTTCGATTTTTTTGAGCTCAAAAGTGGCTACTGCCCATTTAAGCTCATTGAGTCTTGCATCTAGGTACTCTTGATTGATGCGTGCATTTCTGAAAGGGGTGCCGTTGTGATTAACGAGAGCAAAAGCGTCGATGATTTCTTGTTTAATTTTCCCGTAATTATCATGTTTAACTTTCGCTAGTGCGCTGTCTACTTTCCCGTTAAATGCATCGACAGCAAAATGAATGGCATAGGTTTTGCGGTGAACTTCTGCATAATCACAGGCGCCAGCATAACCATCCTTAACCATATCTCTAACTCTCTTCCTTGCCGCTTTGAGTTCTTCACCTGCTTCTTTATGACCAAACTCATCAGCTAAATCGTCTAACACAGAGTGGTTCGGGATAATGTAGTCATCCTTGTAGCCTTCAATGGTGTTTCGCATTGCACGAATAGCTTTATCATACGAGTCTGCTTTTGCTTTAGCTTCGTATGCATCGCCTGCAATTTTCTTCGCTTGAGCCTCAGCAAAGCTGATAACTTTCTCAGCTTCGGCTCTAGCCTCACTCTTAATTACTTCGGCTTTTTCTTTCGAATCTTTCAATCGTTGAGTCGCTTCTGACCTGATAGACTTCGCTTCCTGGCGAATTTCGTCCGCGTTTGCTTCGGCTTCAGCTAGCAACTTTAAAGATTGATCTCGTTTAGATGCTGCATCTTCTTCTGCTTCATCGAGTAATTTGGCTGCATGACCTTCTATATCTATGATTGGCCCATACTTAGTTTTCAAGTCTCTTCGCTCTTCTTCAAGGCGAGCAACTTTTCCATTTGCGTATTCGAGTTGCCTATTTGTATCGGCAAGCTTCTCTTCGAATGTTTTCTTGTTCTTTTTAGCTCTTCTGATACTGATAGTGAGTAGCAATATCGGTAAAAAGAAAATAATGAGGGCGATTACAGTACCTGTATCCATAACGTTTGCTCCTAGACAACCAATTAATAATTATTTGTTCTTAAGTTAGGTCACTCGCTTAGTTATTTGTTAGGTGAAAGTGACCGTATATTTTATTTTCTACCAAGCCTTTCACGCATAGTTTTCTTCTGTCCGTTTATGGACTTTGCGATCCCTACCATCTCACGCATGTCCCTTATAAAGTCAGGAACATTTTGAGTGTCTGCTTTGCCGTCATGGAACTGAAAGAAAGAAGCCACAAGTTCTTTTTTGATAGCTGCACGTTCTTCTTTTTCTAACTCTTCTAGATATGGAGAGATTGTTGCTAACTGAATACCACGCTGACGATATAGGTTTTCTTTGTGTCTATGAACTGCCGCTTCTTTTAATAAATAGATAGCTGGTGCAGTTAGCAAGATAATCATCGATAAACGCATGAACATGAGAGTTGTAGGGTTCTGTCCCGACCCAATCGCACCATCCACGTGGATCACCAAGTCAGGTTTTGGCAAAAATGGAAGACGAATATTTGTTATCTCGCTGAAAAATACAGAACCAGAATATATAGCAGCGATCATGAATAAAAAGCCAAATACCTGAAGAGCCCAATAAACATTGCGTTCAGTGTTTGCCTGTTTTATATGTTGATCCGCCATAACTCCTGATGTAACGATAGAAATCAGACTCTCTACAGCTTCAATTTTTTGCTTGAAAGCAATCTCCATTTGAGATTTTTGCTCGTCATAGCTAGAAATTTTTTCATCAACCCTTTTGTTTATTGAACCGATAATTTCACTTATATGCTCGTCAAAAGACTGTTGTGCACTTGTCTGTGACTTTTGAATTTCTAGTATTGCCTCTGATGAAGTTTTTCTGATTGCATTGTTGAGTTGATTCTGGTTATCGACGATAAATTGATGAAGGACTTCTTTGCGCTCTTCTGTTATATCTTCAAGGTCTCTGTGTGTCTGAGTGACATACTTCTTAGCTAATTGAGTAATATCAGTAGATGCGGACTTCGAGCGCTCTTCCAACTCTTTAAGCACTTCTTGATGTCTGATATTTAACTCATTTTGTCTAGCATATAATTGGAGTGTCATCTTCTTTAATTCAAATTCTGATGATTCCAACGAAATATTATTGAATTCTGCTATTTCTTGCCAAATTTCGTATATGCCATTCGAAATTGCATAAGTCAGTGAACCAGCATTCCCAATTTCTGCTTCATGTTTTAATTGTATCAATAAGATATGTACGTTTTCGAACTCATATCTCGAAATTATTTTGTACGGTAAAATATTAGCCCCGCTTATATTTTTTTCATCTTCGAGATATTCTTGGCCTTCGTTTTGAGACACGATTTTTGAGAGTGCCTCTTTTAAATATGATATAAACTGGTTAACTGAAGTACCTTTGCGGCCAGAGTAGCGATCCAATGTTTCTACTGCTGATTCAATGCGTTTGATTATAGGCTGGGTGACCTTAAGATTTAGTTTTTCACTCGTTTTCATCACATAGCCTCCGATACTTCACCAGTTTCTGATAGACTTTCAAGCTTTTGATGGCTTAAAACTGCATTACAGTCGTAAAAAACCAAGTCATTTGTAATGTTCATTTTTCTAGACAACCAATTTAAATAATTATTCTGTTCTTAACGTTACCGCCACACGGCCAATTACTTTTATATCTTTTTCTGAAACTTCAACGGTGCTGTCACCAAACACAACAGCCAGCTTTTTGCCCGGTAAGCGTTGGATATGGTTGATCGACAAAGTACCGTCAATATCTATTAAATATTTGCCCGAAGCTGGGTTCGTAGAGCTTTTGTCAACGAGATATAAAGCTTCATTAGTTTCAACTTCAATCGTCGCGTCAGTATTTAGGTTGAAGCTGTTAATTCTACGGATAGCGTAGGGCAGTTCACCAGTATCTAAAAGCTCCCCATTGGTTAAGCAATAGCTTTTGATCTGTACTGAGTTGTGTTGAGGTGAAGCTGTGGCGCTTGCTTCTTCGGCAGTATTTTTTATCGCTGAGTGAGCCTTAAACCGGTCTTCTGGCTTTAACGCCAAATCCACCATTGGGATTCCCAAAGCTAAATGAGCTCTAACCATGAGTTCATGGGAAGTTCGATTATGAGTATTCCAAGTGCTGAAAGTACTTTTGGGTACGCCATATACGAACGCCATTTCTTGAAAGTTCTTACATCCTGTCAGATTCTTCAAATTTTCTGTGAAATCAGTGCCTTTCAAATAATCGAAAGGTTCTATTTTACGAATGTTCATGACTTAAAGTTCTCGTTTTCGAATTAATTTGTCATTTTTTGTTGAAAGTTCGAGAATGACGATCAATAATTCTTGTGTATTTCGGAAGTCGCGCCGACCAAAGCAAGAGACAGCCGAAGAAGATAGACATAAAAGCAAGGATATCACTATGTTAACGTACAAGATACCTCCACTAAGTCCATATGTGACTTACGAAGAATACTCTCGCCTTACTGGTTTACCTATGGGCACCATCAAACAATACGTGACTGAAGGTCGCGTCATCATCAAGCCCAAAGACAAACGCCGCGATAAGCCGCTGATTAACATGGTTGCTATGCACGAAATGGCGGCTCGTGAAGCCATTGCTGCACTTGGGTAAGTAATGGGCTTTTCCTTTCTTATTCCAACTAAAACGCACTGCCCAATGTGGCTAAATGAGTTCTCGTTGGTTGTCATTCTCGTACCGCCTTTCATGTAAGAGTGTGGATCATGGACGCAAATATCGCTATGTGCGGATTCCGCGAACGCAAACAGCAATCTTTTAACGCTGCATGCTGCGACTTCGCTATCAATCATAATATGGAAAAGCTGGCTCCACGCATCGGCCTAACTGGGAGAATGCTGCGTAACAAGCTAAACCCAGAACAGCCGCACAAGCTGGACCCAGTGGATTTGGCATTGCTGAGCAAAGAATCCGGCGATTACACCATTGTGAACACACTCTTTGCTGACCTAGGTGTCGTGACGGTTCATTTACCTCAAGACGGGGAAGAGAAGAACCTTTTAGAGCGCACGTTACTTAACAACCAATATTCAGGTGAGCTGTCTAGCGATGCAATGCACATGTGCAGTGCAGACCGTTTACCTCGCAGTCAAAAGCGCAAAACCATTGCCAAGGTTCAAGCGGCCATCGGCAACTTGGTTTTGTTCGTCAACGATTTAGAAAACCGCACCACCGGCTTTCAGCCACTCATGCAAATGGGCACAGATTTCCTAGTCAACGGTGCGTCACTTCCAGGCTTAGCCTAAGGAGAACCAATGAGTCAGCTAGCTATTCAACAAGAACAACAAAAGCAAATACCCAACGCCAGCGAGAGCATCGCCGCTTGTAAAGCTTTGTTCAATGGTTCCGCTACACGCGGCAAGTTGAAAAAATTGTGGGACGCTATGCCACCACGCTTTCGCGGTATGGTTTTAGTCGCCGGTGATCTGAAAGCCTCGGAGCATGTGCGAGAGTTTGAAAGCTTTAATGATTTGGAGCTTCAAAAAATCCGTAGCGGCATGCAACAGATTAAAGAAATCGCTACGTTGTTCGATCGCAATCTTGGTGACGTTCGACGCCTCAAGCATTACCAATTCAGTAGTACCCATTAATTCTCCAAGCCTTTGCCCCTGTAACAGGGGGCTTTTTTCGTCTTAGCGTAGGAGCATAAAAGATGAATCTAAATGAAGTTGCAAACAAACTCGCTATCCAAACAACCATCAATAGTCTGTTCGCTTTGGCGTTGGATAGCTCAGACGTCATCAGTATTCGTATCGAGTACTCATCAAAAATGAGCCTTCTCAACGTGATTGTGTTCGACGAAAACACAACGAATCACGCTCACAACGTTGTATTGGTTGATAAAGAGCGTGCGCTTGAAGAGCTACTGAACATTGAAGATTACCTGATTGAACGCGTTGCCGTTCGTCGCGATGAGAAAGAGCTGGAGCCTGTCTTATGCAATACGCCGCAATAACGCTTTGTCCAGCTGGCGGTGTTATCCGCCATGAAGACACTCAAGAAGTTGCCAATGTAATGGTTGGCGACTTCGACTCGCTAGATCAAGCGATCGAACAAGCGTGTGTATCCCTCAGTTGCACTCATTTAACCAAAGGCGTTTTGAGCAAAGGCAATGGGAAAGGCGGCTTTATGTTGGTAACGACCCAAGAACTGGAGGCGGTATGAAAAATAAAAGGATCACTTCAGTTAGTGTCGGTGATGATGCCATTCAAATTTTGGAAGGACGAACAAAGACATATGAAAAGTGTGCTATTGCATATTTTGCTGGGCCGGAAGGATGGGGCATAACGATGACTATTCGACTAGAAGAGGTCGAAGATTTTCTGAAGTCTCCTGATACACAGACACTATTCGTTAAGTTTTCGAAAGAAAAATTAGGGATAGAGTATGAACCAATCTGACCTTCTCTATATCGGTGGGGCAGTGATGCCCCTGGACCGAATCAAAAATAATGACGCCAGCTATAATGCTGGTTTTTTAGGTTCCAAAATTTACTCAGACCAAGAACAAGCGCTTCTGAATAGCGGAATGGTCAAAAAAATAGCGATATATGACCGCGTTCCCAATCGAAAGTCTAAGCGTGAGCGAGATCTTCAAGAGCGAACTGACTTCTATAAATCTGTAAATTACCTCTCGGAACACGACCGCGAAGCGGCGGCGAGAATCGCCGAAGAGTATAGGCTAGTCAAAGGGCGCAAAAGTCCGACAGAGAAATTTCGCCACAGAAAAGACAAGCAAATTAAGCAGTTGATGAGTCTGAGCAAGTCTCTACGCCCTAAAAGTATCATCAGCAATGCCGACGCCAACTTTAGCCATGATGCTTTGTATGAAACGAACGAGCGCTCCAAACCTGCCATTCTCAATCAGAATGGAAAACGAGGACAAGGCGAACCTAAAAAGATTCCTATTTCAATGCAGCTAATGCACCGGTCTTGGAATGAAACTTATAAGTTTCAGGCGGTAACCGAAACGCCATCTAGTGCTGCGCCTGCGGAAAACAGTGGTGACAGGTTCTCGGAAAAGCTGACGTCCCGTTCTGTTTCTAAAATCTTTGAGGCAGGGGCTTACACTGCAGCTTGCCATGGTGGTTTCTCTACTTTTCTGACGCTGACTTTCACCAAGGCACAACGGATGGCCATATTCGGTGGAATGTTGGATGGAAGTGAGTGTGTCAGTATGGGATCGCATCACCCAATAATCTATAAGCGCAACATGGTGACAATACATCCCAAGCGTGGCGAAAAGAAAGTTGACCAACCAATCACGGATATTGGTGGAGAATACTGGCTGTTTCCAACCTCAGATAGTAAGCGTGTTAAAGCTATGAACCAGGGCAATGTCATAGTCGGCCCATATTGCGACCTTAAACAAAAGCCCAAGCAAGAGTTCTCGATGGAAAAAACTTTAGAGACAACAATAGGTAAAGAAGTCTCTCGTTTTCTTGATGGCGCAAAGAAAATGTATCAACGCGGCTGGGTTGCGGACCATACCATCCAAGTTGATAAAGATAGTGGACGAAAGTACTGCGACTTATCTCAGGAGAAAGTTGCTAAACATGTTCAGCCCGGCGATGTTGGCCCGACTTACTTGCCTGCTGATTTCCATTACATATGGGTAGCCGAGTGTCCAGCTAATGAAGATGGAGAGCCTAATCCGCACGTTCATATTTTGCTACGCTGGACGGTACCAGAGCATCTCTTTAGCCCTTGGGCTAAGCGACTTGAAAAAATATGGGGACATGGATTTGCGAAACTAGAGCGAATCAAAAAGCCAAAAGCCGCCGGTTCCTACATTATCAAGGCTGTTGGCTATGCCGCGAAAGGTGAAAATGCTGATCAAGGGCTAATCAAGGGAAATAGATACAATATCGCGAAGTGCTCAAGAGCTCCTGCCTGGGAAACTCTTGCTTCGTTTGAAGCTGGCAATATGACCGCAATAATTAAGGAGTTGGGCTACAAACTTGAGCAGTGGAAAAAGCCAATTAAGCGGCAAATCCGCAAGCTACGAAATGCCAAAGAGCAAACCATCAAGGCCAAAGCGATCGCCAAAAAGCAGCAGAAATCTGAGGAGTATCAGAACAAGCTTTATCAGAGAATCATCCGTTTGGAAAAGCAGGCCGAAAAGCTGAGTCAGAACTTGCATAGCAGGGGAGTACACGTGAATACGAGCAATCGCTTCTGCATTACGTTTGAGGGAGAACTGGCTAAGGATAAAGTAGACAAGTTTATGGTTTGGGCTGCTGGTGCAAGAGGGTGGTCATTGAACTGCAGGGATTTGGACCTGAGCGATATAAAACAAGACGCGAGTCACTTCTATCAATCTGAATATCAGCGATTTAAGGAGAATCAGTCCTATTGGCAATCACTATTACATGAATCTATACCACACATGGAAGTTGATGAAAGTGAGCTTTCTTATTGGCATAGCATTACGGCAGATTATCTTGAGGGGCGGCTTTTTCCAATATTGAGTTAGTCCGGTTTGTGTCGTCATAAGAACTTAAAGGTTAGAGTAGTGAACCGCTATTTCTTAAAGTTGATTTAAAGTGCTATTGTTTGCATAAAAATCTGAGCTGTAGGCCACATAAAGGCTATTGATTATTTGCTCGTCAGTTATGTGAATGTTATCCAACGGCTTTGTTTGTTCGAGGGATACGAGTATGAAGCATAATTTGAGTATAGTTAGACGAAAAACCAATCGTCCTAGTAATCCAACTGCAGCTGAGTTGGCCTTAGATCGTTTTGATGCGTTAGTCGACGATTTCTATAGCAAGTATCGTGTGGCTCCACCTGCGGGTGAAACTGAACAGCAAAGAGCAAAACGATTGCAGTTTGAAGCACAAGACTTGAGGTTTTTGAAAAAAATGAGGATTGAACTCATTGCTCATGCTCGAGTTGAAGATATGCAAGCTAAGTTGCAATCGTACTCTGCAGAAAACTTAAAAAAAAATGCGAAAGAGTTGTTCGTTGAAAAGCATCATCCGACGACGAAACTAGCTAATAATCTAACCGCTGCAGGAGAGCCTAAACCAACTAAAAACCATGAGCCTCACCATATCATTCCTGGCTCGGGAAGGTTTAGAAAAGCAGAAATGAGAGCCGCAAGATTAAATTTGCACATGCATAAAATTGGCATAAATGCGCCCGTAAATGGTGTTTGGTTAACAAATTATGCGAAGCATACGGACTTTAACTGGGAAGCACCTAAGTCTCCGGCTCACCGTTCGATCCATACATTTAATTATGAAACTTGGATTAGTTCCAAATTTTCGAAGGGTATTCTGAGTAAACAGCACTTTGAGGCTAACTTACTTCGGGTCAAAATGGAGTTAAAGAGTGGCACCTACCCTAAAGAGGTCTTGGAAGCTAAGAATGAAGTTTGGAAAGGATGATGACGGTTTATAAAATTACAGATGATTTAACTAAGTTTCAGTCGGTATGTTCTGGCCCAGATGAAATCGCTACCCAGTTGGGGGATTTCGACTATTTTGAGAGAATCTTATTGCAGGCTGTTGAAAATAAATCTCTGAAAGATATTTGGAAGCCTGCGGAGGTCGAGTTTGAAGATGTATTAACCGATAACTCTGTATTGCCTGATATTAGCTTATGGTTACGAACATATCTTGTTTTATCTCCGAGGGCATATGAAGCTCTAAATAGTTGCTTATCTGAAAGCGGGGATTTTTTACCTGTCAACTATCAAGGTGAACAATGGTATTTATATACATCGCTGACTTTTGGAAAAGAAGATAGACAAAAGTGTGTAGAGAAGATCTCATATGGAAGCCCTGATGGGTTAGAGGTTCTTGCATTCATTGATGATGATGTGAAAGATAAAGTGATCTTTAAATCAAGATTAGAAGGGGCTAGCAACTTATATTGTACAGAGAGGCTCAAGGCTATGTGTGAACAAAACCAGCTTAATGGGCTCGTATTCTCTTCTAATCTGACAGATCCATTCAGTTAACGAATAACCTGATTTTAAACAACCCTTCCGCAAAGAAAGCAGAGCGAGAGCTCTGCTTATATTCAATATTAGAAACCTAGGGTTTAATTCTCGGAGTTCTGTCAATAACTGTACGGAGCATCGCGAGTCACAGGTTAGCGAGCAGCTATCCCGAATACTTGAACCAATGAAGGATAGGGTGACTTCACCACCAAATATTGATGAAACGGCACTGGCCGCACTGCTAAAAGGCAGTACTTTACGCATTGATGATAAGACTAGTATCCAAATCCGCGCAGCGGAGGTCGATGAGTACGGCAACGTTCGTCTAGCTCAGCTGGTTGAAGTTACCCGCCCACCTGCAGAAAACAATCGTTGGATGAATTTTGAAGGTTGGGACCAGGCATTAGCCCAACCAGAAAAGCAAGAGTATCAACAACCAGACCTGTCGTTCTTCCCAGAGGTGGAAGATGATTGGCCGTTGATGTGATGCTAGTCTGAAAGCGATTTGTCTAGAGGTCTAGAAGAAATCTCCGTTAGTAGCTCTTGCTGAGTATTCTCCAAAATTTTTATCTTGCTTTCCATCGCTTCGCGCTCGAAGTTTTGCCAGTACATTACGGAACCAACAGCTATGATTGCTGAAGCAATTAACGCAGCTGTTAAGTTTTCCCAGACTGCAACTTTGAAAGGTTTGTGTACTGCTTGAACAATTTCTTCTTCTTTGACCACTTCCTGATAAGCTTCTAGTTCTTCAGAGAATGAAAAGTCAATATATTCGTTCAGCATACGCTCTGCATCTGCTCTGAATTTATTTATGCAGTCTTGGGAAGAGTGGAATGTGTTGAAATAGACTTCTATTTGGGTAGGTGTTGGGTATTCACCCGTTTTATCCTTATATGCGTGAATCCATTTTACTTTTTGTTCTTTGTAGAGGGCGTAGGCAACATAACCTACAAAATCGCCCTCTTCTTCTATAATGTCGCCAAAAGTATTGTGCTTCCACATTGCACTTAGACCACTTTTGATGCTCGGTAGGCTTTGAAACGCTCATTAATCTCTTTTTGAGAATAACGTCGTTGAGCTATCTGGCGCTTTACTTCTTTTGGCAAGTCGTAAGATGAAAGTTTTTTACCGCTCATCATGGCGGCATTTGCTCTCGCAGCTACACTTGTGCTCATGTCTACACTTCTCCGTACAACAGTAGTTGTATAAATTTGGGAGTAAATAAAAAAGGGGAAATTAGATTTGAAACAGTAGCCTGCAGTCCTTGCTCAGCTCCACTTTTGGTAAGTGGTTGTTTCGATAGTAAAGAGCTTTCATAAAACACTTTACATGTGCTAAGTCTCCATCATTTTGGCTGTTTCGTCAAATAATACGCGCTTTTGTTACTACGTACGTCGTCTTTTATAAGCTTCAATAAGCTGCGGTCGTCTTGAGTAAGGAGCCCAGTTATAGGTGGTTCAAGTAGAGAAGTGGCTAGGTTATTCCTACTTCACAGAAACGAAAGAAAATTTTTGAAGACAAAGGAATGTCAAAAAAACCACTGTGGAAACCTGTATAGATATACAGTATATTTCAGTGGTGATTAGTAAGGGTGTTGATATGTCGGATAAAAATCAAAACGATATCATGTTGTCTGCTTTAGAGATCGTCATTGATGGTGTAGCAAATAGTGAGGCGACAGAGCGAACTCGAGCGGCAGGTGCATACATAGCAGGTTTAATACTGGCGGATGCGAAAGGGCAGTTGGACTCCAAAAAACAAAAAGCCATCTTGAGTATTATCGAGATGGCTTGTGAAACGGAGAGTACTGCTTTTATGTCGAAGTAATTTACAACATAGATAGTTGGTGTTTGAGCTGTTGCCGTGCCTCTGGCGGCAACGCCTTACACAAGTTGAATGCCAGTTGGCTTGTCGTTTTTGCTGATGGGCTCAACGTATGGCTGTAAGACAAATTCATCACAAATGTATGTCCACATTCTGGGTCACTGCAGCTGCAATACAAATCTGAATGACTGTTGGTTAAGCGGTTGGATTTTTGGATACGGCTTTTGCTTCCACACTCCGGGCACAACACTCTCATATAAAACACCTAGCTTATTGACTGACTTAATAATCATACGTCAAAAGGCTGTGTTTTTATACAGTTTTGGAGGGTGGTTAGGCAGTATCTCCATGTATTAGATTGAAATTAAGCCGCAAATGCTTAGGTACCTCTGGGTCTGAGTTCACCTCATCCATAATCAACTCACAAACAGGAATGATCTCATCCTTGGCGTATTCACTGCCTATCTTCGTTGGATCGCCTAAACTGGTTGTGCCTTGAGGAATAATGCCAGCTTTACCAACAGGGAATCGGTGGCCGACAAGAATGTCCTGCGCGGTAATATTCTTAATGCGTTCGAATTCATCTTTGGTGGCGATATCACCAACCGGAATCAGCTGAATCCCTTTCTCTTTGCCGTTCGGAATATTCACAAACATACTGCGGAAGTTACCCACGCCTTTAGAGCTGGCGATCTTCTGCTTCAACATCTCTTCATCTTCTTCACTAAGGTTTGGGTCGGTGGCGTAGAAGATAAAGCCCATGTGTGCGCCGTTCTTATAGTAGCGACGGCGGAACAAAGTCGCGTCTTTATTCAGCAAGCTGCTCTGAATGCTGCCCAAGTAATCCGCCAAACCGTAGATTTGTTGCTGCGGGTCATACTGAGGCAAGAAAATAACATCTTCCTTTTTATATTCGCGTTGCTGGTTGTCGCGTTCCAGAATGACGAAATTGCCGTTTTTGCGTCTGCGAAGGTACATGCCAGGTAATGGATGCAAGCGAACAACACGTTTGAAACCATCGCGGATTTTAAGAAAGGCAGCATCGCCAAAGGTGAAGTAATCACGGCAAAAAGCTTGAATATGTCGGCGGCGGGTCGCGCCTCCATTTAGGAAGCGTCCGGCTACGTAGTTTGCCCGAGCAATCAACAATGAGCCATGATAGGCGTTGGCACGAGCAATATCTGCTAAGCCGCTGCGTGAAATCGGTGGTTCCCAATAGTTATCGGCATCGTTGTAGAACAAATCTGAATAGGTGGTCATCCAACTGTTTGAGTCGATGGACTCTGGTGAGGAGTCGATGTGATAGACCGACTCTGGCGCGTGTTCTTCTTGTTTGACTAAAGTGTTCATTTGCTCGGTCATGCTGCAGTGGCCCAGGTTGATTTAGTTGGTGTTGAGTGATCTAACGGTTCGTTAATGATGGCGTGAGAGATTGCCCAGAATGCATCGGCGTGTCCGGTCGTTTCGCTGCGTTCTGCTTTAAAGGTCATGGCGTTACCGCTGGCCGTTGGGACGCGCTTAATCGCCATAAACGCCATGGCAATGTCTTTGTGCTGCGCATCGAACTGCAGGCGTTTGGCTTCTACGACGTCAATCATCTTCATTACCAAGCGGTTCTTATTTTCGTTGCTGTAGTGGATGGCGTGAGCTTCACGTGGGTATTTCTTAGAAATTAAGTCCCAAACACCGCCGCCAATACCAGTGGTGTCGACTCCGATGTAAGTCACTTTGTAGCGCTGAAAGACTTTCTCTATTTCTGAAACGTGATATTGGAAGTTAAGCCCTTTCCAATAGTGTTTTTCTAATACACGGAAACGTTCACCCGCGACTACAGGCGGTGCGACAACCACCAAACAGGCATTGTCACGGGTTCGGCTTGGGTCGTAACCTAACCAAACTTCCCGATTGGCAAAAGGACGTTTGTTATTTGGCTTGAAGTCCTGCCAGTGGGCGGCATCCACCATGCCTTTTTCGAGGTCAGAGAATTTGAAGACAGACAGCGAACCGTCGACAAACACACACATAAACAGGTTTTTGAAGTCATCATCACTGTATTCTTCGCGCAGTTCTTCAATGTCAAACAGGTCACAACCACCGTTTGCCGCATCTTCAATGGTGACAGCATAACGCCACTGTTTGTCGGGGCAGAGTCGCCCGCCGTCTCGGAATTCATCAAAGGTCGGGAATTCGACGTGGGCGCGTGAGTCTTTACCTTTCCGCCACTGGTCACCAGTCCAGAACGGATAAGCCTGGTGCATCTTAGACGATGGCGTAGAAAAGTAGGTTTTGCGCCACTTCTTATGCGTTGCCATTGCCGAAGCAAGTTTGTTCAGCTCATCGAACTTAGGTATCCAGAAATATTCATCGACATAAACGTGGCCGTGATAACTCTGTGCTGTTTTGCTGTTGGTGGACAAAAAGCGCAGTTCGGCACCGTTGGAGAGAATAATAGGGTTGCCGGTTAACTCAATGTCTAAGAACTCTTTACCAATCGCAATGATGTAGCTGCGGAAAACTTCAGCCTGTGCGCGTGATGCAGAAAGAAAAATTTGGTTGTCACCAGTCAGAATCGCATCTTCTAAGGCTTCACCACTGAAATAGTAGGTAGCGCCTATCTGGCGAGACTTCAGAATATTACGAATACGCTGTTTGATGTTGTTACGCATCGTGTGCTGGTATTTGAACAGAGATTCGTGCCAGCCTTTAAAGTCATCTTCTGTCAGGTGCTCAATGCTGTTTTTCTTACGGTTTTTTTTACGGTTGCCATTACTGCTGCTTTGTTTTGATGAGTCACCATCACTCTTTGGTGAACTGCCTTGCGAAAGGTGCCGCTCTACTTTGGCTTTTGCATCAGCGTGAGCTTTTAACAGCTTAACGTGGTGATCGATAAGCTTGTCCATTTCCTTGAGCTGCTGATCGGTTTTCTCATCCTTATCTATCAACACCGCCAAACGACGATTAATCATTTCCTCAACAGAAAGTTCATTAAGCAACAAAGCCCAGCCGAATTTCTCCGCCCAGGTATAAATGATGCGCTCACTATTAAGGTTCAGTTGCGCTGCAATTTCTTTCGGAGGAACACCGCGTAAATAAAGCTTTTTCGCGGCTTCTCTTATTTCATCTGAATATGCCATAGCTGCATCATACGCGCCGAAAACTTGCAGATGACCTAGATAAATTCCTGAAAATTCTAGTTTTGGCAAAATCCGAATTGGTAGGAATTGAAGTGGCTGAAAGCCGTTATTCAAAGGCGTATTGTTTGCTCACACCGATATGTGAATGACAAGTTTGAGTACCAAAATGCCAAAGATTAGTGACTGGAAAATCATTGCTACTGAGGGGCCAACCGTAGACGGGCGCAAAATTACCCGTGATTGGATTGAGCAAATGGCGGCAAGCTATGACCCAAAAGAGTACACCGCACTAATCTGGCCAGAACACCGTCGATTTTATGGTTACGGTGAAAACTGGGGCAATGTTGTTGAGCTTAAAGCGGAAGAGGAAGGCGGCAAATTACGTCTGTTCGCGAAGCTGGAGCCAAACGAATACTTGCTGGAAGCTAACCGCAAAAAGCAAAAGCTGTTTACATCCATCGAACCAAATCCCGATTACAAGGGCGAAGGGCGTTGCTATTTAATGGGCCTAGCTGCGACTGACTCCCCAGCCTCCACAGGTACCTCGCTCCTTCAATTCTCTCGCAAATCAGGTGAAACCACCGAATTAGAGTGCAGCGCATTGGAAGAAGTCGATTTTTCTGAGTGTTTCACGCGCAAAGACCGCTTTTTCGCGGCATTCAATGAATTTTTCTCTTCTGGCGATGAAGGGCCAGAAACTCCATCAAAAGTAGAGGACACCGACGTGACCGAAGATCAACTTAAAGCAGCACTGCAAGAGCAGTTTTCTGCATTCAAAGGCGAGTTCAAGCAAGAACTGAAAGAAGAGTTCAACTTGCAAGACGAAACAGAAACGCCAGAGCCAGAAGAGAAGGGAACAAGCGTTGATCTGTTCTCTGCCACTCTGGACGAAAAACTAAAACCGTTAATCGAGAAAGTGAACGGTCTCGAAAACCA
The DNA here is from genome assembly GCF_033338695.1 of Vibrio sp. Vb1166. Taxonomy (NCBI): domain Bacteria; kingdom Pseudomonadati; phylum Pseudomonadota; class Gammaproteobacteria; order Vibrionales; family Vibrionaceae; genus Vibrio; species Vibrio sp. Vb1166. The sequence continues at coordinate 76,695 of NZ_JAWOTE010000005.1, read as the reverse complement.
ATTCGCTGAACTTTCAAAAGAAGTTCCGGGTCAAGAACCAGATGGTTCTGGCGCTGACGATAAATTCTCAGCTAAGGAGATGTTTTAATGCTGAACGCAATTTCAACTCAATACCTGCAAGAGTTCTCTTCAACAATGTTGACAAGTGCAGGCGCGTCAGCAGGTCAAACCATGTTTAACCTTACGCCGCCAATGGAAACTAAGCTGCGTCAGGCAATTATGCAGTCAGATGCCTTCTTGGGCATGATCGCGATGCTGCCTGTACAGCAAATCAAAGGTCAGGTTGTTGATGTTGGTAACGATGGTCTATCAACAGGCCGCGGCAACAATGAGCGCTTTAGCGTAGAAGTAGGCCAAAGTGGTAACACCTACGAGTTGGTTAAAACTGATTCTGGTGCGCACATTCTTTGGGAAACCATGACGCAATGGGCGAACTCAGGCTCTAAAAATGAATGGTTGAAGATGATGCAAAATGCCATCTCACGCCGTTTTGCTCTCGATATTCTACGTGTTGGTTTCAATGGTACATCGGCTGCAACGGTAACAGACCCAGTCGCAAATCCACTTGGTCAGGATGTCAACAAAGGTTGGCTGACTATCGCGAAAGAGAAGAAAGCGAGCCAAGTCCTGGCTTCTGCCCAACTCGACCCAACAGGTGCAGCCACGGACTCATACAAAAACCTAGATTCGTTAGTTCAAGACCTGATCAATACCACGATTGCGCCAGAGCACCGCCAAGACCCTGATCTTGTGGTTCTCGTCGGTTCAAACCTGGTCGCAGCAGAGCAGCACCGTTTACTGGAAGCGGCAAACACGCCTACCGAGCACAAAGCTGCTCAACAACTGGCAAAAACCATTGCAGGTAAGAAAGCCTATCAAGCGCCGTTCTTCCCAGCCGATCAGGTTTGGGTAACCAACACCAAAAACCTGCAAGTACTCACGCAGGAAGGTACGCAGTGGCGTAAGCAAAAGAACGATGAAGATACGCTTCGCTTCAAACAAAACCATATCCGTATGGAAGGTTACGCCATCGGCAACCTGAACAAGTTCGCTGCGATTGAAGCGGTGACCGTTGTTGAACCAGCGGTATAGGTGGGGTGATTTATGGTTAGCCCATTAGCAAAACAGCGTCGAAAGCTCATTGAACAGCAAGCTAACCAGTCTGCACCGGAAGTCGTTTCCGGTGCAGATACCGACAGCCTGCACATCAAGCTGATTGAGTTTGAAGAAGACCGAAAGTATTTGCGCTCATTTAACGCCATCGCTGATCGAATTAAGCACAAGCGTGAAGTGCTGGTACCGAAATACAAGCCGTATGTTCAGGCCTACTTAGAAAGTGGCGAAGCGTTCGAAAACCCAATTTTTACCAACATGGTGGTTTGGCTATTCGACATTAAAGAGCTGGATGCCGCGATTGAGTGGTGCATGAAAGCCATTGAGCTAGATTTGCCTACGCCAGAAAACTTCCGCCGTGACTGGCCGACGTTCTGTGCTGACGAAGTGTTGGCATGGGCGGAGAAAGAATCCGAACGTGGTCATTCCATTGAGCCTTATTTCTCCCAGGTGTTCGACAAGGTCGAGAAAGAGTGGCGCTTGCACGAGAAGGTTCACGCCAAGTGGTACAAGTTCGCGGGTTTATACCTAATCCGAAATGAAGAAGGCCAGCCGCAAGCCACAGCGGTTGGCAACGTAGAAACGCTAGAAAAAGCCTTGGCTCTGCTTCAACACGCGCACGATAAGAACAGCAAAGTGGGGGTGGGTACCCAAATTAAGAAGATTGAAGCCCGTATTCGCGCCATTAACGAAGGCAAGAATCTGTAAAGACTCCTACGCCACCGCGCCTCGGCTGGTGAGGTAAGAGAAGCTAACCGGCTAACTCGATACCGTCGACCCAGTGGCTAGAGGCGCCCTAATTTAACTAATCAAGGGACCGTTATGAGCTTTGGCGGAAATGTTAACAGCGCAGTCGATATCGCTATACCAGGTGAAGGATGGCCGGATTTATCTACGGCTGAATTTCGCAGTTTACGCCGTGTTCCCCATACGTTTGATAACGACTCTTTGAACTACGCGGTGACCATTGCCGCGCTGAATATTCAAGAACGATTAGAAAGCCTGATTGTCGGTGGCGAAAAACCAGTGCTGAGCAATCCGAAAATCATGCTCTACAAACGTGCGGTTTATGGTCGGGCTCACGCCGAGCTGCTGAAAGAGTTTGCGACTCAAGACCGCCGAAAAGAAGGTGAAAGCGTGGCAACGGATGAACCGGAACAAGAGGCACGTTTTCTCGCCCAGAGTAACAAAGATGTGCGCGCACTCCTTGGTCGCAGTGCGAATGGGATTGACTCGATATGAGCGAAACCACTTACAACAAAACCAAGCTTGAGCACCTGACGGATTACATCGTCAGTCACCTGAACTCCAATGTGCTCGATAACAAAATCGATGCCTGGCAGGAAAACGGCTCCATTGTGCCAAACGGTGAAGACAGAGGGAACGGCGGTTATATCGCGTGTTACTGGAAGTACAACGCAGTGGTCAGTATTGAAGAGTTTCCACACCGACTTTTGGACCCTCGCTGCTTACTTGCTTTGGTTGCCTGTTGGCTGAGCGATTACGACACCACGCGTAATGAAGATGAGTTAGGTGACCCAGACCTTTCGGTTGATGTGATCAGCAGTGAAGTAGCCGATGTTGCCATTGAACTGGAAATGATGGAGCCGATTGAGCTGATCCCTGACCCTGCGGGAATGATCACTTGGCGAGGGGAAACCTACCGAGTACAGGCCGTTGAAATCTACACCGCAGAAGAAGCGGAGTTGGTGAATGAAGCCACAAATTAAGGTCAATGAGCGCGATGTGCTCAACATGCAGGAAAAGCTGGCCATGCTGGCTCTGCCACCTAAAAAGCGAGTCTGGATACTGAAAACCCTTGGCCGTTGGGAAACGACCAATACCAGAAAGCGCATTCGCTCCCAAAAAGACGTTAACGGACGCGCTCTGCAACCAAAGAAAGGAAAGAAGAAAGGCAAGGTTTTAAAGCGGATGGCAAAGGGCTTAACGCCTTATGTGAGAAACGCTAACCAGCTTGATTTGACTTGGAGTAACAAGTTAACCGCAAAAATCGCAGCAAGGCACCACCTTGGTCAAAAGCAAAAAATGACCAAGCGCCAAATGCAAAAGCGATGGGGTAAACCAGATTACTCAGCACCTTGTACCAAAGGGCAAGCGAGAAAGCTAAGAGAACTGGGTTACACGGTACCGAGAAAAAGCGGTAAAGGACGAAAGAAACCCAGTTTACGTGAGTTGATGGCAACCATCACCCACGGACAAGCAGGACAGCTTATTCGAGAACTCTCTAATCAGCCAAATATCACCAGTTGGGATATTCCATTAGCAGAGCGTCAGATTCTCGGTAGTAAAGAACGTGAAGTGAACCGCCAGCTCATCAAGATATTTGAGCAGGCAAAACAGAGGAAATAACCAATGGCAACCGGAAAGGTAGAGGTTAACAATCTCAATTTGGCACAAGGCGGTATCCCTGAGATAGAACGTCACGTGCTTTTCATCGGGCGTACTGACAAGGCAGAACTGCAAGGCAAAGTGACCCGCATTAATAACATGACCAACCTTGACGAAGTTGTTGCCGATGATGCGCTTGGTCTGAACGTGAAAGCCGCCCAACTTAACGGCAAACAAAACTGGACGGGTGCGATTGTCGGCTTAGGTGCAGACGATACGTGGCAAGACGCTGTTGATCTGGCGAACCGGACTGACTCATTCGAAGGCATTGCCATTTGTGACCCAGTCACGGTCAAAACTCAGTTTGATGACATGCAGTCGAAAGCAACCGAGCTGACCAGCAAACTTGGTCGTTGGGTGTTCTTCCTCGCCGCTTGTGCGGGCATTGATTCAACCTCTGATACAGGCCAAACGTGGGCAGAGTACGAAACCGCCATGCTTGACCTGGTGAAAGATGTTTCTGCAAACCTCGTGACGCCCGTTCCTCAGCTTAACGGCAATAACGTGGGTGTACTGGCTGGTCGTTTATGTGATCGAAACGTCACGGTAGCAGACAGCCCAATGCGTGTCGCAACAGGCTCAGTATTGAGCTTGGGTGACATGCCAACGGACAGCGCAGGCAAAGCATTAGAGATGAGCACCATCGCAACGCTAGCCGACGCACGTTACTCACTGCCGCAATGGTACGCCGATTTAGAAGGGGTGTACTGGTCGGACGCAACCACATTGGAAGCCAAAGGCGGTGATTATCAGTACCTCGAATACGTTCGCCCGGTGCACAAGCTTAACCGCCGTGTGCGTATCAAAGCGATTCGACGTATTGCCGACCGCATTCTTAACTCAACGCCTGCAAGCATTGAGCTGAACCGCACTTACTTTCGCAAAGATATGCGTGATATGTCGAAAACGACAGAAGTTGGCGGCATTACCTTCCCTGGTGAAATCATGCCGCCAGAAGATGGTGACGTCACCATTCAGTGGGTAACCAAAACCAAAGTGTCGATAGGTTTGATGGTTCGTCCTCATAACTGCCCGAAATACATCGTGGTCAACATCGCGCTTGATCTTACTAACCCTGCAGATTTGGAGGCGTAATCCATGAGAATTTCTGGCAAGAACATGCATTTCTCTTTGGGTGACTACAAGCTCAAAGCACAAAAAGTCTCGTTATCCATCACCGATAATTCCGCCGTCAATAAAACCTCTGGTGTGCCAGATGGTTACGTCGACGGAGATGTTGAGGCTAGCGGTGAGATGGAGCTGACCACGCAGCAATTTAACCTACTAAGCAAAGCAGCGAAACAAGCCGGCTCTTGGCGAGGAATGCCTGATTTTGATGCGCTGTTCTACGGCAAGATTGATAAAGATGAGCTCAAAATTGAAGCCTTCGGATGTCGTATCAAAATCTCTGACCTACTTGATGCCGATTCGAATGGCGGTAGTGCATTAGTTCACAAGCTGCCATTCGAGGTGACAAGCCCAGACTTTGTCAGCATCAACGGTGTGCCGTACCTACGTCCGGATGAAACCGAAGACTTGGTTCAATAACAAGGAGGCATGATGGCAGATGTTATCGACCATGCCTGCGGTATTGAAACCCAATTCACAGAAGTGGCGCTTGCCAACCAACTGGCAAGGGCTAAGCAAATTGAAAAACGGGAAAGCGCACATGAATGCGGCGAATGTGGCGACCCAATCCCAGAAAAACGCCGCCAAAAAGTACCAGGTTGCATCTACTGCACCCAGTGTCAAAGCGAATTGGAGCGAATGACCCGATGAATTTAGCAAAGCTCTTTGTTGAGAAAATCATGAAGCCAGTCCTTGACCACTTAGACATGGCATCCGGTGGTAAAGGCACAATGAACACTCAAGCGGCCATTAATCTGATCCTGATGATTATTGCCCATGAGTCTGGAAAGTTTACTTACTCAAAACAAGTGCGTGGTCCTGCATTGGGCTTTACCCAAATGGAGCCAGCCACCTTCAACTGGCTTGTCGAGTGGTTAGGTAACAGCCGCCCTCACTTGTTGGATGCATTGTCGATGTTTTGCCCCGTTGAGCACTTAGACCCTCGTTACATGGTGATTTCACCCGAGTTCGCAGTGGCAACCGCACGACTCAATTTAATTCGGTTCCCGGAAGCCTTGCCTGAAGCCGATGACCTAGAAGGCTTGGCTCGGTACGCGAAGAAGTACTGGAACACGAGCGCAGGGAAAGCAACCGCAGAAGATTACCTGCAAGCATATCAATCGCTAATCGGAGAAGCAGCATGAGTTTCATAACTGGAATCGTTGGCAAGACATTGTTGGAAGTACTGAAAGGTCTGTTCTTTCAAATCAGTTGGTCAATCATCCTTGAACGCTTCGCCACACGTCTTGTGGTATGGGGCTTGGAAACCTTGAAAGGCCTGAGCACAAACGATGTTCTGCAAGAAACCGTGGATGACATCATCAACGCTTTACAAGGCAAACGCTTAAAAGAAGTGCCACAGAAGGAATAGCGATGGATTCATCATGGATATCGGCGATTGTGGCAACGATAGCGCTGCTTATCGCCATCATCAATGTGGTTTTCGGCAGAACGGATAAAGGGCAGAACACCGCCCGAGATCATGATCGTCGTATCCATGCCAATGAGCTAGCCACTGAGCGACTGCGTGGTGATGTCGCTGAAAAGTACGCCACCAAGCACGAACTACGGGAAGCCGTAGATGATTTGAAAGATTCAATTAACGGACGGTTCGACCGTTTGGAAACCAAGCTAGATAAAGAGAGAGATGTAGCATGAGCAAGCAAATTGTACTAACGGTTGGTGACGCAGATATCACGTTCGTCCCAACAGAAGCAGATTACAACGACTACATGAACGCCTTGGCACAGGGTGAAATCGTAAACTCTGCGCATAACTTTCTGATGAACACCGTTACAGAAGAAAGCAAAGAAGCCTTCCGTGAATTGACGAACGATAACCCAGGAGCAGCGATTCAGGTTGTGGGTGAAGTTCTCAAGGAATACACGCCGAAGCTACAGATCAAAGTAAAAAAATAGATGCCCTTGTTCGGGCTATGGACTCCAACGAGCTCGAACAAATGCTTACCTGGCGCCGTAAGTGGTTGCCGGGTGAGACAGACAGCGAAGAGAACCTTGCAAGGGCAATTTGGTTAGAGCGTCAGTATTGGGAAAACATGCAAGCTGCCACCGCCAATGGGGTTGCCAGGGCGTTTAGCTGATAAGGAACACGATGTTACCAGAAGCACTCAGATTTCAAGTTGGATTGATTGACCAGATTTCTAAACCTCTGGGCAATATTCAACGCAATTTGCATGATGTCACCAATACCTACCGTCAGGGTACTCATACCATGATGGCTGGCGCGGCAGGCATGGTGGGTGCTGGCTTTGCATTGCAACAAGCCTTGATGCCAGCAATTGAGATGGACAGGGCATTAGGTGAAGTGAAATCACTTGGTGTTGCCGATGACCAACTAAAAACCCTTACCCAAACCGCAATGAAGTTTTCGGTTGAATATGGTAAGTCGGCCACTGAATTTGTGGCGGCTTCGTATGATATCAAATCTGCTATGGGAGATATGACAGGTGATGAACTGGCGGGTGTCACAAGAAGCTCGGCTATTTTAGCCGCTGCGACTAAAGCAGATACAGCCACCATTACCAACTACATGGGCACCATGTACTCGGTTTTTAAAGACCAAGCCGATCGGATTGGTAAAGACAACTGGGCTGAACAAGTTGCAGGTATGACCGCAAAATCTGTCGAGAGGTTCAAAACCACGGGTCAAGGCATGTCGGATGCGTTTAAAGGTGTTGGCGCATTAGGTAAAACTCACGGCGTAGCCATTCAAGAGCAAATGGCCGTGCTTGGCCTACTACAAGGCTCTATGACTGGTAGTGAAGCGGGGACTCGTTACAAAGCTTTTATGAATGGTGTTGTCAAAGCACAAGACAAGCTTGGTATGTCGTTTACTGACAGTAACGGAAAAATGCTGCCCATGTTCGACATTATGTCGAAACTACGCAACCAATTCGGTGAGTTAGATTCACTGGAAATTGATCAGATTAAGCAAGCTTTCGGCTCGGATGAAGCCGTGCTGCTTATCACTGACTTGATAGGCAAAACGAATGAGCTGCAATCCAGCGTCAAAGACCTAAATGATGCTAGTAACTTAAATACGGCAATTAACATGGCCGGAGCGATGACCGACCAATGGGAACGACTCGAACAAGGCGTGTTTGCAGTTCGCACTGCTTTTGGTGCCGCGTTGTTGCCTTCTCTCTTGCCTGTGATTTCAAGCTTGGCTGATGGTGCGATAGAAATCATCGAATGGACAGAGATGTTCCCGAACCTGACCAAGTACATTGGTTTTGCTGCCATGGCGATTTTAGGTGCAGCAGCAGCAGGTGGTGTTTTTACCTTAATGATGGGTGTCGGTAAACAAGTCATGGCGACTTATATGCTCACCATGAAGATGTTTACAGGGGTGAACTTTTTACTAACCAAAGGAATGGCAGCGCTTCGCGTTGCAATGCTAGCGGTAAACATCGCAATGATGGCGAACCCAATAGGATTCATTACTGGTGCTCTCGTTGCCGCAATCGCCGCAGTGGGTGCGCTGATCTTCTACTGGGATGATCTGAAAGCCTCGTTGGGTGACACAACCTGGTTCCAAGTACTAGAAGGGGCAATCACTTTAATCACACTTCCATTCAGAGCCATGTTTGAGTTCATCAAGGCAGGTTGGCAATGGGTCATGAGCGGCTTTACCGACACTAGTGGATTTGCCTTTATCGGTGATATGGCCAACTCAATTAAGGACGTTTTTTCCGGAGTGTTCAATTGGATTTCTCAGAGCCTAGCGGGAATTTGGGATTCCGTGAAAGGACTCATTGATTGGATACCAGGTTTGGGCGGTGATGATGAAGCGACTCAAGTGAAATCGAAGTCCGTTCAAAGCGCTACGCCTCGTGCACAAATTCAACCTGGGGGCGCAGCCAAGAACATTGCCAGCTATCAAACCAGTTCGACGAACTACGGTGGTGTGGCGATTTATCCAACCTACATGAACAGCCCGCAAGACATGGCGAGTGAAATAGAAATGGCGGCAGGCTAATGGCGGATTACAAATACCAAGACATTTTGATTGAGAACGGGGATGTGGTGCTCGATGCAGGCCGCAACCCAATCTTGATTCAAGACCGAGCGGTTATTGCCCAAGACATCAAACACGCCATCATCGAGAGTAACTTAGCGGTGGATTTAATCGCTGAGCGAAGCCCATCCAAGAAAGCCGATATCCGCACCAAGCTGGAATTGCTGGTTGAAGAAGATGTTCGATTGGTACCGGGTACCGTGCGTTTGGATGAACCGACTGAGGGCACGATTTACGTGTTTGCCGACACCATGGACTTTGGCGAGTTGAAATTAGAGATAGTGAATAACGGAGAGCGTTAATGACTGATATTCCAAAACCGGATTATTCCGAACTGGTGAAGCAATCCGGTATCCCAACCGATGAAGCAGGGTGGAAGAAAGTACTCAAAGAGGAGATGGATAAAGAAGGTTCCATCATCTCAAACGACTCGCCGTTTTCTCCATTTTGGCGACTCATTGAAGCCACCGTAGTGAAAGTCACGATGTGGCTCATCAATACCTTATTGGTTGGCTATGTCTTGCCGAATATGTTTGTTGCGACCGCTGTAGACCAATGGCTCGACTTGTTGGCGTGGCAATGCAAACTCACCCGAAAAGGGGCAACCAAAGCCAAAGGAATGATCGCTTTTCAACGTTCTGCGGTTAAAGGCCCTGCGTTGGTGATCCCCAAAGATACGTGGGTACAGACCGAACCGATTAACGGCACGATTTACCGGGTGAAGGTGCTTGCTGATACCACGATGCCTGAGAACGACACCATGGTGATGGCAGAAGTCGAGGCAGAGAACGAGGGCGCGGCTTACAACCTAGGTGAAGGGTATTACCACATTTTACCAACAGCCATTCCGGGCATTGGCGCAGTGACCAACCCTGCTGAATGGTTGAATGAAGCTGGGGCAGACAAAGAGAGTAATGACGAACTCCGCCTACGTATTCGTAACCAATGGAGCGCAGTAGCAAGATGGCACATTGACGCAGCTTACCGTTCACTGCTCACCAGTCGCGCAGGTATCAATGACGATAATGTCTATTTTGAGCACAACGCTCCGCGTGGTCCAGGTACCGCCAACGCGTTCATCCTTTTAGATACGGGGGAACCATCGGCAGAAATGTTGGCGGATTTGAATGAGTACATCCGTGTCGAAGGTCAGCACGGACATGGTGATGATCTGCAAGTCCTCGCCATGCCAGAAACAACCCACGATATTGTCTGCCGGGTTTGGCCACTTCGTTCATTAACGATGGAAGACCGAGATGCGTTGAAAATGAAAGTGGAGCAGTTTATTAGTGCGGCTTTCCGTGAGAACACCGATTACTCGCCAACAGTTACTAGTCCGGTGCTTCGATTCAGTTTCTCAAGATTAGGGCAAGAGCTGCATGAGCAGTTTTCGGAGATTGAATCGCTCGAATTCGATAATGCCGACATCATCAATAACTTGACGGTACCGCGCATTAATTCTCTGGGGGTGACCGTTGAAAATTCCTGAGATTAATCTGCGTTACTGGATGGGACGTGGCGAACTGGCTAAGTTCGCCCGAGCCATGCGTAACTACTGGGAACATGTGAGGTCGGCATTCGAAATGCCATTGCAGCAGCATGACCCACTTACTGCACCAATAGCACTGGTGAATATCCTTGCCTGGCAACGCGATATAGAACGCCTAGGCCAAGAGCCGGAAGCGTTATTTCGAACCCGTGTGGCTCACGCTTATGGCTTCGCACGTGACGCGGGCACGATAGCAGGCTGGGAAGATATGTTTGCCAAGTTGGGTTATCCGCACATTGGACAAGATGAGCGTTTGGCTAATGTGGATTGGGATGTGATCAGCGTAAAAATCCGCGACGGTGACCTAACCAATGTCCCTAAGTTGTTAGATACCGTCATTAGACAGTACGGGCGCACTTGCCGCCGATATCAATACACCAGTTATGTTGAAATGCCGTTGGCCGCTCGAAGCAAGAACGTCGAAGCGCAATACACCACGTCTCACGTTAAGACCAGGCTCAACGTTGGCATGCTTCCAAGTGTGCTGAACGTCGACTGCGAATATTACCAAGCCACAGTGAAGGGTTAAGGAATTACTAAACATGGCAAATACCACTGACAAGTCAATTTTAACTGCCGCAGGTAAAGCACTGTTGGCACAGCTCAACGCTGAAGAAAAGCCGCTTATCATCGACAAAATGATATTTGCGAATATTCCCAACCGCCCAGATCTCCCACAGCCAGATGATGTGGTACCAACTGACGACATTGTTCATCAAGAGCAGGTTGAGCAACGCGGCCGACTTTCTGCTGACTCGGTGATTTACAGCACCACCTTGACCAGCGATGTTGGTCCGTTTGAGTTCAACTGGACAGGCGCATACTGCTCTGAATATGGCGTATTAGTCACGATTGACCATCACGCGCTAACACCAAAGACGGCAGATGAACCAGGTGTTGCGGGTAATACCTTGGTGCGTTCGGTCGTACTTGAATACAAAGACATCGCGGAAATCACCAACATCACGGTGGATGCATCCAGCTGGCAATACAACGCCACTGATCGAATGAAGAAGATGGACAGTGATGTGGCGCAATCCATCATCGACCAGAACGGCAAAGACTGGTTTATCGAAGATGGTTTCTTGGTGACGCCATCAGGCAGTGCATACAACATCAAAGCGGGTGCCGGTTATGTATCAGGTAACCGAGTGAGCATGGAATTTGACCGAAGTATTCAGGTACCCAATAAGCCCTCGTTCATCTACATCGATGCGCACCGCGAAGGTACACCAACAGGTGAGCAGGTGACTCTGTTTGATTTCGTTATCACGGCCGAAGAGAAAGACGATTACATCGATTCATCGACTGGTAAAGATATCTCGCATTTCGTGTGCAAAATTGCCAAGGTGCTGGCTGATGGAACAGTGAGTGATTTGCGAGGCATTGGTGGCACGAAAATGATGACAATGTCATTACCAACTTTTACGTCATTCACTGATAGAAGCTTGGACTGTGAACATGTCATCACCAGAGGCTACTATTCGCCAGGCGATAAAGGTTCAGCAGAATTTACATTTACAGGGAACGTTAAGCTTGAAGAAGCGGGTAAGTCGCATCTCGACATTGGGTTAGTCTACGATTCGAAGGGTAGGGAATTTGAAATTGTCAGCAGCCCTTTGAATTATCGCCAGTTTGGTGCGGTATTAGACGGTCAAACTTCGGTAATGCAGCAAATTAAAGACTGTCATGATTGCGCGAATCTAAAGCTGGTTCCAGTTCAGAATGAAGATGGGAAAGCACTGATTGATGATAGCCACTTAGTGGTTATTAACACGAATGTGGATTGGGGAATGACAGAATTCATCATTGATTCAAGTGTTGGTAACCCGGCGACTTGGAGCATGCCCGTCCTATTTCGAGCGGAAGGAAACCCGCTGGAAACCTTCCTTTTGCCGCTGAATAAAAGTGAGTTCTACGAATCGTCAAGTTGGTTGCCATCACTGGCGACTCTTCATAACGCGTTTATATTCATTGATTCTGATACGCCTCATATCAAGCGTTACCCATCATCATCTACGTTTGAAAATAAACGAGAGCCAAACCGAGTGGGTAAAAACGGTGAGTTGAATAAGCCTTTACGATTTGATTACACGCAATCTGAATCACTGACCGTTCAGTATCGTAATATGGAGCAGTGCTACATTACCATTAAGGGAGGGTTCCTCGACCAAAATGGCAGTCCTAGCCATATCTTCTTAGAAATAGCGCGCAACAATACGATTTGGCACCTGGTTGGTTTCAAAGATAAAACCAATTCAGACCAAAAAAATATCCGTGCTCCAATGAGCTATTCAATGTGTGCTGACGTTCGTCTCATCGACGTCAACGCAGAAGCACCGACTCGTTTGGATGGGACAGATGGCACTTATGGCCTTTCCGGAACGGGCGTCGTGGACTTATATCTGGAAAACCTGAACGCCTATTGTGGTTATGGTTTCGCGGGTATGAACCTCGTCAATGGGGTGACGTTGAAGAGTTGTAAAATCAACCGATTTGATGGGCACTTCGGTCTTTGGGACCTCTTAGCAGAAGACACCCATTTTAAAGAATGGGGGATATTGGTTGGTTCTGGAGGCGGTTACCTCAAGCTAAAGAACTGCTCTAAGTTCTTTGGAAAGTCGACCAAGCTTAATTCTAAAGATTACGGTTTTAGTGATGTAGTTCAGTTGCGTCCTGACTATGCAAGTGAATGGCGAGGTACCATAGAAATTGATGGTCTGAGAATGATTGTGGATACCAGCATGTCGCGTGATATTGGATTGCAGATAGTTAAGTTCCATTGTGATGGCGACTATGGAGCAAGCCATATCGTCGAGTGGGCAAGAAATATCATCATCAAAGACGTGGTGATTGAAGCTCCGGACTCTCATCTCACTTATCAGGCGTTTGGTGTTGTTTGTGTCGATTTCTCAAACAATGCCATTACTACAGGGACTCGACTTCCTGCGCGAGTCATTATCGACAACGTCAACTACTCAAAAGAAAACCCTAATGCCTACATATCTGCCGTGAACGGACCTAAGGATTTGTATGTCAAAATGAATGCTGAAGCGGGCGATGCTGCGGATGGGGCGCACAATGCGGTTTGGTCTGTTTCTCGAATTTTTAATGCGAACCGTAATCCAAGGTATAACGAGGGTAATTCTCCTGGTGCAGAAACGCTGGTTCAATATGCTCCAAATACTAATGAAAGAAACATTGGTGCGGATAGAATCAAGCTTCGTATTTTGATTAGCCAGTGCACCATGTTTGATGTTGAAATTACGGTATCCCATTACTTGGAAGTTCACGGTGGATCATGTGTGGCTTATGATCAATATTCCGGCTCATTTGCTTCAGACGGTATCGCTTGGTTTCACAATTGCCAAATCATGCCATTACCCGTTGATAGTACCGGAAAGCCAGAGTTTGGTCCGCATCATCTCAGAGGGTGTAGCATTTTAAAAACGGATGCAGGATACACCGCGAGTTATTTACGCAGCTCTCAAGGAGTGCTAGTTGAAAAAGATGTGGTGATAACAGGTAGTGTTACGCCTTCCATGATGTTTAATGGGTATCTTTCAGATAGCCGTTTCGAGCCAGTTGCCTAGGAAGTGGACTAAAGATGCTAACCCTAAACGGCACTCAAATCTCACTCAAGAACCTGCGCATTAGCGTTCGCCAACAGCTCGCCGGACAAGATATGTCCGGCCAGTCCTCATCGACTGACCAAGCTGAAACGGGCAACAAAGGCAAAGTGTTGTCCGTAAGTGGCGTGATCCCATTCAATAAGAGTGAAACCCTAAGCAACCTTTTCACCTTGGCAGGCGGGCAAGATAACAGTGCCCGCCAGATTTACCGCATCAGCAACAACACGGCTGCGGCACTCAAGATTCGCCAGGTGAAGTTCCAAGGCACTATTCGAGCCGATGAGCAAGAGAGCAACCGACAATGGAACGTGGCTTTTGAGTTAGTCGAGCACTTGTCTGTCCCTGAGCGTGTTGAACAGCGTCAGGAAGATAAGCCAGCAACACAGCAGCAGGTGCAAGGGGTAACCACTCCGGTTGAAACGGGTCAAAGTGAAGACGTTCCGCCGGATACCAGTGTCGAACTCACAGGCATCATGAAGTTTCTCAAATCACTAGACGAAATATTGTCATAGGGGGAGGTAATGGAGCCAAACCACAAATTTGTGTGTCGAGCCTATCTTGGTAGTCAAAAGATTAAAGCAAAGAATCATCGCATTCTTTTTGATGTTAATACACCTGGTCGCTGCTCGATTTCCGTTGAAGGTTCTCCAAAGGTAAATACCATCATTGCGGTTGACATCGGGTGGGGTGACAGCATCTCGCGGGTATTTCTTGGTTACATCGAACGGGTTCAAGCATCAGAAAAAGGGTGGTCAGAACTGTTTTGTCGCGAGTTGGCGGCATTGTTGTTTAAGCCGCTCGATATCACGCTTCGCCACCCAACGTTAATGCAATTACTCAGCGATGTGACCAACAAAACCGGACTGCAGTTTGTGGTACCAGAAGCGGCCTACAGTAAAACATCAATCCCTTGCTTTTACAGTGATGGTAATGGCTATCGAGTGATGGACGAGCTGTCTCAAGCCTTCGGTATTGAAGACCTGTTTTGGCAACAGCAGGGTAACGGCCAAATCTATGTGGGCACTTGGAAAGACTCTTACTGGGCAGATAAGCCGGTGACTATTCCTGATAGCCTAATGACGGGACACACTGCGGCCAAGTCCGTGAAAATACCCGCGAGCCCTAAGTTAAGACCGGGTGCGATTGTAAATGGCCTGCGCTTGGTGGGCGTTGATTTCCAAGGAACAGAGGTGAAGCTGACATGGACGTAAATGCAATTAAGCGGATCATCTTTCGACTGTTTCCAGAACTGACCGGACGCTGGCATTTGCCACGATGGGGTAAGGTGGTTGCGCTACCTGAGCTGCCAGAAGAGGGCGACATGTCTGATCGCTTTTACCCGCATTATGCGGTGGACGTTCAGCTGCTTGATGAAAAGGGCGTGGAGTTCAAAGACAAATCACCACTTCAGGCGGTACCACTTCCAATACCAGGGGTGGGTGAATACGCCGGCAGACTTGAGCCACCGGCAATCGGAAGCATTGTAGAAATCGGCTTTATGTTCGGCCAACCGGACAAACCTTTTATTCGCTGTGTGCTTCCGCTTGGCTTTAAGTTACCAGGTATCAAAGAAGGGGAAAGCCGGTACCAACAACGCCAAGGCGTTTACCACCTAGTAGATCAAGATGGAAACTTTGAACGGAAGACAGATAAAGAAGATCGGCTGGAATGCCTTACCCAACGCATCAAAGTGCTCGAAAACCGCATTGCTGAAATTGATGGTGACCATACGGAAACCGTCAAAGGGAACAAGGCAACCACCGCCAACAATATCACCGAGGATGCTGACACGATAAAGATGAACGGGGGCAAAGGAGTTTGTACCGGTGCAACCATCTGTCCGTTCGTTGGTAAACCTCACGTAGACGTATCAACCACCGTATTTGCAGGTAAGTAAGATGGCACTGAGCAAAGCATCACTGAAACAGAAGCTAGAAAACGAACTGAAAGCGCAAGGGTTTGTTCTTGATGGTGAATTCGCTATGGCAGGGAAGATGGCAGAAGCGATCGCCAATGCTGTCGTGGATGAGATGACAAGTAATGCAGAGGTACCTGTAAGTAAGGGGAGTTCTTCAGGTACCTATCAAGTTATCTAAGCTGTTTATGGTTTGTAGTTAATAGTCTGTATTACTTTTCCCACTATTTGTATGTTTAGCTCGTCATAACAAATTGGTGGGATAGGGCTATTCTCATCAAGAGCGCATAAAAATGGACTATCCGGAACTCCTTCTTCAATGAACACTTTTCTGATCCCAACTTCTCTACTGTCTCTGTATTTGAAGACAACTTCTGAGCCATGATTTAGCTCTGAATTTCCATGCTCTACAACGATTACGGTAGCTATGTCATAGCCTGCACTGGGAGCATATATTTTATGATTTCGATATGCGCACACTTTGGCTATGTTTTTTGCGTAAGCGATAACTGTTTCTTCGGTCTCTTTTTTCTTTTTGTAATTTACAGAGTGTATGTCTGCCCAATCTAAAACAGCAGCCTCCACTTTCCTTAATGGTCTATTGGCAAATGCTCTATGTTTTTTCTCCTTTAGGTAATCGTGTGTGTCCTTAGAGCGTCTAAAAAACAGTTGTTCTACATCTACGGTTAGCGCATTTGCCAATTTTTCTGCCGTTTCTCCGTTGGGGATTGACTTCCCCGACTCATATAAAGAAATTTGACGCTGACTCACCTGAGCTTTTTCTGCTAATTCCTGTTGCGTTAATGAGTGCTTTTTTCTGTAATGAAGCAAATTGGATGCAAAATTTACGTACTCTCGCTGTCCGCGTACGATATTGTGGTCACCACGTTCATCTTTAGTCATTATGTTACCATTTAAGTGTCTTATGATTCATTTTTCTTATCTTATGAGTCATAAGTAGCTGTTGTCAAGTAATAATGATCCGTTAGAATTATGAGCCTTCATTCTATTGACAGTCATACATAAGTGAAGACTTCTCTCACGTAATCCGCACTCCTCCTCCCCACCTGCGACGTTTTCTATCTGGTCTTTTCGCAATTCTTAAATATCGAAATTCAGCTGTCTACGTAACACGGTAGATATCAGCGAAGCCTTAGCCATAACGGGGTTCGAGAGTCCCCAAGACCTCTAAGAATCGCTTCTAGAGCCATTTTAGAAATTTCAAAAGTTGAAAAGATTTTCAGGTAATTGCAATTTTAATGATCTGGAAGGATCAGGTGGTGATTGGTAAGTGTTTGAAAATGTTGGGGTGAGTGTGTTTTTCGTCATAAATAAAGACGATCAAAAGAGGAAAGAGACGATCAATTGTGAAGCTTACGAAGCCTTGCATAGATTGGCTTGAAGGCGAATTGCCAAGATAAATAAGTTTTTCAATTTATGAGACTGTATAATTACTCTGAGATTTTGAAATGACTTTGAAGTTAACGGTAAGAAATCTCTGTTTTCGTGTGAAGTGCATGAGAAGAGCCAAAGCCTACTTCTTTGCCGGACAGTTCGTTAACTTCGAAGTCTAAACCAAGCAATTAGATTTAAATGTGTCGCCACTTAATCGCCACTTAATGTTTTTGTTTGATTTAAATAAATGATTTTAAAGGTTTAATTATTAAAGTGGATATAAAGCTTTACTACGTGCATGACCCAATGTGCAGTTGGTGTTGGGGTTACAAACCAACGCTGGATAAACTAAAACAGCAACTGCCAGGTGTGATTCAGTTTGAGTATGTGGTTGGTGGTCTTGCGCCAGATACTAATTTACCGATGCCGCCCGAGATGCAACAAAAACTCGAAGGTATTTGGAAGCAGATTGAGCGCCAGTTAGGCACTAAGTTTAACTACGATTTCTGGAAGCTTTGTACGCCAGTTAGAAGCACTTACCAATCTTGTCGTGCGGTTATTGCAGCAGGCTTTCAAGACTCTTATGAGCAGATGCTAGAAGCGATTCAGCATGCGTATTACTTACGTGCGATGCCTCCTCATGAAGAAGCCACTCACTTGCAACTAGCGAGAGAAATTGGCTTGAATGTTCAGCAATTCAAGAATGACATGGATGGCTCTTTCTTAGAAGGTGTGTTCGAAGATCAATTGAGCCTTGCAAAGAGCCTAGGTGTGAGCTCTTACCCTAGCTTGGTTCTTAAAATTAACGACGCTTATTTTCCGATTGCCATCGATTACCTGTCGACAGAGCCAACCTTGAAGCTGATTCGTGAGCGTATTATTGACAATATGCCAGCGCAATAACCACAGTTATGAATAACAAAAAGCCGCTCATTGAGCGGCTTTTTCGTAACTAATGTATATCCATCCAAACAATAGTATTAAAGCACCATTGCTGCAATCCAACCAAAGATGATTAGAGGGATATTGTAATGGATAAAGGTTGGAACGACTGTTTCCCAAATGTGCTCATGTTGACCGTCGGCATTTAGACCAGATGTAGGGCCTAATGTAGAGTCAGAAGCTGGAGAGCCTGCATCACCTAACGCCGCTGCAGTACCTACCAGTGCAATCGTTGCCATCGGCGAGAAACCGAATGCTAGCGCAAGAGGAACATAGATAGTTGCAAGGATTGGAATCGTAGAGAACGATGAACCAATGCCCATTGTTACTAATAGGCCAACGATCAGCATCAGTAGTGCAGCTAGAGGCTTATTGTCACCGATGCTGGTTGATAGCGATTGTACTAGTGTTTCAACACCGCCAGTTTGCTTCATTACTGCTGCAAAACCTGCCGCTGCAATCATGATGAAGCCAATCATTGCCATCATGTGTACACCTTTAGTGAATACGTCGTGCGTCTCTTTCCATGCAATAACGCCGCCGAAAGTGAATACCATAAAGCCAGCTAGAGCACCGATAATCATTGAACCCGTGTAAAGCTGAACACCCAAAGCAGCGACAATACCAAGTGCCGCAACTAAGATGTGCTTTTTATTAATGACGTGATCGGTTTCGTCAACGACAGTCAACTCAGTTTCTTTGTAGACACGCGGTTTACGATAGCTAACAAAGATAGCCAGTAATAGACCAAACAGCATACCTGCACCAGGCAGTAACATGGCGGTTGGGACTTGGCTTGCAACCACGTTTTCCAAACCGTTGTCATGTAGGTTCTTTAACAGAATGTTGTTTAAGAAAATACCGCCGAAACCAACAGGCAAGATCATGTAAGGTGTGATCAAACCGAAGGTAAGAACACACGCGACCAAACGTCGATCGAGCTTAAGTTTCGCAAATACGCCCAAAAGAGGTGGAATCAAAATTGGAATAAAGGCGATATGGACCGGAATTACGTTCTGAGATGACATAGTGACAAGAACGAGCGCGACTAACACCGCGTACTTTAACCCGGTAGTTGACGCCGAGTTTTCTTTACCATTTAAGCGCTTGATAACACTTTTGGCCAGTAGATCCGTGATGCCTGATTTCGAGATGGCAACAGCGAAAGTACCTAACATGGCGTAGCTTAGCGCAATAGTTGCACCGCCACCTAGACCACTTTCAAATGCGGCAACCGTATCCCCAAGGCTCATGCCTGCGACTAGGCCGCCTACGATGGCACTAAACGTGAGGGCAACCACCACGTTTACGCGCATCAATGCTAACACGAGCATGACGCACACTGATATAACGACAGGATTCATACTTTTCCTAATATGTTGTGTTTACTTATTATTCTTCGTCGACAAGCGGCCAACCGCCGAGGGCCTTCCACTTGTTGACAATACCGCAGAATAATTCTGCTGTTTTTTGTGTATCGTAAAGCGCAGAGTGTGCTTCACGGTTATCAAATTCCATCCCGGCTGTTTTGCATGCTTTAGCGAGAACTGTTTGGCCATAAGCAAGGCCACTTAATGTTGCGGTATCAAAAGTAGCAAAGGGATGAAAAGGGACTCTTTTTAGTTTACAGCGTTCATTTGCTGCATTTACAAAACCCAAGTCGAATGCTGCGTTATGAGCAACCATAATTGCACGTGAGCAATCTGCGGCTTTTTGTTCTTTGCGAATAAGCTTATAAATTTCCTTTAGCGCCTCTTGCTCAGAAACAGCACCTCGAAGAGGGCTGAAAGGGTCACGAATACCATTGAATTCAAGCGCTTCTTTTTCTAAGTTAGCGCCTTCAAATGGTTCCACATGAAAATGAATGGTGGAGGCCCGATGCAACACGCCATGTTCGTCCATTTTCAACGTAACGGCACAGATTTCTAAAAGTGCATCAGTTTGAGCATTGAAACCAGCGGTCTCAACGTCTACTACCACAGGGAAATAACCACGAAAGCGTTTTTTCAAGGTTAGAGCTTCATTTTCTAGTGTCATGTTGGCTTATTTTTGTGTGACGAAGGCTACATTATTGCAGATTATACCGATGAGAAAAACCGCAATTTAAGAGAAAACCGGAATTCTATTTTGCATCCAATCAATAAGTTTGTATTGCATATTATGTAGACGTTTATTCGCCATACTTTGCATCATGTAAACCGATAAAACATGAGGAAGTAAAACGCTAAGTGGCGGTTAAGGTGATTGGAACACTATGGCTCACATTAATGGCAGAGTGACAGATATTCCGATATTGGCGAGATTTTTGCATGCCCGTTGAAGTGGTTTTATTGATGCAATTTGACGGCAACAGACTGCCGTTTAAGAGACAGTATTAGATGAAGAAATGGCTGATTACCAGTGGTGTTGTATTTTCGTTGTTTAGCACAAGCAGCTTCGCTTTGATGGGCAAACGTTATGCTGCAACTCCACAGCAATCTCAATGGGAAATGGTGGTCAATACACCATTAGAATGTCAGCTTGTACACCCCATTCCAAGCTTTGGAGATGCGGTATTTTCATCTCGTGCAAATAAAAAAATCAATTTAGACTTTGAGTTAAAAATGCGTCGCCCGATGGGAGAAACACGTAACGTCAGTCTCATTTCTATGCCGCCACCTTGGCGACCAGGTGAACACGCCGATCGAATTACAAACCTAAAGTTTTTTAAACAGTTTGATGGTTATGTCGGAGGGCAAACAGCATGGGGCATTTTGTCTGAGCTGGAAAAAGGCCGTTATCCGACTTTTAGTTACCAAGATTGGCAGAGCCGAGATCAGAGAATTGAAGTCGCATTGTCATCAGTACTATTTCAAAACAAGTACAACGCGTTTAGCGACTGTATTTCCAACTTATTGAAATATAGTTTTGAGGACATTGCTTTTACGATTTTGCACTACGAAAGACAAGGTGATCAGTTAACCAAGGCTTCTAAAAAGCGTTTATCACAAATTGCAGATTATATCCGACATAATCAAGATATCGATCTCGTGCTGGTGGCGACGTACACAGATTCAACCGATGGTAAAAGTGCGAGTCAAAGTTTATCAGAGCGACGTGCAGAGTCACTTCGTGACTATTTTCAGTCTCTAGGGCTACCGGAAGATCGAATTCAAGTGCAAGGGTACGGCAAGCGTCGTCCTATTGCAGATAACGGTTCGCCAATAGGAAAAGACAAAAACCGCCGAGTCGTGATATCTCTAGGGCGAACCCAAGTGTGATGCTTATAAAAACGCCGAAGCTGAAAGCTTCGGCGTTTTTGATTTACTGACGTTGTTAATAATATTTTAGTGGTATTTTGCCAAGCACCTTTCGGTGATTCCTGCTGTATAATTTGAATGTTAGTTTAAGCGGAATTTGGCAATGACTTCGCAATTGGTTGCGGTATCTATTTTTTCAACCTGTTTGGCAATAGCTGGATTAGGGTGACGCTTCATAAAGTCTATCAACGCCTTAGTACAGCATCCTATCGAGTCGATAAAGCTTGCACACTCTTTATTTGGGCATTGTGGGATAAGTGTTAAGACTTTCTCAGAGGCCAGTTGAAGGTATTTGAGTTCATAGTCAGTATCTCCGGCCCAACGCCAGAACTGAGCTAAGTTATGACAAGAAATCACAGAAATTAATAATCGCTCGTCTGCTTCAATTTCCACACATTCGCTAATATCTTCACTCAGGCTTAGGGCTTGCTGGTAATGAAGAATGCTGCGAACAGGGTCATCTAGTTGAAGTGCCGTATCGGCTAGAAGTGTGTGTTTTTCCCATTCACTGATCATTATCGTAATCCCGCATATCGAAGTTGCGGACAAATCTAAACGATAACCATTATCAAGTAAAGAGTTTTGTTTATAAAAGGACAGGCAGATCGCAGACCTGCCTGTAATCGGAGTTCAACTTGCAGTACAAGTGATTATTAGAAGTGCCGCTTAGCCTTCAAGACCTGCTGAAGCTTGCTTGTTTTGAATAAGCTCAATCATATAACCATCTGGGTCTTTTACGAATGCAATGTGCGTGCTTCCGCCTTTTACTGGACCTGGCTCACGCGTCACATTACCGCCCGCCGCTTTGATAGCGTCGCAAGTTGTGTAGATATCGTCAACACCAATGGCGATATGACCAAAAGCAGTACCTAGGTCATACTCAGTTTTACCCCAGTTGTAAGTCAGTTCGATCACTGCACCTTGGGATTCGTCACCATAACCAAGAAACGCTAGCGTGTATTCGTACTCTTTATTTTCGTTAGTACGAAGCAGCTGCATGCCCATAACTTCAGTGTAAAACTTGATGGATTTGTCTAGATCACCTACGCGAAGCATAGTGTGGAGAATTCGACCGTTTGACATTTTTTGCTCCTAGCTTTGATTTACAAATAGCGTTAGCTATCTGGGTATACTTTCTCTTTATATTCGCACAAATCTTCGATAATACAGCTACCGCAGCGAGGCTTTCTTGCTACGCACGTATAACGACCATGAAGAATGAGCCAGTGGTGCACATCGAGTTTGAACTCTTTTGGCACAACTTTTAATAGCTTCTGCTCGACATCATCAACCGTTTTTCCCATCGCAAATTTAGTGCGATTCGACACGCGATAAATGTGCGTATCGACGGCAATAGTTGGCCAACCAAAAGCGGTGTTGAGCACGACGTTTGCGGTCTTGCGACCTACGCCTGGCAGTGCTTCTAACGCTGCACGATCTTCAGGAACTTCACCATTGTGTTTTTCCAACAAGATCTTACAAGTCTTGATTGTGTTTTCTGCCTTTGAGTTAAACAAACCGATGGTCTTTATGTATTCTTTTAAGCCATCGACTCCCAAATCAAGAATGCTTTGAGGTGTATTCGCTACAGGGAAAAGCTTGTCGGTGGCTTTATTGACGCTTACATCGGTTGCTTGAGCTGATAGTAATACCGCGATTAGCAGTTCAAAAGGGGATCTCCAGTTAAGCTCAGTTTGAGGATTCGGATTGTTTTCTCGTAATCGCTCAAGAATTTCGATTCTTTTTATTTTGTTCATTGCTGACTTCCAATACCGTCTCTGCGGTTTATGAAAAAGGCTCCTATGACAGAGCCTTATCTTGTTATGCGTTGGTGACGCGAGCACGTTCTATGGTTGGTTTTTCTTCTTTAGGTTGACGTGCCTGAATTGAATTATCGATGACATTTTTGAGCGCTATCAACAGCCCAACACCGATAAATGCACCAGGTGGGAGAAGCGCTAACAGGAAGCTATTGTCAAATTGGAAAACTTGAATCCGTAGAGCGGATGCCCAGTCTCCTAATAGCAGATCTGCCCCGTCGAATAGTGTGCCATTACCAATTAATTCGCGCATGGCACCTAAAACAACCAAGACGCTCGTCATACCAAGGCCCATCCACAAACCATCTAGCGCAGCGGGTGCAACATCATTTTTTGACGCGTAAGCTTCTGCTCGGCCAATAATAATGCAGTTCGTTACAATCAGAGGAATAAAGATACCTAGAGACAGGTACAAACCGTACGCATAGGCATTCATTAACAACTGAACGCAGGTAACGAGTGAGGCAATGATCATAACGAATACAGGTATACGGATCTCTTTTGGCACATAGTTACGGATAAGAGAAACTGTTACGTTGGATCCAACTAGCACGAGTAAGGTTGCAATACCAAGACCTAATGCATTGGTTATCGTGGAAGAAACCGCTAGCAGTGGACATAAGCCCAGCAGTTGTACGAGAGCGGGGTTATTACTCCACATACCGTTTTTCATCAGTAATTTATTCTCATTCATTACTGCTCTCCTTCACAGCCTAACGGCTGGCTAAGAATGTCTTCACGAGATTGGTTTACGTAGTTAACGGTATTTCGCACCACTTTTACGACGGCTCTTGGCGTGATCGTTGCACCAGTAAATTGATCGAAATCGCCGCCATCTTTACGAACTTTCCACGAATTCCAATTGTTTTCCGTGACTTGTTTTCCTGTAAAGCTCAGGATCCAGTCTGTGACACGAAGATCGATTTTATCGCCCAGACCAGGGGTTTCTTGGTGGTTTAGGACGCGTGTCCCCAAAATATTGCCCTGATTATCAATCCCAGTAATTACTTTTATCTCACCATTGTAGCCATCTGGCGCGATAGATTCTATTGCGATTGCTGTTGGTTCACCATTCTTCGTGGCGAGGTAGGCTGGCATCGCACGTAATGTCCCCAGATCTGGAGACGTGACCATTGTACAAGCTTGCGTGAGTGCGTTGTCATGCATATTTTCTGGAATGACTTGATTCAAAACAGAAAGTAATTGTTTTTGCTCTTGTACCTTGATTTGGTCTTTTGTTAGGTACTGAGTAAGGGCGACTAATCCGGTTGTTGCACAGGCAAATATCGCGAGTGTCAGACCATTTTTTCTAATAGCGGTTAACATGTTTACCTCAGTGACCGTAAGTTCTAGGTTTGGTGTAGTAATCGATCAGTGGCACACACATATTTGCAAGCAACACTGCAAATGCAACACCATCTGGGAAACCGCCCCAACTGCGAATGATAAAGACCAAAGCACCAATAAGCGCACCGAAGATTAAACGTCCTTTGACGGTGGTAGACGCCGAAACGGGATCGGTTGCAATAAAGAATGCGCCAAGCATGGTTGCACCAGATAACAAGTGTAAAACTGGCGACGCAGTTTCCCCTGGCGTCAGCAACGTGAACACTAGGCTAAACAGAGTCAGACTCGCAAGGAAACCTGCTGGAATATACCATTGGATGATACGCTTTTTGATCATGACTATGCCGCCAAGAAGGTAAGCAAGGTTTACCCATTGCCAACCAATACCACCTAAGCCATCAAATATTGGCTGCGACATTACTTCGCTTGGAGTGGCACCTGTAAGAATGCCAGTCTTAAATGCATCAAGTGGTGTCGCCATTGTCACGCCGTCAACTCCTGAGCGAACTTGCTGAAGTGATAAGCCGTCGTAATCATAGCCCGTAAAAATTAAAGAGAGTGTATCTGCAAAATTTACATGATCAGGTATGAGTGATGTCGGTGCACTCCAACTCGTCATTTGTACTGGGAAAGAGATCAACAAGACCACATAAGCGACCATTGCAGGGTTGAATAAGTTTTGTCCAAGGCCACCATAGAGGTGTTTAGCGATTACTATCGCAAAAATAAGCCCGATCACCATAATCCACCACGGAGACCATGGTGGTATAGCAACGGCTAATAACCAAGCGGTAACTATTGCACTGTTATCACGTAGCGCTCTCATTGGTGAGCGTTTACGACAGATCATGACTAAGGCTTCAAGGGATACAGCGACTGCAATGGCAAAAATCAGCTGAATAAGCGTACCCCAGCCAAAGAAGTAGGTTTGAGCTACTAAACCTGGAAGTGCGCAAAGTGCCACCCATTTCATTAAGTCTGGCGTACTACGACGACTGTGGGTATGCGGTGAACTGGCAATAAAAAACGACACTACTCGTTCTCCTCAGTATTATTTTTATTAGCTTCTTGTTGCGCTTTGCGTGCCTTCGCGCGCGCAATTGCTGCGGCAACCGCGGCTTTCTTCGGATCCTCTTCTGGTTCTTCGGAAGCTGCTTCTTCAACAGGCTCTGTTTGCGTTTCTTGCTTAGCTTTACGCGCTTTGGCACGTGCAATGGCAGCTGCCACGGCGGCTTTTTTCGGATCGTCGGTTTGCTCGGCAGGTGCTTCAGCTTCTTCCGCTTCAGTTGAGTCTGCTTGTTTCGCTTTACGAGCCTTCGCGCGCGCAATTGCTGCGGCAACCGCGGCTTTCTTCGGATCCACTTCTGGTTCTTCGGAAGTTGCTTCTTCAACAGGCTCTGTTTGCGTTTCTTGCTTAGCTTTACGCGCTTTGGCACGTGCAATGGCAGCTGCCACGGCGGCTTTCTTCGGATCTTCGGTTTGCTCGGCAGGTGCGTCAGCTTCTTCCGCTTCAGTTGAGTCTGCTTGTTTCGCTTTACGCGCTTTGGCACGTGCAATGGCAGCAGCCACTGCGGCTTTCTTCGGATCGTCGGTTTGCTCAGCAGGTGCTTTAGCTTCTTCCGCTTCGGTTGAGTCTGCTTGCTTCGCTTTGCGCGCTTTGGCTCGAGCAATTGCAGCGGCAACTGCGGCTTTTTTCGGATCGTCGGTTTGCTCGGCAGGTGCTTCAGCTTCTTCCGCTTCAATTGAGTCTGCTTGCTTCGCTTTACGTGCTTTGGCACGTGCAATCGCAGCAGCCACGGCGGCTTTTTTCGGATCGTCGGTTTGCTCAGCAGGTGCTTCAGCTTCTTCCGCTTCAGTTGAGTCTGCTTGCTTCGCTTTGCGTGCTTTGGCACGTGCAATGGCAGCAGCAACCGCGGCTTTCTTCGGATCGCTGTCTTGCTGTGTAGACGTTTCCGATTCTACAGATTCAGTTGAATCTTCTTGTTGTGCTTTTTTCGCTTTAGCTCGGGCGATGGCGGCCGCAACTGCCGATTTTTTATCATCAGCGTTATTGTCTGGCGTTTCGCCTTGTTCTTTTTGCGCTTTACGTTCGCGAGCAAGACGTTTGCGTTCTTCGCGCAGTTTTGCCATTTCTGAGTTATCAGGTTCACTAGAGCCTGCTTTAGCTGCTGCCGCTTGTTTCGCCTTCGCTTTGGCAATGGCTGCCGCTACGGCTGGTTTTACTGCTGGCTCTGCTTTTTCTGTGGTTTCTGTCTTTTGAGCTTTCACTCGTGCGATTGCTGCTGCTATCGCATCATCGCCGCCAGAAGACTTCATCTCTTTACGGCGCTGATCGGCAGCTTTCTTGAAGCGATTTTCACGTTCTGCTTTTTCGCGTTCCATACGCGCTTTTTTCTCTTCAAAACGCAGTTTTGCTCGCTCTGCAGCTTCCGCTTCTTGTGTCCTAGTTCTAATTTCTGCTTTTGCTTGGCGGTAGTACTGTACGAGCGGAATTTCACTTGGACATACAAACGCACAAGCGCCGCACTCGATACAATCCTTTAAGTTTAATTCTTCGAGTTTGTCATACTCTTCTGCTTTTGCATGCCATTGCAGTTGTTGAGGCAGCAGCGAAGCAGGGCACGCTTCTGCACATTGGCTACAGCGAATACATTCCATCTCATACTGGTGCGGAGAGATCTCACGACGAGTCGGAGCAAGGATACAGTTTGCTGTCTTGGTAATCGGCACTTGGGAGTGAGGAAGGGTAAAGCCCATCATTGGCCCACCCATAATTAAACGCTGTAACTTCTTATCTGCTTTATAGCCAAACTCATCCAACAGTGCTTGTACTGGTGTCCCTAATAATGCCCAAACGTTGCGTGGTTGTTTGAAGGTTTTACCAGTGAGAGTTACGATGCGTTTTATCATCGGCTCACCGTCGATGACTGCGCGTTTTATAGCGTAAAGAGAACCAACATTCTGGACCAAAATACCAATATCGGCTGGAATCGCGCCACTTGGCACTTCTTTATTGGTTAAAATTTTGATCAGCTGTTTTTCACCGCCAGAAGGGTATTTAGTTGGGATAACGCGAATAACGATATCTTTGTTTATAGCCGCAGCTTCTAGCGCTTTGATTGCTTCTGGTTTGTTGTCTTCAATGCCAATAATCGTGAGCTTTGGTGTCAGGATATGTTCGACAATTTCGATACCTTGAATAAGCTCTTCGGCATGTTCTTGCATGAGTTTGTCATCAGACGTGATGTATGGCTCGCACTCTGCTGCATTAACGATAAGAATCTCGGTACGAGCAAAACCTGATTGGATTTTTTTTGCAGTAGGGAAGCCTGCGCCACCCATACCAGAAATACCAGCGAGACGAATAATATCAATCAGTGCGTCAGGGGTTTCTTGTTGGTAATCTGCGACGGGGTTTCTTTCACACCATGCATCTTTCCCATCAGGCGTGATGACTGCGCACAACTCACTTAACCCAGAAGGGTGCGCGACAGTTCGTGGCTCAATCGCGGTGAGCGTACCTGATGTTGGAGCATGCACTGGAACCGTAAAGCCGGTCTCCGATTGCGTTAATGGCTGACCTTTTAATACGTAGTCACCTTCGGCAACCAGTAGGTTACCCGCTTTACCAATGTGCTGTTTTAGCGGCAATACAATTTCTGACGGGATAGCCGCATGAGCGAGTTCAGTTTTGTTGGACTGCTTTTTATTTTCTGCCGGATGCACACCACCTGGGAAATCCCAAAGCGCGCCTGTACGAATTTGTTCAATCAAAGACAACATGTGAAACCTTACTTAATTGAATCTTTCACGTTCGCTGCATTGTCGGCAGCATCCGTAATGTTAAGTACCGGAATGGAGTGAAGTTGCCACTTCCAGCTTTCTGTGGTCGTTGCCACAGGAATCATTTCAATACAATCAGTCGGACATGGGGCAACACACAAGTCACAGCCCGTACATTCGTCTTTGATTACGGTATGGACCGCCTTTGTTCCGCCTACAATTGCATCCACCGGACACGCCTGAATACACTTAGTGCAGCCAATACACATGTCTTCATGAATAAACGCAACGGTTGGAATTTTGCTGTCGAGATCGTGCGCAGATTCTTCTGGCTCAACACCCATTAAGTCGGCGAGCTTTTCGATTGTTGCCTGACCACCAGGTGGACATTTGTTGATGTGGTCGCCATTTGCAATTGCTTCAGCATAAGGGCGGCAACCAGGGTAGCCACATTGACCGCATTGAGTTTGCGGTAAAATGGCGTCGATTTGATCCACAATAGGGTCCGCTTCAACTTTAAAGCGAATAGAAGCAAAACCAAGTATCGCGCCGAAAATCGCAGCCAGAACCGCTAACGCGATAATCGCAATTAAAATCGTACTCATCGCTTACTTCACCAAACCTGTAAAGCCCATAAAGGCGAGTGACATTAAACCTGCTGTAATCATTGCTATTGATGCACCTTTAAAAGGTACAGGAACGTCGGCGGCGGCTATGCGCTCTCGCATGGATGCAAAAAGTATCAACACCAATGAGAAACCAACAGCGGCGCCGAAGCCGTAGATGATCGATTCAATAAAGTTATGGTTTTCATTAATGTTAAGAAGTGCCACGCCCAATACTGCGCAGTTTGTTGTGATCAGCGGTAAGAAAATGCCAAGCAAGCGATAAAGCGTCGGGCTGGTTTTGTGCACAACCATTTCGGTGAACTGCACCACAACGGCTATCACCAAAATAAAACTCATGGTTCGAAGGTACTCAATACCCAGTGGACGAAGGATGTAGCTTTCCACTAAATACGCACACACTGACGCGAGCGTTAGCACAAAAGTTGTCGCTAAGCCCATACCTATTGCTGTTTCCAGTTTTTTGGACACGCCCATGAAAGGACATAGGCCCAAAAACTTCACCAGTACAAAGTTGTTCACCAGCACAGTGCCGACCAACAACAAAACATATTCGGTCATAGTTATTACGTTCTTAAAATCCGATCTTGATATTATCGTGTTTTGTGACACCAATAACAACCAGTGAACGATGTGGTTTTACATACACGATGGAAAAATAGTCGTCTATTTGATCTATTTTGATGAATCAATAAGAAATTGAATCGTTTGCTGAATGTATTGTTAGCGAGAGGATACTACCTATTAATTTTCATCTAATGTGTGATTTTAAAAAAAGCCCGCCTCTCCCAGGTAGAAAAGAGAGGCGGGCAATGCATATTTACAAGCTAATTATTTAAACTTTCTGAGTGCTTGATGGACTGTGTTTATATCTTACTCGTGAAGGTACGAGTGATGACGTCTTGCTGTTGCTCTGTCGTTAGAGAGTTAAAACGTACCGCATAACCAGATACTCGAATCGTCAACTGAGGGTATTTCTCTGGATGTTCAACCGCATCCAATAACATCTCTCGGTCTAGAACGTTGACGTTAAGGTGTTGACCACCTTCAATCGCAATGCCCTCGTTGCTTGCTTCGTGATGGAAGTAACCATCCATTAGCGCAGCTAGGTTCTTCTTCTGACTCAAGTCATCTTTACCCAATGCGCTCGGCACAATTGAGAAAGTGTAAGAAATACCATCTTTAGCGTAAGCAAACGGTAATTTAGAAACCGATGCCAGAGACGCAACCGCCCCTTTTTCATCACGACCGTGCATTGGGTTTGCACCCGGTCCAAAAGGCATACCTGCGCGACGGCCATCAGGTGTATTACCCGTTTTTTTACCGTAAACCACGTTAGATGTGATTGTTAAAATCGATTGAGTTGGCACTGCTTCGCGGTAGGTGTGCATCTTCTGAATTTTCTTCATGAAGCGCTCAACTAGATCACAAGCGATGTCATCAACACGGGCATCGTTGTTACCAAATTTTGGATAATCACCTTCGATTTCAAAATCAACGGCGATGCCATCTTCATCACGAACAGGTTTCACGGTCGCGTATTTAATTGCCGCCAAAGAGTCAGCGACAACAGACAGACCTGCAATACCACACGCCATGGTGCGGTGCACGTCGCGATCCATCAATGCCATCAGTGATGCTTCGTAGCTGTAACGGTCATGTGAGTAATGGATGATGTTCAACGCTGTGACGTATTGCGTTGCTAACCATTCCAACATGTTGTCGAAACGAGGCATCAAAGCGTCAAAGTCGAGAATTTCATCTTGAACTTTGTCCACTACCGGACCCACTTGCGCTTTCGATTTTTCATCGATACCACCATTGATGGTGTAAAGCAGCGCTTTTGCAAGGTTGGCACGTGCACCAAAGAATTGCATGTGCTGACCAACAACCTGCGGGCTCACACAACAGGCAATCGCGTAGTCGTCATTGTCGAAATCAGGACGCATTAGATCGTCGTTTTCGTATTGAACCGAAGAGGTATCAATCGACACTTTTGCAGCATATTGTTTGAATGCTTCAGGCAATTGCTCTGACCAAAGAATCGTCATGTTTGGTTCAGGAGCAGGGCCCATAGTATGTAGCGTATGTAAGTATCGGAATGTCGTTTTAGATACTAGTGTACGGCCATCAACACCCATACCTGCCATGGCTTCGGTTGCCCAGATTGGGTCGCCAGAAAACAATGAATCGTATTCTGGTGTGCGTAGGAAGCGAACCATGCGTAGCTTCATGATGAAGTGGTCAATCATTTCTTGCGCTTGTGATTCATCAATCAAACCGTTTGCGATATCGCGCTCTAGATAGACGTCTAGGAAAGTCGAAGTACGGCCCAGTGACATTGCTGCGCCGTTTTGCGATTTAACCGCCGCTAGGTAGCCAAAGTAGGTAAATTGGATCGCTTCTTGTGCTGTTTTTGCAGGTAGCGACATATCAATGCCGTATTTCAGACCCATTTGACGAATGTCTTCAAGTGCTTGAACTTGATCGGCTATTTCTTCGCGAAGACGAAGTGTTTTCTCAAGATCGTTGCCTTGTTCTAAGAACGTTTGTGTTGAATTGTATTGTTCTTTTTTGTCTGCTTTTAAGAAGTCGATACCGTATAGGGCGAGACGGCGATAGTCACCAATGATACGACCACGGCCATAGGCATCAGGAAGACCCGTAATGATGCCGGATTTACGACACGCTAGGATTTCTTTGGTGTAAAGGTCGAAACACGCTTTGTTGTGAGTTTTACGGTATTCAGTGAAGATTTTTTCAACCGTTGGATCCAGCTCGCGGCCATAAACTTCGCAAGAGTTTTTGACCATGCGAATCCCGCCATTGGCGATGATTGCACGTTTTAGCGGTTGATCAGTTTGTAAGCCAACGATCTTTTCCAGATCTTTGTTGATGTAGCCTGCATCGTGGGAAGTGATTGTTGAGGGCAAGTCTGTGTCAAAATCAATAGGGGCGTGTGTGCGGCTTTCTTGTTTTATGCCTTCAAGCACTTGGTTCCATAATGCTGAAGTGGATTTGCTAACCTCGGCTAAGAAAGACTCGTCTCCCTCATAGGGTGTATAGTTTTTTTGGATGAAGTCACGAGTGTTGACAGAGTTTTGCCATTCACCAGCAGTAAATCCAGCCCATGCATCTAGCATGTCAGTTGTCGGAATAGTCATAAGTAAATCCCTAAGTTATTGATAATTAGAATGGAGGCGACGAGTAGGACGGAACCATTCTTAACCCTTTTAATCGTATGGATTTATTTGGTATGAGTAAAATGAATGCTTTTCATTTTTTCAATGATTAAATTGCATTAATAATAGATTCAATTGGTTATGATTGTTTTTTGCTAGAAAAGAGACAGAATTAAATGTGTGGTGCTGTGAGAACACTATCTATGACAATGTTATGAGTTCTGTAATTTGAACTTATTTCGGTGTGATTTTATGACGCCTAGATTGGCTTAGATTTCATGGCGATTAAGATACAAAAAAAGCCGTGTCTTGCGGCACGGCTTTTCTATAATCTGGCTCCTCCTGCTGGGCTCGAACCAGCGACCTGCGGATTAACAGTCCGTCGCTCTACCAACTGAGCTAAGGAGGAATTGCTTTGCTTGAAAGCGGGAAGAATCTTACCGAGCACTCAAACTACTGTCAACAGTAAAAAAATACATTTTTAGCAAAAAATATTGAGTTAAGGGCTTTACTTTTCTGTATGGCTTGCCAGTAAAGGCTCGAGGTTAGTTATCCACTAAATTTGTGGATAAGTATGTTGATGAGATCTGGGTAAAGAAAATTGATATGCAACTAAGTTTTTATTTAATGAATTTTTAGTCGGAGTTATGCGTAAAATAAGCAAATAAAACAGAGATTTATCGATCTTAATCAAAAGGTATTCAAAGTGGATAAAAATCAATCTTTTGGGGATAAGAAAGTTTTAAGCTAATTTTTGGGGAAAAGTTGTGGAAATTATAATGTGAAGAATGTGCGTAGCTCTTCAACTAGGGCGAAGTACTATATCAGAGTCACTTTTGTATGGCTATAGCATTCTAGACAAACAAGAAAATTTATTAACAATGATGGTTAAATTCTCGATAGACGTAGATTTCATTAGCTAAGG
The DNA here is from genome assembly GCF_033338695.1 of Vibrio sp. Vb1166. Lineage (NCBI taxonomy): Bacteria > Pseudomonadati > Pseudomonadota > Gammaproteobacteria > Vibrionales > Vibrionaceae > Vibrio > Vibrio sp. Vb1166. Next base: position 43,592 of record NZ_JAWOTE010000005.1, on the reverse strand, counting down.
TGTATATATATACAGCCAAAGCGCAGTAAAATTGAGGAAGGGTATGAGTAAAGTCTATGAATTGGTCTCCGATTATCAGCCGTCGGGCGATCAACCAGGAGCGATCAATCAGTTGCTTGAGGGGCTCGATGCTGGGCTAGCACATCAAACCTTGTTGGGGGTCACAGGCTCAGGTAAAACCTTCACACTAGCGAATGTGATTGCTCAAGCCCAACGACCTGCAATATTACTTGCGCCAAACAAAACGCTTGCTGCTCAGTTATATGGTGAGATGAAGTCATTCTTTCCTAATAATGCGGTTGAGTATTTTGTTTCTTACTACGATTACTACCAACCTGAAGCATACGTTCCCACAACAGATACTTTCATTGAAAAGGACGCTTCGGTTAACGCCCACATTGAGCAAATGCGACTGTCTGCCACTAAAGCTTTATTGGAACGGAAAGACGCTATTATCGTTGCTTCGGTTTCAGCTATCTATGGTTTGGGTGATCCGGAATCCTACTTACAAATGATGCTTCATTTGCGACGTGGAGATGTGATTGATCAGCGTGATATGCTTCGTCGCCTAGCGGAGCTCCAATACTCGCGCAATGATGTTGCTTTTGAGCGAGGGCAGTTCCGTGTCCGTGGCGAGGTGATTGATATATTCCCTGCTGAATCAGACCAAGACGCTGTGCGCGTTGAGATGTTTGACGATGAGGTGGATTGCATCAGTGTGTTCGATCCATTGACAGGCGTGGTGAAACAACGAGACTTGCCGCGCTATACCATCTATCCCAAGACGCACTATGTGACGCCAAGAGATCGCATTCTTGAAGCGATTGAAAATATTAAAGTCGAACTAGAAGTGCGCAAAAAGCAGCTTCTAGATAACAACAAGCTACTGGAAGAGCAGCGAATTAGCCAGCGCACTCAATTCGATATCGAAATGATGAATGAGTTGGGCTTTTGCTCCGGTATCGAAAACTATTCTCGTTATCTCAGTGGACGCTCGGAAGGTGAGCCGCCACCAACCCTGTTTGACTACTTACCTCATGATGGCTTGTTGATCATCGATGAATCTCACGTGACAGTACCGCAGATAGGTGCCATGTATAAAGGCGACCGTTCGCGTAAAGAAACGCTGGTGGAGTTTGGTTTCCGGTTACCTTCAGCTTTGGATAATCGTCCACTGAAGTTTGAGGAGTTTGAAGCACTAGCGCCACAAACGATTTTCGTCTCTGCTACTCCTGGAAATTACGAACTAGAAAAATCGGCGGGTGATGTAGCGGATCAAGTCGTTCGTCCTACAGGCTTGCTTGACCCTGAGTTGGAAGTTCGCCCAGTAGCGACCCAAGTCGACGACCTATTGTCTGAGATCCGTATTCGCGCAGCTAAAGATGAACGAGTTCTGGTTACAACACTGACCAAACGAATGGCTGAAGATCTCACCGAATACCTTCACGAACATGATGTTAAGGTACGTTATTTACACTCAGACATTGATACTGTTGAGCGTGTGGAAATTATCCGTGACCTTCGTCTTGGGGAATTTGACGTGCTGGTGGGAATAAACTTATTGAGAGAGGGCCTGGATATGCCAGAGGTCTCGTTAGTTGCAATTTTGGATGCGGATAAAGAGGGCTTCTTGCGGTCTGAACGCTCACTCATTCAGACCATTGGTCGTGCTGCGCGAAACATCGAAGGTAAGGCGATTCTATACGCTGACCGAATCACCAACTCAATGAAAAAGGCGATGGATGAAACTAACCGTCGTCGCGAGAAGCAGGAAGCGTACAACGAAGAAATGGGTATTTCGCCACAAGCGCTCAAACGAAATATCAAAGACATCATGGAACTTGGCGATATCACTAAGTCTAAACGCCAGCGTAACACTAAACAGGTACCATTATCGAAAGTGGCGGAGCCTTCGCAAACTTACGAGGCACTGTCCCCTCAGCAGCTAGAAAAAGAAATCAGTCGACTGGAGGCGGCGATGTATCAGCATGCGCAAGATTTAGAATTTGAGTTAGCGGCACAAAAGCGTGACGAGATTGAAAAACTACGAGCGCAGTTCATCGCAAATAGTTGAACAAACTTACCGATTTAGCTATCCAAGCATTTTAGGTCGCTTGTAAAAAAAAGAAGCCAATAGGCAGTCGGGTCTATTGGCTTGTTTTGTGAACATATCGTTCACTAACAACGTCAGTTGGCTAGGTGACCCGAGGGGTCACTATCGTTACAGCATGGTTTGTGCCACTTTTTAAATAATTGATATTATTTTTGAATTTTTTCCTTTGCCCATAATTTAGCTAATGTCATTTGCAAAATGCAAAGCGTAATGCGATTATTGTTTAAAACACAACAAAATAATAGCTAGGTTATGCAACAAAAACCCGAAGGTCCAAAGTCTCGTTACCTTTTAATGGTCGAGGACACCGCATCTGTTGCGGCTCTGTACCGCTCATACCTGACACCGCTTGGCATAGATATCAATATTGTAGGCACAGGTAGGGATGCCATTGAGAGCCTAAATCATCGAATTCCAGATCTTATTTTACTCGATCTCCGTCTGCCAGATATGACGGGGATGGACGTTTTACATGCCGTTAAAAAGAGCCATCCCGACGTACCTATAATCTTTATGACAGCGCATGGTTCTATCGATACCGCTGTCGAGGCCATGCGTCATGGCTCACAAGACTTTCTAATTAAACCGTGTGAAGCGGACCGTTTACGTGTCACGGTTAACAATGCAATTCGTAAAGCGACCAAGCTAAAAAATGAAGCCGATAATCCAGGCAATCAGAGCTATCAGGGGTTTATCGGCAGTAGCCAAACCATGCAGCAGGTTTACCGTACGATAGATTCAGCGGCGAGCAGTAAAGCGAGTATTTTTATCACAGGTGAAAGTGGTACTGGTAAAGAGATATGTGCCGAGGCTATTCACGCAGCAAGTAAACGTGGTGACAAACCTTTTATTGCAATTAACTGTGCTGCAATTCCAAAAGATTTGATTGAGAGTGAACTGTTTGGTCACGTAAAAGGGGCCTTTACTGGCGCTGCGAATGATCGTCAAGGGGCAGCTGAGTTAGCGGATGGCGGCACACTTTTTCTAGATGAGCTTTGTGAGATGGACTTGGATTTACAAACCAAGTTGCTACGATTTATTCAAACGGGCACATTCCAAAAAGTGGGTTCCTCAAAAATGAAGAGCGTGGATGTGCGCTTTGTTTGTGCCACTAACCGTGATCCCTGGAAAGAGGTACAAGAAGGTCGATTCCGTGAAGATTTGTACTATCGTTTGTATGTCATTCCTTTGCATTTACCGCCTTTACGCGAACGAGGCGAAGATGTTATTGAAATTGCATACTCACTGCTAGGTTACATGTCACACGAAGAAGGAAAAAGCTTCATACGTTTTGCGCCTGATGTCATCGAGCGATTCAACAGCTATGAGTGGCCGGGTAACGTTCGTCAGTTACAAAACGTGCTACGCAATATCGTTGTTCTAAACAACGGTAAAGAGATTACGTTGGACATGTTACCGCCACCGTTGAATCAACCGCTTGACCGTCCGTCGTCTGTGGCTAAATTAATTGAGCCGAAAGCGATGACCGCATCTGAGATTATGCCATTATGGATGACGGAAAAAATGGCAATCGAGCAAGCGATTGAAGCATGTGATGGCAATATTCCTCGAGCGGCGGGATATCTTGATGTCAGTCCGTCGACGATTTACCGCAAGTTACAGGCATGGAACGGCAAGGAAGAGCGGCAAAAAGTATGAGTGTAAATGTATTAAATCAGCAAAAAATAGATGAACTGTCGATGGAAATTGGCAGTGACAACGTACCTGTACTGTTCGATATCTTCCTAGGAGAAATGGATACCTATATCGAGAACTTATCCCAACTGCAGGGGGCAGAGCGATTAGCTTACTCAAAAGAAATCAGCCACGCGTTGAAAAGTAGTGCTGCGAGCTTTGGGGCAGATCGCCTTTGTGAACTGGCTATGTCCATAGACAAAAAAGCGAAAGCCGGTGAGTTGACTGCGGAGTCTGAGGAGTTAGAGGCTATGTTCGATCTTTTGCACGAAACTCGAGATGCTTATCGCTCTTGGCGACAGTAGCTATTTTTTCTATTAACCATTTTTTCTTAGTAAACATCTGTTTTTACTGGATGCCTGAACTAAAACCCTTCGATGACAGAAGGGTTTTCATTATCAATAAACACCTTAAAAGAGGGCGCTAGCCAGGTAACGTGCTCTTAAATAGAAAGTTGTAGCTGATTTTCAATCGCTAGTTTGAGCTTGTTTCTATCGTGACGCCAGTCTCGGTTAGAGGAGGCGAGTGACTCCGTCACTACATTCCATTGACTTAAGACGTCTTGCTCGGTTTTCTCTGCTAGAACCACGTCTATTTTTCTTCCTTGACAGGCACGTTCACACCATTCTAATTTTTGAGCCATCGTCATTCGTCCCGCTGGGCCGTATTCTGGACTCAGGTTAGCAACAAAAATGACTTTTGCTTTTGTGTTTGCTGCAATCGCTTTGCCGAGTTCAGGCAGCAATAAAGGAGGCATGATACTAGTTAAAAAACTGCCAGGGCCAAGAATAATCGCGTCCGCTTCCGCCAAAGCTGTGATGGCTTCTTTGGTAGCAGGCACTTCTGGTGAAAGATCCAAACGTCGCAAGTCTGCTTTCATTTCGTCGACATTTGTTTCTCCCGTAACCCACTTCCCATCTACGGATAACGCGGAAAGATCGGAAGGGTGTTCGGACATAGGAAGGATGTTAACGTCGACTTTTAACATATTGCGAATCAGATTAATGGCATCTAAAGGTCTGACCGATAAGTTATCGAGTGCAGTAAGCATCAAATTACCAAGATTATGACCATCAAGTTCGCCAGTGCCTTTGAAGCGATATTCAAACATCATAGAACTGATCGAAGGCTCTGTAATGAGCTGATTAATACAGTTACGTGTGTCTCCCCAAGCGATTCCTCCTTGGCAGTGACGAATTCTTCCTGTTGAACCACCATTGTCAGTCGTGGCAACAATCCCAGTTGCATTGCTGCCAAAATCTCGTAATGCGGCCAGCATTCGACCTAAGCCATGACCACCGCCAACAGCGACCACTTTTTTATCTGTGTAGATATTCATTATGTTCTTCTAATAATCTAATAAAAAACGGCTACAATTTATCTTAAGGAGTGTCTTAAAGGTACTCACTTAGCGGTAAATTGTGTCTCTAGAGAGTTTTTTATCACTCAAGTCTGGATTCCATTACAAATATTAAGTATTTTACACCGCAAAGCTATCAGAGATTTCATATCTCTGGTTGCCATAACTCCGAGCTCACTATTGCTAAGTCCTTGGATAAGCGTTTTGAGCCAGTGGCATACTGTCACAAGGGCATGATTGGAAATGGCCATGCCTCCCGTGTTTGGAAAGGTGTTCCGTGGCGCAACAATTCGAAGACAAATTTCATCGTAAGTTTTATTACTTGCGTCTGTCTGTGACCGACGTATGTAATTTCAAATGTACCTATTGCCTTCCTGATGGCTATAAGCCTTCGGGCAATAAAAACTCGTCTTTTTTATCTCTCCCTGAAATCAAACGGGTCGTAAAAGCATTCGCTGATTGTGGCACGTCAAAAGTGCGCATCACTGGTGGTGAGCCTAGCTTACGCAAAGATTTTACCGACATTATCCATTCAGTAGCGGCGACGCCTGGCATTCAAAAAGTTGCAACGACAACCAATGGCTATCGCATGGCAAAACAAGTCGCAGATTGGCGTGAAGCGGGTTTAACCCACATTAATGTCAGTGTGGATAGCCTTGACCCGCGTATGTTTCATCAAATCACAGGTGAAAATAAGTTTACTGAAGTCATGAATGGTATCGAACGTGCGTTCGAGGTCGGTTATGAGCAAGTAAAAGTTAATGTGGTGTTGATGAAAGATCTGAACCATCACGAGCTGCCAGCGTTTCTTAACTGGATAAAAGATCGTCCAATCCAACTGCGTTTCATTGAGTTGATGCAAACGGGTGAGATGGATGAGCTATTTAATAAGCACCATGTATCCGGAGTGGCAATTCGTAACCAGCTAATTGCAAATGGTTGGTTGCTGAAAGTACGCTCGCATAATGATGGTCCTGCGCAAGTATTTGTTCATCCTGATTACAAGGGTGAAATAGGTCTTATCATGCCTTATGAAAAAGACTTTTGTGAAAGCTGCAACCGACTGCGCGTTTCTGCGATGGGTAAGCTGCACCTATGTCTGTTTGGAGACTACGGTGTAGAATTGCGTGATCTTTTGGAACGTGATGAGCAAGAGAGTGAGCTTATTGAACGTATCCAGGCGCAGTTACAAACCAAGTCGGTAAGCCATTTCTTGCATGATGGCAATACTGGTATGACGCCACACCTCGCGTCTATCGGCGGCTAACTTCATTCAACTTTTAGAGCGAGCTTAGTGATAAGCTGGCTCTAACTTTTTCCGAATCGATACCAAGCGTATCAAAGCTAATTAAGAGAATAGGTGAACAAATGGGTCACGCTGAAAGCAAATTCCAACCTGCAAATATTGCCGTTCTAACGGTATCTGACACTCGTACTGAAGAAAACGATACCTCTGGTCGTTACCTAGCTGAGCATGCTCAAGAAGAGGGTCACAACGTAGTAGACAAGCAAATTGTTATTGATGACATGTACAAGATCCGCGCGATTGTTTCTCAATGGATTGCTGATGAAAGCGTACAAGCGATCATGATTACTGGCGGTACAGGTTTCACCTCACGTGATAGCACGCCAGAAGCACTTAAGCCTCTATTTGATAAAGAAGTTGAAGGTTTTGGTGAGTTGTTCCGTATGGTGTCGTACGAAGAGATCGGTACGTCTACGATTCAGTCTCGTGCGATTGCTGGTTTTGCTAACCACACCGTGATCTTCGCAATGCCAGGTTCAACTGGTGCGTGCCGCACAGGCTGGACAAAAATTATTAAACAGCAGTTGGATGCAAGTCATCGCCCTTGTAACTTCATGCCACACCTATCTGTATAACCTTTCCTAAAAGCGAAGGAAAAACAATGACCCAATTTACACATATCAATGCTTCTGGCGAAGCAAACATGGTTGACGTGTCAGCAAAAACGGAGACGGTTCGTGAAGCTCGTGCTGAAGCATTTGTTCACATGGCCCCAGAAACACTTCAACTGATTGTCTCTGGCCAGCACCATAAAGGTGATGTATTTGCGACGGCTCGTATTGCTGGTATTCAAGCTGCGAAGAAAACCTGGGATTTGATTCCACTTTGTCATCCGCTACTACTCTCTAAAGTTGAAGTTCAACTGGAAGCTATCGAAGCAGAGAACAAAGTTCGCATCGAATCAGTATGTAAACTTGCGGGTAAAACTGGTGTGGAAATGGAAGCGCTCACGGCAGCTTCCGTTGCTGCTCTAACGATTTACGATATGTGTAAAGCAGTACAAAAAGACATGGTCATTGGTCAAGTTCGTCTATTAGAGAAAACGGGTGGTAAATCTGGTCACTTTAAGGTGGAATCATGATTAAAGTACTTTTCTTTGCTCAAACTCGCGAGCTGATTGGCATCGACAGTGTTGAGTTAGACGGGCCGTTTGAAACGGTTGAATCAATTCGTGCACATCTAGTGGAAGAAGGCACTAAGAAAGATGGCAAGTGGGATTTAGCACTCGAGTCAGGAAAGCTACTTGCTGCAGTGAACCAATCTATCGTCCCTCTGGATACACAAGTAAAAGCAGGTGATGAAGTTGCGTTTTTCCCGCCGGTAACTGGGGGTTAAGATGGATTCTCGTGTTTCTGTACAAATTGAAGACTTTTCGGTTGAGCAAGAATATCAACGTCTATCTGAAGGGACGGCTGCCGGCGCTGTCGTTACATTCGTTGGTAAAGTTCGAGATATGAACCTTGGGGATAATGTGATTGGTTTACATCTAGAGCACTATCCGGGGATGACAGAGAAGAGCTTGAGCGACATTTGCGATCAAGCTGAGTCTCGCTGGCCACTATTAGGTGTACGCGTGATTCATCGCGTCGGAGACATGGATAGCGGTGATCAAATTGTATTTGTGGGCGTTTCCAGTGCGCACCGCGGCGCGGCATTTGATGCGTGCGAGTTCATCATGGATTATCTGAAAACCCAAGCTCCATTTTGGAAAAAAGAGCGTACGACGAATGAAGATCGTTGGGTTGAGTCGCGCGACACCGATCATCAAGCTGCACAGCGTTGGGAAAAATAGAACTAACCCGCATTCTAGTGAAAAAAGCTAAGTGCTAATGGTACTTAGCTTTTTTTGTATTTATCTTCATTGTATTGCTCACTTTGTTTCAATATTTCCTATCTTTTGTCTGGTGATATTCTTCACAATAAAAGTTTTTTGCCCAATATATAAACAATTATTTGTTAGACTTGATTTGTCATAAATGTTAAATGATGTGTAAATATCTAGCATAAGATGCTAGTAAATGGTTTAAACTCAGATTAATCGAAAGTTTCGCCTGTTAAATGTCGCTTCTGGTCTTTATTTGGCTGGTGAATGCTTTGGGGTTAGAGTTTACTGCTAGATATGTGTGGTTTAGTCAGCATTATTGGTTTTTTTGCTACATTTTTATGGCAAATTACTTCAATGATTGCTAATGTGTGCCGCAGTCTTTGTAAGGTTTTAGACTTTTGTGCTCAGAAAGTGCACTAAAAAAATCTAAAACTCTGACCGTTCCAGGCCCTTACAAAGAAGTCATGGATGCTAACGAAAAAATTTGGAGTTTTACGCATGTATAAGAATAAAATCACGCGCGCTTTATTTATTGGTGCTGGTCTTTCTCTCGCTCTAGCTGGTTGTGGTGAAAAGCCTGCGGAGAAACAAGCTGCTGAGCCTGCTCCGGCTCCAGCCCCTGAAGCTAAATCTGATTCTAAAGAGCCAAAACTTGCTGCTGTTCAAGAATTGGTGCGTGGTAACGGTACAGAAGTTGCGACAATAGACCCTCATAAATCTCAAGGTGTTCCAGAATCCCACGTGATTCGCGATCTTCTTGAAGGCCTTGTAAACCAAGATGCGGACGGTAACACTATCCCTGGTGTTGCAGAATCTTGGGAAACTGAAGACAACAAAACATACACTTTCCACTTACGTGAAGACGCAAAATGGTCAAACGGTGATCCTGTCACTGCAGGTGATTTCGTTTACAGCTTCCAACGCGCAGTCGATCCAGCAACCGCCTCTCCATATGCTTGGTACATGGAATACACCAAGATGAAGAACGCAAAAGACATTGTTGCGGGTAAAAAAGATAAGAGCGAGTTAGGTGTTAAAGCGGTTGACGATCACACGTTAGTGGTTGAGTTAGATACTGCAGTACCATATTTTGTAATGATGATGGGCCACACGACAGTGAAACCTGTTCATCAAGCAACTGTTGAAAAGTTCGGCGATCAATGGACGAAGCCAGAGAACTTTGTAGGTAACGGTGCTTATGTTGTTGACAACTGGGTTGTAAACGAGCGTTTGGTTCTAAAACGTAACGAACAGTACTGGGACAACGAAAACACGACGCTTGACCAAGTTACTTTCCTACCAATCGAGAACCAAGTAGCGGAAATGAACCGCTTCCTAGCGGGTGAAATCGACTTCACGAACGAGCTGCCTACAGAGCACTTCAAGCGTCTGAAGAAAGAGCACCCACAAGAAGTGTCTGTAACCGGTAACTTATGTACTTACTACTACATCTTCAATACGAAGAAAAAGCCGTTTGATGATGTTCGTGTGCGTAAAGCGATTTCTTATGCGATTGACCGTAACATTGTGACCGATGCGATTTTAGGTCAAGGTCAAAAGCCAGCTTACTTCCTAACACCTGAAATTACGGCAGGTTTCAACCCAGAAATTCCTGCATACGGCAAAATGACGCAAGAAGAGCGTAACGCAGAAGCTGCGCGTCTATTGGAAGAAGCGGGTTACGGCGCAGACAACCCTCTTGAATTTAACCTTCTATACAATACATCAGAGAACCACAAGAAACTTGCGGTTGCACTGGGTTCAATGTGGAAGAAGACACTTGGTCTAGACGTTACGCTAGAAAACCAAGAGTGGAAAACTTACCTATCTACCAAAGATTCTGGCAACTTTGAGGTTGCTCGTGCAGGTTGGTGTGGCGACTACAACGAAGCTTCATCTTTCCTAACGCTGATGATGAGTAATAACACTACTGGTGGTATTCACTACGACAGCAAAGAGTACGATGCGATCATGAACAAAGCATTTGCTTCAACTTCTGACGAAGAGCGCCAAGCACTTTACCTAGAAGCAGAGAAGTTGATGGCAAAAGATATGCCAATCGCACCTATCTACCAGTACGTGAAATCACGTCTACTATCACCGAAAGTTGGTGGCTTCCCAGTAAATAACGCGGAAGACAAGATTTACTCTAAAGATCTCTACATCACAGAGTAATTCGTAACTCGATAGAACTATAAAAATGAGGCCCTACATGTGAGAAATTGCATGTAGCGCCTATCTTTAGTCCAAAAGAACTGGACGACTTCTTTAATTTAACTGTCACAGACTGAAAGAGTGAGTTTATGCTTAAATTCATCGCAAAAAGGATATTTGAGGCGATCCCAACAATGTTGGTTTTGATCACCGTATCTTTCTTTCTTATGCGCTTTGCACCGGGAAACCCTTTCTCGACAGAGCGTCCATTGCCACCCGAAGTAATGGCAAACATCGAAGCTAAATATGGCTTGGATAAACCTGTATTTGAACAATACACCACGTATTTGACCAATGTTATCCAAGGTGATTTCGGACCGTCATTTAAATACCTTGATTACTCAGTAAACGAGCTGATCGCGGTTGCCTTACCTGTTTCGGCTAAAGTGGGCTTCATCGCCTTTATCTTTACTTTGATAATGGGGGTTACCGTCGGTACCATTGCTGCGCTCAAGCAAAATACTTGGATTGATTACACCATTATGTCGACTGCGATGCTTGGTGTCGTAATGCCATCCTTTGTATTAGCGCCTGCGCTTATCTACATATTCTCGCTTCATTGGAATATCTTCCCTGCGGGCGGTTGGCAAGATGGTAGCTGGCAGTATTTAGTGCTTCCTGTTATTGGTATGTCGCTACTGTATGTTGCTACCTTTGCTCGTATCACGCGTGGTTCGATGATCGAAACCCTAAACAGTAACTTTATTCGTACGGCACGTGCTAAAGGTCTAAGTTACCGTTATATCATTATCAAACACGCTCTTAAGCCGGCACTTCTCCCTGTTGTTTCTTACATGGGCCCAGCTTTCGTAGGTATCATCACCGGTTCCGTTGTTATCGAAACCATTTTTGGTCTGCCTGGTATTGGTAAACTATTCGTTAACGCTGCGTTTAACCGTGACTACTCGCTAGTAATGGGGGTAACCATTCTGATTGGTTTCCTATTCATTCTATTCAACGCGATTGTAGATATTTTACTTGCAATGATTGACCCGAAAATTCGCTACTAACAGGGACGTTTGGTTATGTTAACGAAAAAAGAAAACCTAGAAGCGATTGAGAAATTCTCCGAAAACTTGGAGATTGAAGGTCGCAGTCTTTGGCAAGATGCTCGTATCCGTTTCATGCGCAACAAAGCGGCGATGGTGAGCTTATTCCTTCTTGTTCTAATGACCTTGGCGGTTATTATCCTGCCAATGATCGCACCGTACACATTTGATGATACTGACTGGTACGCGATGCACGTTGCACCGAATGCTGACCATTGGTTTGGTACTGACAGCTTAGGCCGTGATTTATACGTGCGTACGCTAATTGGAGGTCGTATTTCGTTGATGGTAGGTGTTATGGGTGCATTTGTAGCGGTACTGATTGGTACGCTCTACGGCGCAGCATCTGGTTTCATCGGCGGTAAAGTTGACCGCGTAATGATGCGTATTCTAGAAATTTTATACGCGGTACCGTTTATGTTCCTGGTGATTGTACTGGTAACATTCTTCGGTCGTAACATCATGCTGATCTTCGTTGCGATTGGTGCTATCGCATGGCTAGATATGGCGCGTATCGTACGTGGTCAGACTCTTAGTCTACGTAGCAAGGAGTTTATCGAAGCGGCACATGTGTGTGGTGTAAGCAACTGGAAAATCATTACTCGTCATATCGTACCGAACGTACTGGGTATTGTAGCGGTATACTCTACGCTGCTTATCCCAAGTATGATTCTAACGGAATCATTCCTATCATTCCTTGGTCTTGGTGTTCAGGAACCAATGACAAGTTGGGGCGCTCTTCTACAAGAAGGTGCACAGACAATGGAAGTAGCAATCTGGCAGCTGGCATTCCCAGCAGTGTTCATGGTTGTGACGCTATTCTGCTTCAACTACGTTGGTGACGGCCTGCGCGATGCGCTGGATCCAAAAGACAGATAATTAAAAGATAAGATTAAGGAAGCAATGATGAGCTTATTAGATGTCAAAGATCTGCGCGTCGAATTCACCACGCAAGATGGTATCGTAACCGCAGTAAACGATTTGAACTTCTCTCTCAACCAAGGCGAAACCTTAGGTATCGTTGGAGAGTCGGGATCAGGTAAATCTCAAACCGTATTCGCAATCATGGGCCTTTTGGCTAAGAACGGTATTATTTCTGGTAGCGCAAAGTTTGAAGGCAAAGAAATCCTAAACTTACCAGAAAAAGAACTGAACAAAGTGCGTGCGGAACAGATCGCAATGATCTTCCAAGACCCAATGACATCACTGAACCCTTACATGAAAGTGAGTGATCAGTTGATGGAAGTGCTTATGCTGCACAAAGGCATGGGCAAAGCGGAAGCATTTGAAGAATCAGTACGCATGCTGGAAGCGGTAAAAATCCCTGAAGCGCGTAAGCGTATCACGATGTACCCGCATGAGTTTTCAGGCGGTATGCGTCAGCGTGTAATGATCGCGATGGCGTTGTTATGTCGTCCTAAACTGCTTATTGCCGATGAGCCAACAACAGCACTTGATGTGACGGTACAAGCACAGATCATGGACTTGTTGAATGAGCTGAAATCTGAGTTCAACACAGCGATCATCATGATCACGCACGACCTTGGTGTGGTTGCAGGTTCGTGTGACAAGGTGCTGGTGATGTATGCAGGCCGTACTATGGAGTACGGTAACGTAAACGAAATTTTCTACAATCCAAGCCATCCTTATGCGGAGGGGCTGCTGAAGGCGATTCCTCGCCTCGATACTGAGGGTGAAATTCTGCCGACCATTCCTGGTAATCCACCAAACTTGCTTCGTCTACCGCCGGGCTGCCCTTATCAAGAGCGCTGTCACCGTGTGATGGATCGTTGTAAGCGCGAGGCGCCAATTCTGACACCATTTGGTGATGGTCGTCAGCGTGCATGTTTTTCTGAATGGGAGGCTTGGAACAAATGAACGCAGTAGACAAAAAACTAATTCTGGACATTTCTGAGCTGAAAGTTCACTTCAGCATTGCCTCAAAGTCGGCATGGCCGTGGTCAAAGCCTTCGAGCCTGAAAGCGGTAGATGGCGTGAACGTTCGACTATACGAAGGGGAAACGCTTGGTGTAGTAGGTGAATCAGGTTGTGGTAAATCGACGTTTGCTCGTGCCATCATTGGTCTGGTTGAAGCTACTGACGGCCAAGTAGTTTGGTTGGGTCAAGACCTTACTAAAATGAAAAGCGTTCAGCGCCGTGAGACGCGTAAAGAAATTCAGATGATTTTCCAAGACCCATTGGCATCGCTGAATCCGCGTATGACTGTTGGTGATATCATCGCTGAACCTCTTGAGACATTCTATCCAGAACTGTCTAAGCAGGAAGTGAAAGATCGCGTTAAAGAGATGATGGCGAAAGTTGGCCTATTACCTAACGTGATTAACCGTTACCCACACGAGTTCTCGGGTGGTCAGTGTCAGCGTATCGGGATAGCGCGTGCGCTTATCCTTAAGCCTAAGATGATCATTTGTGACGAGCCAGTATCGGCGCTTGATGTATCTATTCAAGCTCAGGTTGTTAACCTGCTTAAAGAGATTCAAAAAGAGTTAGGGCTTTCTCTGGTATTCATTGCGCATGACTTGTCTGTCGTTAAACACATTTCAGATCGCGTTTTAGTTATGTATTTAGGTAATGCCGTGGAACTTGGCGAGGCCGAGGCTCTGTTTGCTGATCCTAAGCACCCATATACGCGTGCGCTGATGTCTGCGGTTCCGATCCCGGACCCGGATATTGAGCGCAATAAGAAAATCCAAATGCTAGAGGGTGATCTTCCTTCACCTATCAACCCACCGTCGGGTTGTGTATTCCGCACTCGTTGCCCACAAGCAACCGAAGAGTGTGCGAAGACGAAGCCAACCATTTTAGGTAATGACGTTCACGCGGTATCTTGTTTACACGTTAGTGTATAAATTCAGCCTGTGACGGGCTTAAGCGCGACACCTTCATCGGGTCGCGCTTTTTTTATGTGTCTGATTTATACATTCGAATTTCTTGAACATGATGTCCTAAGTTCGATGATTCTCTGTTTGATAGGAAACGCTAATATAGACACAAACAGAACGAGAGGAGAGCAATCATGGGTAAGTTGGTTGAAGGTGTTTGGCAAGATGTCTGGTATGACACAAAATCAAATGGTGGCAAATTTGTGCGCGAAGATGCCGGATTCCGTAACTGGGTTAAAAACGACCCTGATGCGGAGTTTACGCCAGAGTCCGGTCGATACCATTTGTATGTCTCTCTTGCTTGTCCTTGGGCACATCGAACCCTCATTTTCCGCAAGCTGAAAGGTTTAGAACCACATATTGATGTCACGGTCGTTTGCCCTGATATGCTCAGCCAAGGTTGGCAAATGGGGCTTCCTGAGCCATTGTTTGGTCACACGCGCATGTATCAAATTTACACGCAGGCCAAACCCGATTACACGGGCCGCGTAACCGTGCCTGTACTTTGGGATAAAAAGACCAATACTATTGTGTCGAACGAGTCGTCAGAGATCATTCGTATGTTTAACTCGGAGTTCAATGCGTTAACAGGGAATCACGACGACTACTATCCAGAACATCTAAAACACGTTATTGATGAGTGGAACGATTTTGTTTATCCGAATGTCAACAACGGTGTGTATCGTTGTGGCTTCGCGACTACGCAAGAGGCGTATGAAGAAGCGTTTGATTCTTTGTTTAATGCGTTAGATAAAATCGATGCTCACCTAGCTACGCATCGTTACTTAGCAGGGAACACAATTACTGAGGCGGATTGGCGTTTGTTTACGACTCTTATTCGTTTTGATGCGGTGTATGTGGGGCATTTCAAGTGTAACAAGCAGCGCATCGCAGACTACGAAAATATACAAGGCTACTTAAAAGAGTTATATCAAGTCGAAGGCGTCGAAGAAACGACGGATTTCTATCACATTAAACGCCACTACTACTTCAGCCACACTGGGATTAATCCGACGCAAGTTGTACCAAAAGGGCCTGATTTAGACCTAAATACTCCTCATGGAAGAGAAAGGATTGGCTAGTTTGCTGCTTCCATCGCAAATGAAAAAGTACTTAACGGTTAGCAATGCCGTTAAGTACTTTTGTGTCATCTAAATACCGGGAGTAGGAAGTTTACTTTTTCATTCATCGCCACCTTACTTAGCGCGTACGATGTCCATCACTAGCTTTCCGTCCACTTTTACAGGACCGTCCTCTTTAGCGCCGAGCGTATACTCAAACACACCAGTCTTCATGCCACCTTTCTCTCCGTGGACCATTAACATCAGCATATCGCCTGATTCTACTGGTTCCATCAAAATTGCATTTACGTTTTCATTCTTTCCCATTTTTAACGGAGCGTAGCCGATAACAGGACCAGGCTTCATTGATTCGTCTGTTCGGTGGACAACCATCCACCCATTGTCATCAGCATGAGCCATTTCAGCGGTCACCGTTCCTCCGGACATATCTTGATCGACGCCTTTAATACTCGGGGCGGAAAAGCTGAATGAAGAAAAACTAATCAGAAACGCAGCTAAACCAAACTTTATCAGTGATGTATTGATGAAATCCTTCATATATATTCCTTAGCAGTCAATGAGTTTGTGCATTGCAGTAGCTTTTACGTATTTCCTAGCAAAAAAGTTTAGCTAAAACGTAAATAATGTCGATAAATTGAACAGGGACCGTGCTGCTTTGGAGCCAATGCATTTTGGGGAGTGGGTCAATCGGTGTAAGAACAAGCACGAGCAATGTCGATTAGGTATGGGGTGCGGTAGGAAGAAAAGCTTTGTGCACCAGTAATTATAGGTTGTGCAGTGATTGGTATAAAAAACAAATAAGTGTTCTGGCCAGCAATAGAAAAAGCCCTCGACGAATCGAGGGCTTTGTATCTATATCCAACTAGATGTCAGAAGCGATTATTTAGCTTCTTGGTCTGCTTGGATAGCTGTTAGAGCGATGGTGTACACGATGTCGTCTACTAGCGCGCCACGAGACAAGTCGTTTACAGGTTTACGCATACCTTGCAGCATTGGACCGATAGATACTAGGTCAGCTGAACGTTGTACCGCTTTGTAAGTCGTGTTACCCGTGTTTAGGTCTGGGAATACAAACACTGTCGCTTTACCTGCAACTGGAGAGTTTGGTGCTTTAGAAGCAGCAACGTTTTCCATAATAGCAGCGTCGTACTGTAGAGGACCGTCAATGATAAGATCAGGACGTTTCTCTTGAGCCAGTTTTGTTGCTTCACGTACTTTATCAACATCTGCACCCTTACCAGATTCACCAGTAGAGTAAGAGATCATTGCAACGCGTGGTTCGATACCGAATGCTGCTGCAGAGTCAGCAGATTGGATAGCGATTTCAGCAAGCTGTTCAGCAGTTGGATCTGGGTTGATTGCACAGTCACCGTAAACCAGTACTTGATCAGGCAGAAGCATGAAGAATACTGAAG
Organism: Vibrio sp. Vb1166; assembly: GCF_033338695.1. Lineage (NCBI taxonomy): Bacteria > Pseudomonadati > Pseudomonadota > Gammaproteobacteria > Vibrionales > Vibrionaceae > Vibrio > Vibrio sp. Vb1166. The sequence continues at coordinate 26,630 of NZ_JAWOTE010000005.1, read as the reverse complement.
ATACGATAGACGCATTTGGTGCCGTCTTGATGATTTGGAACGGAGGAACGATAGTGTTCGCCGTAGTGTGAACAGCACCAGAAACTAGGCCGTCAACTTCGTCGTTCTCAAGCATCATTGTGCCTAGGAATACTGAATCTTGTAGCTTCTCACGAGCCACAACTTCAGTCATGCCTTTCGCACCGCGCAACTCAACTAGGCGAGCAACGTAGTTTTCACGAACAGCATCTGCATCAATGATGGTTACACCAGTACCTAGCTCAACGCCTTGTTGAGCCGCTACGCGACGGATTTCATCTGGGTTACCTAGAAGTACACAGTCTGCAATGCCGCGTTCAGCACAGATTGCTGCTGCTTTAACTGTGCGTGGTTCGTCACCTTCTGGAAGAACGATACGCTTACCTGCTTTACGAGCAAGTTCGGTTAGCTGGTAACGGAACGCTGGTGGGCTTAGACGACGAGACTTCTGAGTGCCTTCAGTCATAGACTCGATCCAGTTACCGTCGATGTGGCCAGCAACGTGTTCGTTGATGAACTCGATACGCTCTTTATCGTCTGCAGGTACTTCTATGCTGAAGCTCTGTAGGTTTAGAGACGTTTGCCAAGTGTTACCTTGTGCTTTGAAGATAGGTAGACCAGTGTCGAATGCTGGTTTACATAGGCCTTCGATTTCGCTAGGGATATCGTAACCGCCAGTTAGCAGTACTGCACCAATATCCACACCGTTCATTGCAGCAAGAGAAGCAGCAACGATAACATCAGGACGGTCTGCAGAAGTAACAAGTAGAGAACCCGGTTTGAAGTGCTCAATCATGTTTGGCAGAGAACGTGCACAGAAAGTGATGCTCTTGATGCGACGAGTGTTGATGTCACCTTCGTTGATGATATCTGCTTTCAGGTGTTTAGCCATGTCGATTGCACGAGTCGCAATCAGATCAATGCTCCATGGCACACAACCTAGTACACGAATTGGAGAAGTGTTGAAAATTTCCATCACTTTCAATTCGTTTTGTTTCGCGCTGTCTGCATCGTCAAAGATTTCAGATAGGTCAGGGCGAGTACGGCCAGCTTCGTCAACAGGAGCGTTTAGTTTGTTGATGATAACACCAGAGATGTTTTTGTTTTTAGTGCCGCCGAAGTTAGAACATGCTACTTCGATACGCTCTTTCAGTTGCGCAGGGTTATCAGTACCTGGAGTCGCAACTAGCACGATTTCTGCACCAAGTGTTGCCGCGATTTCCGCGTTTACTTGGTTTGCAAATGGGTGCTTACGAGTAGGTACAAGACCTTCGATTAGCGTAACGTCTGCGTCTTTGTTGATTTGGTTGTAACGTTCAACAACGGTTTCTAGCAGCTCGTCCATGTTGTCGTTACCGATTAGGCTTTCAGCAACAGACATCGCCATTGGTTCACCGATCTTCATATCGCTGTTACGACCAACGATAGTTGAAGTCAGATCTGGCTGATCACCACCTGAACGTGGCTGACAGATTGGCTTGTAGAAAGAAACTTTAACGCCTTTACGCTCCATAGCGCGAAGAACACCCATGCTAACGCTTGTTAGGCCAACGCCTGCGCTAGTAGGGATAAGCATAATAGTACGAGACATTCGTAGAGTACCTTTAGCTATTTGGGGGATAAAAGCTCAACTCTTATTCCATGAAGCTCGAAGAATAGGAGTTGAGCCCCTAAGAAATTCGTTTGATTGAAAATCTGGCTAGCCGAGTGGCTAGCCAGGAATTCAATTAAAGACCTGTCAGGCGAGCAGTGTCTTCAGCGATGACTAGCTCTTCGTTAGTAGAGATAACCATTGCAGGGATACGGCTGTTTTCAGTCGTGATAACGCCTTCGCCGCCGAAGCGAGCTTTAAGGTTAGCTTCGCTATCTACTTCGATACCGAAGATGCCAAGACGGTTTAGAACCATTTCACGGATAGGGCCAGAGTTCTCGCCGATACCGCCAGTGAAAGTGATTGCGTCTAGACGGCCTTCCATTGAAGCAGTGTAGCCAGCAACGTATTTAGCTAGACGGTGACAGAACACGTCCATTGCGCGCGTTGCTTCTTCTTTTTGACCGTAGTTGTCTTCAACGAAACGACAGTCAGAAGTCACTTCAGTTAGACCTTGAAGACCAGACTCTTTAGTTAGCATCGTGTTGATTTGATCAACAGAGTAACCTAGAGCGTCGTGTAGGTGGAAGACGATAGCAGGGTCGATGTCGCCACAGCGAGTACCCATTACCAGACCTTCAAGTGGAGTAAGACCCATAGAAGTGTCTACAGATTGACCGTTCTTGATCGCACATACAGATGCGCCGTTACCTAGGTGACAGTTGATGATGTTTACTTCTTCAACTGGTTTGTTTAGTAGGCCTGCAACTTCACGAGTGATGAACAAGTGAGAAGTACCGTGCATGCCGTAACGACGGATACCGTGTTCTTTGTATAGGTTGTATGGAAGAGCATATAGGTAAGACTCTTCAGGCATAGTTTGGTGGAACGCAGTGTCAAATACAGCAACGTTTTTCAGCTCTGGGAAGTTTTTCTTAGCCGCTTCGATACCGATGATGTGAGCAGGGTTATGAAGAGGTGCAAATGTTGCAGCGTCTTGAATACCTTTTAGAACTTCATCAGTAATTAGTGCAGATTGAGTGAACTGCTCGCCGCCGTGAACGATACGGTGACCGATTGCGCCTAGGTTAGCTTTAAGCTCTGGCTTAGAAGCAAGAATAGTTTCTACCATAAACGCTAGTGCTTCTTCGTGAGCTGCACCATTGCCTAGTTGAGCTTCGTGCTTGCCATCAAGTTTCCACTTGATGCGAGCTTCAGGAAGGTGAAGACACTCAGCAAGACCTGACAAGTGCTCGTCGCCGTTCTCGGCATCAACAACGGCAAATTTAAGAGAAGAACTACCGCAGTTTAAAACTAAAACTAGCTTAGACATGTATGACTACCTGTTATTCGTCTGATAAAAAATCAGTTAAAGAATGAAAAATTAATCACAAGAATAGCCGATACCCAGAAGGCTGCGTACTAATCCTGGTCAAAAATTGTTCTAATTCCATATAAAGAAATAGTGATGAACCCTTCCATCACTATGATGCGATCCGTGCAGATAGATATCTCGGAGTTGCTTAAATTGTAAATAACAGCAACAATGAGATTGAGGGTCTGCAAAGGATAGCGATAATAAGCAATGATAACAAAAAAAATTTGAAAGAATATTAACTTTCATCAATTTTTTGTACCTTCAGTTGAAATGTTCAACTATTTTTTAGTGAGAGAGCGGTATGAGTAATAAAGTCGGATTGATCCATAGCCTGAAAGATGGCCAGAATTACATGGAGATCTGGCCGGTTCGTAAAGAGCTAAGCGCCATATTTCCGGAACAGCGTATCATTAAGGCGACTCGCTTTGGCATTAAAGTCATGCCGGCCGTTGCTGCGATCAGCGTACTCACTCAAATGGCATTCAACAATTACCACGCGTTACCTCAATCCATTGTTGTCGCCTTGTTTGCGATTAGCTTGCCACTTCAAGGCATTTGGTGGCTTGGTGCTCGATCCAACACGAAATTGCCGCCTTCTTTGGCCTCTTGGTATCGGGAGTTGCATCAAAAAATTGTGGAAACAGGTTTTGCATTAGAGCCTGTCAAAGCTCGCCCTCGTTACAAAGAGCTTGCGATAATACTGAACCGAGCGTTTCGCCAGCTCGATAAATCGTCATTAGAGCGTTGGTTCTAATTTAAATTGTTTGAAATGGAGTGTGCACTGGCCGCTCCATTTTTGATCCTGCCTCTATTACCTACTTTGACGGTCGTTGATGAAGCGAGCGAAGCTTTGTTTACCAAAGATTCTTTCCGGATGAAGAAGTCCCCCCGATCACAAATGTTGCTTTAGTGTTAAATCTTTCTTTTCTTTACTAAGACTTAGTAGTAATAATAAAAACAAGATGCGCAAGAAGTGCACAGTTATATGAACACAACAATACCGCCTTCAAACATTTGAATTCACGAGTCGATACACATATTGAAAGCTCGTGAAACAAGGACGAAGTCACATCAAGGAGTTATGATGAAAACGAAACGTTTATTAGCCACTGCCGTTCTATCAGCTACTGCTATTTTCTCTTCTACCAATGTACTGGCCGCCACTGCAACTGTCGCAGTTTCACAGATTGTCGAACACCCGGCGTTAGACGCGACGCGCCAAGGGTTACTTGATGGTTTGAAAGCGAAAGGCTACGAAGAAGGCAAAAATCTAGAATTTGATTATAAGACCGCACAGGGTAATCCAGCGATTGCGGTGCAAATTGCCCGTCAGTACGTCGGCGAAAATCCTGATGTGTTAGTTGGCATCGCGACACCTTCGGCACAAGCCTTGGTGTCGGCTACTCGCTCTATTCCTGTTGTATTTACTGCGGTAACAGATCCGGTTGGTGCGAAATTGGTTAAGTCGATGGAACAACCAGGCAAAAACGTAACTGGCCTGTCTGATCTTTCACCCGTTGCTCAGCATGTCGATCTCATCCAAGAAATTCTTCCTCAGGTGAAAAGCATCGGGGTTGTATTTAATCCCGGTGAAGCTAATGCCGTGACTTTAGTTGAATTACTAAAAGAAAGCGCAAAAGCAAAAGGCATACAAGTGGTTGAAGCGACCGCACTAAAAAGTGCTGATGTTCAGTCTGCGACTCAAGCGATTGCAGCGAAATCAGACATTCTTTACGCCCCAACAGACAATACAGTTGCAAGTGCGATTGAAGGGATGATTGTGGCAGCGAATCAAGCGAAGAAACCTGTATTTGGTGGCGCGACGTCATATGTCGAAAAAGGTGCGATTGCAGGCTTAGGTTTTGACTACTACCAGGTTGGTGTACAAACCGCGGATTACGTTGCGGCGATTCTTGATGGTCAAGAACCAGGCAAGCTGGATGTAAAAGTCGCGACGGGCTCTGACCTTGTAATTAATGAAAGCGCAGCATCTAAGCTCGGTATCAAGCTGCCAAGTTCTGTGATTGAACGTGCGACAAGCATGCAATAAGTAACGCTTTTTGGGGTTAAGCCTGTCACGTTGGTTGATAGAGGCTTGCCCCAAAATTGATACTCGCCGGATTTCTCGTGTAGAGCATTCTGCTAGAGAAGAAGGGGAGTATACGTTAGAAGTCTTACGTTCAGGTTGGTATTAGCCAGCCTGAGTATGCAGAAAGGAGCAGTTATGTCTGCATTTGCTTTTTTTGGCGCACTCGAAATTGGCTTGATTTATGGCCTAGTCGCTCTGGGTGTGTATCTTACGTTCCGTGTTCTAGATTTCCCCGATTTGAGTGTGGATGGCAGCTTTCCAATGGGAGCTGCGGTGGCTGCAACGGCGATTGTCGCAGGTATTAATCCTTGGTTTGCGACAATAATGGCGATGATAGCTGGTAGTATGACGGGGTGGGTAACCGCTTTTCTGGCTGTTCGGTGTGGTATTTTACACCTGTTAGCTTCCATTCTTACCATGATCGCTGCATTTTCAATTAATATTCGTATTATGGGCAAACCTAATATGGCGTTGCTTGGAGAGGATACTATTCTCACTCCGTTTGAAGCATTGGGCGATGCGATGTTTATTCGCCCTCTGGTTGTTGGGGTCTTAGTTCTTCTGTCCGCTTTCTTTGTCATTCGCCTGCTGAACAGCGACTTTGGTCTTGGTTTACGAGCCACGGGTGTGAATGCGCGTATGGTTTCTGCGCAAGGGGCTAGCACTGGCTTTTATACCTACTTTGGCTTGGCTTTATCCAACGGGTTTGTGGGATTCGCAGGCGCGTTGTTTGCACAAACGAACAGCTTTGCGGATGTGACCTCTGGCGTGGGCACCATTGTCGTTGGTTTGGCTGCTGTGATTTTGGGCCAGACCCTCATTCCCGGGCGCAAGATTTGGGTTGCGGTATTTGCGGTCATCATCGGTTCGGTACTTTATCGTCTTGCAGTGGCTTTCGCTTTGAGTTCTGGCATGTTTGGTTTACAAGCTTCAGACCTCAACCTGGTTACCGCAGTATTGGTGGCCGTGGCGCTTATTGCGCCAAAGCTAAAACAGAGCATGAGAGCGAAACAACGCGTTACTGATGCTAAACAAGCGGCATCAAAAAATGGTTCTGGGGAGGCATTATGATCGAACTAAATAACATTCAGGTCACGTTCAACCCAGGGACGATTTTGGAAAATCGTGCATTGAAAGGCGTCTCTTTAGAGGTTCCAGAGCATCAATTTCTTACCGTGATTGGTTCTAATGGCGCAGGAAAATCGACGTTGCTTGGTGCGGTGACAGGTGAGACGCCGATGATAGGTGGTCAGGTGATCATTGATGGCAAAGACGTCACCAAGCAGACGGTAGCCCAACGTGCGACGCAATGTGCCCGAGTGTTTCAAGATCCATTGGCCGGGACTTGTGGTGAACTGACGATAGAAGAGAACATGGCTCTAGCGCACATGCGTGGTAAAAAACGCAGCTGGGGGTTGGCGCTCTCTACTAAACGTCGCAAGCTGTTCCAAGAGAGAATTAGCATCCTTGGTCTTGGTTTAGAAGACCGCTTGGGCGATAGCATTGGGTTGCTGTCTGGTGGGCAACGACAAGCCGTTAGCCTTGTGATGGCGACGTTATCGGAGAGTAAGTTGTTATTGCTTGATGAACACACGGCTGCGCTTGATCCTCGTATGGCGGCGTTTGTTATCGACTTAACTAAACGTATTGTCGATGAGTTCGACTTAACCGTGATGATGGTGACGCATTCGATGAAAGACGCATTAGCATGTGGCGATAGGACCGTAATGCTTCACCAAGGTGAAATTGTGCTTGATGTGGCTGGAGAGCAGCGTGCTAACATGCAAGTACCAGACTTGCTGGATATGTTCTCTAAAGTGCGTGGTGAAGAGCTGGCAGATGACAGTCTTTTGTTGAACTAAGCGGTATCCGACAAGTCACTACGCCTACTAAGTGTGATCCTCCTTGAGAAAATTGGCTGATATGTCAACTCGCAGGGAGGATTTCTTGTCTCTAATTCTTCAATAACATAGTGGCATATCCGATGACGAGGAGTGCCCATAATGAACCTGCCATTTATTTTTCATAGTCAAACTATTGATGGTTTAGCTTTTAATGACGAGCAAGTTACAGTCAGACTGAAAACCGAGACATTGGATTTTGATTCCGTCTATGTGCGTATTGAGCCGGACAATGAAGAATATCTGGTCGACATGGCTCAAGTAGGAACGGCTGGTGAATTATTACTATGGGAGGCATCGTTTCGACCAAATCAAGATCGAGATGTCACACATTATGTGTTTAAGCTCCTCAAAGACGGACAACAATACTGGCTCGATGCACGAGGCGTACAAAAGCGTATTCCACCCAAAGAGTTCCACTTTAAGTTGAATGTAGAGCATCAACCACCAAGCTGGGTCCAAGAGCAAGTTTTCTATCAAATCTTTCCTGACCGTTTTTCTGCTAGTAAAAGTGAGTCTGATATTCGCCACGCTTATGCTCAGTATGATTCTGCATCGATCGTCAAGCCGTGGGGAGACGCGGTAGGCTCTCACCAAAATACCGGGGCGCGTGAATTCTTTGGCGGCGACCTCAAAGGTGTGGAGCAAAAGTTGGACTATCTTGAACAGCTCGGCGTTACTGCGCTTTATTTTAATCCGATCTTTTCTTCACCAAGTAATCATAAATACGACACCACTGATTACTTCACTGTTGACCCTATGTTCGGCACCAATGATCAGTTTGCTGAACTGTGTGAGAAAATCCGTGGTAAGAATATGAAGATTGTCTTAGACGCGGTGTTTAACCACACGTCAGTGCATCATCCTTGGTTTGATATCGAACAAAAAGGAGAAGGAGCGTATGGCAATCCGCAGTCAAAGTTCCGTGATTACTACTTTTTCGAAGGCGAAACCAATCACTACATGGGTTGGAAAGGCATTGGTAACTTACCGGTTCTGAACTTCGAAAATGAACAGGTGCGCGACTACATCTACCAAAGTGAAGATTCTGTCATCAAGTATTGGCTGAAGCCACCGTACTTGGTTGATGGCTGGCGGTTTGATGTAATCCATATGCTTGGCGAAGGGGACGGCGCGAAAAACAATGCTCATTATGTGGCAGCGTTTCGTCATGCAACTAAGTCAGTAAACCCGAATGCTTATGTGTTAGGTGAGCACTTTTTTGAAGCAACGCAGTGGTTGCAAGGTGATCAAGAGGATGGGGCGATGAACTACTACGGTTTTGCTCATCCAGTCCGAGCTTTTATCGCACGACAAGACATTATGTACGATCCAATCAACATTGATGGTTTGGAGTTTAAAGTATGGTTGGACGAAGCCAGAGCAAAAATCCCATTTTCGAATCAGCTATCGCAGCTAAATCAACTCGATAGTCACGATACTGCTCGGTTTATCACATTGGTTGATGGTGATAAGCGTAAAATGAACATCGCGCTAGCAATGCTTATGACTTACGTTGGCACGCCTTGTATTTACTATGGGAGTGAAGTCGGTCTAGAAGGAGGGCTAGACCCGGATAATCGTCGTTGTTTTCCTTGGAATGAAATTGAAAGTTCACAATGGCTATCGCTTTACCAACAATGGGTCAAGATACGTAAACAATGTAAGCCTTTACAGTCGGGCTGTATTCAATGGCTGCATTGCACTAACAACCAGTTGGCGTACGCACGTGTACTGGGTCGTGAAGCAGTCGTTGTTATGATTAATCTCAGTGGTAATGAATGTTCAATCGATTTACCTATGTGGCAACTGGGCTTGGAGGTTAGCCAAGTTATATCGTTGTTAGATGACACAGAACAGGTTGATTATAAAGGTCATATCTCTGTCAATATGTCGGCACAGAGCTGCAAATTATGGCGACTAAAGTGACACCACACTCTATATTGATTAAACTCCTTTAATATATAAACGGTCTCAAACAGCGCGCACACATTTGTTTGGTCTCTTGTTATCTGGTGCTGCATTGCATGCGTCACCAGATAACGAGTATCAATTTAATAGCAGTCATAAGAGACTATTGACCTTTCATATGCATGGTACTCAATGGTAAACCAAAGGCGATTTAGCCTCTCATTTGTCATCTTTTTTCCTCTGGCGTTATTTGTAGTGGTTTTACTCGTGACAACGAAAAATTACTATGATGCGGTTAACCGCTATATCGATTCTGAGTATTCGCGTATCGAGCGTGCAATGTCTCGCGGTATTAAAGTACTCACGGCTTTAGATTACAGCTTCACCAACTATACCAATTACGCTAACCCACTGTTTGAAGAACATAATTCTTTAGTCAAAGAAGGGCTTTGTTATCTTTGGCCTATAGATGTGTTATTACTCGAAAGTGTTTATAGTGAAGGGTTACCTGCGGTTGACCTTGATTATATGATCGTAGGGGATGAAAGCTTATGTCAGCAAGGTTCAACGATTAACCAGTTAGCTGAACAAAAGGCGGGTTTTGCGCCGTCATTGTCATTTCTGCACGATATTGAATCGCACATTGTTGGAATCCATTACATTGACAAGCGCGGTTACGTTATCTCCTCACCCGATACCTACGCAAAAAATTTCACTAGAGAGCTTTTGTCAACGCTAAAAGCCCGACCTTTTTGGCAAAAAACCGCGCAAGATAAAGTGAACATTACCTTGGCTGGACCAGGGCCTGTGTTGGACTCGATGGAAGGTCAAGTCATTAGTATGACGGTACCCGTCTATGAGAAAGGAGAACATCAAGGTGTTTTGTCTATTGATTTTGACATCAATACGCTCATGGCTTCGTCGCTAGGTCTTGTTGGTCAGTTTCATTTGGTTTCCAATTTACAATCCATTCCTTCAAACAGTACACGAATCAAACCAGTCGAATTAGAGCGATTGAGTGCGAATCACAGCATGTACTACGAGTACAACCTTTGGGATGAAGCTAAGAACCTAGCGGTTTTTGAAAAATACAGCCTTATTGTCGCACTATTTATTTACGTGCTGAGTACCGTCGTCTTGTTCTATGTGAATATGCATAGCGAGCGACGTTACTTTAAAGAACTGGCAGCAAGAGACCCAATGACCAGCTTATTGAATCGTCGAGGTATGCAAACCGTGTGGCGTAATAAGATGACAAAAAAACAGGTTGCTTTGGCAGTGTTCGATATTGATAACTTCAAGAAGATCAACGACACCTATGGTCATGATGTCGGTGATTCTGCAATTCAGCTTGTTGCAAAATGTATACGTGAAAATATTCGCCATACCGATGTTGCCTCAAGGTTTGGTGGCGAAGAATTCGTTTTAGCGATTTATGACGAAGATTCAGAAGGCATTAAACTCATTTTAGACAGAGTAAAAAAAGCCATAGATGAGCGCTCGATACGCGTAACGAAAGAAGGCTTTACGATCTCTGGCGGTGTGGTGTTTAGTAAAGAGAGCCGAGTAGAAAACTTTGATGAATTGTTTAAAGCGGCGGATGAAAAGTTATATCAAGCCAAAAGTACCGGCAAAAATAAGATCTGTTACTAGGATTTAGATACAAAAAAGGACGAGATATTCGTCCTTTTTTGTGTTCGGGAGTTATGCAACCTGAGAGTTTAAGTCATCGCGGTAGCGTTGAATATGCTCAACAATTGGTGCGGCTTTGTTGAACGTTCTGATTTCTCTAAATAGGTCTTTTGCTTCAGGATAAGCCTGACGTAAGTAAGAGAACCATTGTTTTACGCGGTTTGGGTAATACAAGCCTTTATCGCCTTTCATCTCAAACTTGGAATAATAGATGAGCAACTCAACCACCTCGGGCCATGACATTGGCTGGTGGTTATGTTTTACCATATTGCCTAAGTTAGGGATATTGAAAGCGCCTCGGCACACCATCAAAGAGTTAACGCCAGTCGTTTCAATGCAACGTTGACCGTCTTCATAATTCCAAATTTCACCATTCGCTATCAGTGGGATATCGAAACGTTCGCGAATTTGGTTGATGTAATCCCATTTTATCTCAGAAGCTTTATAACCACCTTGTTTAGTACGTGCGTGTACGGTCAATTCATTTGCGCCAGCAGACTGAATGGCATCGACAATTTCAAAGCAATCTTCAGGGTTCTCCCAGCCAAGACGAATTTTTGCAGTTACGGGAATGGCTTCTGGAACGGCTTCTCGACAAGCTTTAACAACACGGTGAATGAGCTCTGGATGTTGGAGTAGCGCTGCTCCACCTTTACTTTTGTTGACCATTTTGGCTGGGCAACCAAAGTTTATATCAATACCTCTGGCGCCAAGATTTGCCGCTTTAATTGCGTTCTCAGCCATCCAGTTTGGTTCTTGTCCCAACAATTGCACATGTACTGGCACACCAGATGCAGTCTGAGAACCTTGCAACAGCTCCGGGCATAAACGGTGAAATACATGATCGGGTAATAGCTGGTCGATTACGCGAACAAACTCCGTAACACACAGGTCATAGTCGTTTATCTCGGTCAGGATTTGGCGCATCAAATGATCTAAAACGCCTTCCATTGGGCCTAGTACAACTCGCATAGCTTGCCTAATACAGTTTGGTGGTAAAAAGGAGGGCGATTGTAGCGATGTAAGTTAAGTTTGTCATTAAAAGAGTCGAAGCGCCCAATGCAGTCAAACACACAACGTTAGGTTACGTGCTTTTGAGCTCTGAGGTATAATGCCGCCAAATTTATGGGAAATCAGATGTCATGCAATACACATTGATTGAAAAAGGTGAAGTTCACGTCGATGAATCTTGCCTATTTATCGAAGGCGCAGTGTTAGCTGCGAATCTGACGACAAAACCACTCGCTCCTGAAAAGTGGTTAGAGCCGCTATTAGGTGAGGGATTCAAAGCGATTCAACCAGCTGTGGAAGAGCAAATTCACAAGCAGCATAACCGAATTCAACGAAACGAATATTCCGTGCTAGAGCTAACAGGCAAAGAACCTGAACAACTTGCTGATTTTGCCGAAGGCTTTATGTCTGTTTGGCCAATGATTGAAGAACAATGGCAAGACGTTGAGCTCAATGATGGGTTACAGCGTATGCTGCAAGCATTACTGACCACTTTGATGCTGGCTATCGATGAGCCAGCAACGCAGCAACAGATGCGCGACGCAGGTATTGAAACGCCACCGGCCCTGACAGATTTAGTCGATCAGCTTGATTTAATGGTCGGTGAAGTCGCGCTGGGCGCGGATGAGTTGATGGTAGGCAATAAAGCTCAAAGCCTAAACCCATTCAAAGGTATCGGGCGCAATGATCCCTGTCCTTGTGAGAGCGGAAAAAAATTCAAGCAGTGCTGTGGTCAATCACGCGGCTAAATCGAATCGCCGCGCTATCCACTTAACAAAAAGCCGACCAGATGGTCGGCTTTTTGTTAATTTTTACGCGTCAGTAGGATTAACGAATTGGATTAACGCGTTTTGCAGGGAAGAATTGTGCAATTACAATTAATGCCAAAGCGATTAAATTGCCTGCAAAAATTACGACTAACCATTGTGGCATTGATAAATCAAGGAACTGCCATACAACCTTAGAGCAATCACCATATGCTTCAAACATCCAAGGAACCCACTGATTGAGCGGAGCCCAGCTAGGGAATGTGACGAATAAATCGCAAGTCGCGAATGGTGATGGATTAAACTGGTAGTCAACGTGCTGCATCGCAAGTAACAAACCCTTGTAAGCACTTAATCCCCAGCCTATCAAACCTAGCCAGCGGAAAATTGGGTTCTTGGGTGCCAATATACCAACCATTGCAGCGACGCCCACTCCCATCATCGCGACTCTTTCATAAATACACATGACACATGGTGCAAGCATCATGACGTGCTGAAAATAGAGGGCACATGCTTCAAAGAAAACGACGAATAGCAGAAGCAGTAGCCACGATAAACGTCCCTTTGAAAACTGGTTAAGTGAATTTAAAATAGTCACGTTTTTGTTCCTGTCTGAAATAGAAAAAGCTCTGAATACTCAGAGCTTTTTATCGTGGATAAGTTTCCTAATCAACTCAAATTTTAGTGACCACCGGATACTACGGGAGTCAGATCACCACTATGAGGTAAAATCCAACCAGCTTCGTAGAAAGAAGCTGTTGCAGGCTCTAGGAAGAACATGATTCCCATTAGACCGACAATCGCAAGAACGACGGTGTAAGGCAGCGCCATGATAACCATTCGACCGTAAGACAGACGAATTAATGGAGCGAGAGCCGATGTGAGTAAGAATAGGAATGCCGCTTGACCGTTTGGCGTTGCAACAGAAGGCAGGTTAGTACCAGTATTGATTGCCACCGCCAGTAAGTCGAACTGATCACGAGTAATGAGGCCCTCAATGAGTGCAGTTTTTACTTCATTGATGTAAACCGTACCAACGAACACGTTATCCGACACCATAGATAACAAGCCATTCGCCACATAGAACAGAGCTAGCTGAGTACCTTTATCTTCAACGGCAAGCACCGCATCGATGACTGGTTTAAACAGCTCTTGATCAATGATTACAGCAACGATCGAGAAAAATACAGCAAGCAGTGCAGTGAAGGGCAGGGCCTCTTCAAACGCTTTCCCCATGGAGTGCTCTTCAATGACACCAGTAAATGCGGTCGCTAAAATGATCACAGAAAGGCCAATTAAGCCGACAGCCGCTAAGTGCAAAGCGAGTGCAACGATCAACCAAACCGCAATAAGACCTTGAACCCAGAGTTTTGCGACATCTTGATTTGTTCGCGTTTTACGCTCTTCACGGTCAAAATCGACGAGGATCTGACGAACGTTATTAGGAAGCTTCGCGCCATAGCCAAACACTTTAAGCTTTTCAACTAAAGCACAAGTGATGAGACCACAGAAAAATACAGGTAGTGTCACTGGAGACATACGGATTAGGAATTCACCAAATAACCAACCCGCTTGGTCTGCAATAATTAAGTTTTGAGGTTCACCAACCATCGTGGTTACACCACCTAGGGCAGTACCTACACCAGCATGCATCAACAAAGAGCGCAAAAACGCACGATAGTTTTCTAAGTCATCACGCGTTAGTTCAGTGATCGTGTCATCTTGTGTATGGTCATGGTCACCGATAGGGTTACCAGACGCTACTTTGTGATAGATAGAGTAAAAGCCGATCGCCACGCTGATAACAACGGCGATAACCGTCAAGGCATCCAAAAATGCAGACAAAAATGCCGCAGCAAAGCAGAACGCGAGTGATAGAAGGGTTTTAGAGCGAATGCCAAGTAAAATTTTGGTAAAAATGAACAGCAACAGCTGCTTCATGAAGTAGATGCCCGCAACCATAAATACCAGAAGTAGCAGTACTTCGATATTTGCTACTAATTCGTGCTTAACTTGCGCAGGGCTAGTCATGCCGATAGCAATGGCTTCAATAGCAAGTAAACCGCCAGGTTGTAATGGGTAGCATTTTAATGCCATTGCTAGCGTGAAAATAAATTCAGCGACCAACAACCATCCAGCTACAAATGGGTTTATTAGGAAGAATACAATCGGGTTAATTATTAAGAAGGCTATAATGGCAACTTTGTACCAATCAGGCGCTTTACCAAGGAAGTTCTTGATAAAAGCGTTTCCGAGCGATATCGGCATGATAATTCTCTTTATAACAAAATTATGAATAGACACTACAATAGTGCTTAAGTATCTGTTTGTTAGACTTATTAACTAGTCTTTAAAAACAATAACTTAGTAAAACAACAATCCTTTGTTTATTGTAGTCTTGCCAAGTTACTTCCCCTGAACTCAAGCACCGCTCACTTTCGACCGCAAACTCTACACTCAGGCATTTATTAGTCAATAACAAAACGTGATGCTACCGACTAAAATGACTTTTTAAATGTAATAACGCGATCAAAACGGCGTTACTATACCATGAAAGTCTTAAAAAAATCCTCTTGGATTTTAAATGACGGTCAGTGACGAGAAAAGGCAAATTAAGAAAGAATATTAACTGTGATATACAAAGTAATTTTTCATATTTTGAATATAAAAATGTGACACGGTTGTCTTTATTTCTCCGAGATTTGTGAGCTGTTTAATTAAATGAAAATTCATATTTTACTGCTTTCGCTCGCATGTTAGAGCCTCTTAAATTGACACAACATATAGAGTATTAACTCTATGTTATGGAGTCGTTTCCACTATTGATCGTAAATTTTCTCAAACCGCTAAGTAGTGGTATGATGAGTAGTATCGACCCTCAGAAATCAATATTGGATAAAAAGTAGAATGGTCATAAAGGCGAAAAGCCCTGCGGGATTCGCAGAAAAATATATTATCGAGAGCATTTGGAACGGCCGTTTTCCTCCAGGCTCAATTTTACCTGCTGAGCGCGAGCTGTCCGAACTGATTGGTGTTACTCGAACGACTTTAAGAGAGGTTCTTCAACGACTAGCCCGTGACGGATGGTTGACTATCCAGCACGGCAAACCTACGAAAGTTAACCAATTTATGGAGACCTCTGGTCTGCATATTTTGGATACTTTAATGACGCTAGACGTTGATAATGCGACAAACATTGTAGAAGATCTGCTTGCGGCACGTACTAACATCAGTCCTATCTTTATGCGCTATGCATTTAAAGCGAACAAAGAGAGCTCTGAGCGTACAATTAAGAACGTAATCGAATCTTGTGAAGCTTTAATGAATGCGGCTTCCTGGGACGAATTCATCGCTTCCTCGCCGTATGCCGAAAAAGTTCTGCAGAATGTGAAAGAAGATAACGAGAAAGATGAAGCGAAGCGTCAAGAAATCTTGATTGCTAAAACGTTCAACTTTTACGATTATATGCTTTTCCAGCGCCTAGCATTCCATTCAGGAAATCAAATTTACGGTTTGATCTTTAATGGTTTGAAGAAGCTCTACGATCGTGTCGGTAGCTACTACTTCTCAAATCCAGCTTCTCGTGAGCTAGCTCTGAAGTTTTACCATCAATTGCTCGAAACTTGTGAAAGTGGCCAGCGTGAGCAACTACCAGTAGTGATTCGTCATTATGGTATGGAAAGTGCGTTGATCTGGAACGAAATGAAAAAGCAATTACCAACGAACTTCACGGAAGACGACAGCTAAGCGCTGACAAGTTGAATAAACGAAAACCGCAGTGCCTTAGGCCTGCGGTTTTTTTGTTTTTATTTATAAGTCGGCGACGGACCTAGCACCAATAATAAGGCATGGAACGTTTATCCTGCTAGCGAGAGTCTGGGTAACGGTAGATATAATGACTCTACGACATCTGAAAGGACATGGTCGTAAGTATTGAAGATGGTCAATGACAAGTCCGATGTGACGCCATAAAGCTCTGCTTCTGTTAAGTCTACATGACTCCCTGTCACGTATTCATTTAGCGTCTGTATTGAGCGCGTGGAAGCAGGAGAGGTAATGCTAAGTGGAGCGATAACCGCTAGTTGGTTTAGCTTACGCATCATGACAGATGCATAGTTTTTGAAACGCTCATTTCCGCCTTGTTCTCCTAAATCTTGAATGCTGATTCGTAACTGAGTCAGGGTCTCCAAGCTATCCATAATGTTTTGCCAGTTCATGTGATACTCATTATGCAAGTCATCTCTTTGCTCAACCGCTAGCCATGCGATGGTTACTTCATCCATCAAGAACAAGCAATGACGAATCAACTTACCATGCTCCATCTGGTTTCTTGCAACACTATGGTCATCCCATTGTTCAAGTAGTTTCCCTACTTTAATCTGTAATACGCGATACATGGGTTTGTTTTCAAACCGTGAGGTTTCGACTAAAAGATGAAGCTTGTTGGTGAGATCGTTATGAAGGACTTCTAATTCTTGTTCGTTATTTTGTTGAAATTGAAGTGAGTAGTGCGTCGCAGCTCGATGGCGTCTCAGCAGATGAACAACATCTCGCAATAATGTTAACAGCTGATATTTACGCGCGTGTTGCTGCTCTCGTTTAGAAGATAAGTGATATATTCCGGCTAAAATAGCGATGGACAATAGTGTGGAAATCAAAACAAACATAACCAACTCCTTGTTAGTGTTTGGACCTAACAAGGAAGATTGCAGTTTTGATGCCAAACAAAAACTCAATTTAAACAATTGGTTATATTGAATGTTCTTTTTGAATGGTCGTTGTTGGTGCATGGATTCACCAAATTTGTGAATATGTTTGATTATTCGGTGTCGATGCTTGGTGTACGCGTTATTCTTTGTGAGTTACATATTGATTACTTTTTAGTCTGATTCAAGTCACAATGTTTAGAAATTAAAATATTCGAACACTTCATATGATATAAGTTGTCTATTTTGTTGATTGTTCGAGGTAATTAATTTGTCTAATAAATTCGACCTATGCTTCAGTACTCACTCAAAGATAACGCTCCCTATCGATACAAATGATGAGTATAGGTACCTTCAGTTTCGTAAGGACAACCCACATATATTTGGTAGTTTTATTCCCGCAGGTACTCCTTTCATACTGAACGAAGGCTCTGTGATCAACATAGCTAAGTTGCGTAGCGAGAGACCTGATATAGCTTGTGCTCTTGATACTGTAAAAAGTTGGTCACAAGAAACCAAAAGAAATGTAGCCAATCTAACAAGTGAGTTTGGCGATGAAAACTTACAAGCGGTAGCCCTCCTCTATGAAAAAGAGATTAAGCCTTTTTTAGATGCTACTAATCATACTATGGGGGGGAAAATCGATGAGTATACTGCAGTAGGTGCTGCCGCTACTGCTGTTAATGAAAAGCAAGTCAGATTGAGTAATTTCGGGAAAGCTTTGCTCAAATATCAAAATGCCTTACTAGATGTACGTACAGCCTCACGAAATGGTGCGCAGAAAAAGGAGCTTGTGAAGCTTGGATATAGAGTTAAAGAAGCTCACAATTCTTTGAATGCAAAATTTACAAAAGAGCTTACCCATTATGCAGGACGAGTTAAAAGTAGCCGTGGAAACATTTGGAGCAACCCGAATAGAGCTGCCAATATCGCGAGAAGTGGCAGGGATATAACTAAGTTACATTTAACATCTATAGCTAACATCCGCTCAATTCGATTTCTTGAACAAAGCTCTAGTATTGTGGGTAAAAAGATCATCATGATTGATGCTGGTGTTCGCTTTAACAATGTTCGAAATGCCAAGAATAACGGAGAAAATTGGCAAAAAAGAGCAGCAATGGAAGTTGCAGGGTTTGGTGCGAGCAACGCTGCTGGCGTTTGGACCACATCCAAAGTGATTGCATCTGGAATGGGAATCGCTTTGGCTGCTGGCCCATTTGGAGTCGTAGTATTAATTGGTGTAGGCTTAGGTGTCGGCTATGCAGCAGCTAAGATGGCTGATAGTGCAGGGCAAAATTTAGCCAAAGGTGCCTATGAAGTTAGTTCTAACATTCATTGGAATTAAAGGGATCAACGTGTCTTATTTTGATATGACAAATATGATTATCGGATGTACTTGGTTAGTTAGTACTTTGCTTTTCATTCGTGTTTCGGTAAAGCGGATCGAGAAAAAGATGTCGAAGGATGGTCATGGCCCTGTCGGTTGGGATAGAGATACCTGGGGGGTTAGATTCCCAATGTATACTACAGTTTTAATGCGAGGCAAGCCTGCGAAAGTATCACTTGTAGATGATCAGTTAATACTAAAATACGCAACGACATTTGATCGAGTTCTCGCTTTTGTAGTCACGATCAGCTTTGTACTTTTCCTTGCATGTGGCGCGATTATTACTTGGGGTCCAGAAGAATTCTCTTTGTAGTACAATCAAGCTTAATCGATAAGCTTAACTGCGAGAAAAGGCTTAACTGATTTAGTTAAGCCTTTTCAATAAAGATACTTACATTACGCGCATGCCAGGTTGAGCGCCTTCGTGTGGCTCAAGGATCCACAGGTCGCTACCACCAGGGCCTGCCGCTAGGATCATACCTTCAGACATACCAAACTTCATCTTACGAGGTTTTAGGTTTGCTACCATTACTGTTAGCTTGCCTTCTAGCTCTTCAGGTTTGTAAGCTGACTTGATGCCAGAGAATACCTGACGAGTTTCACCACCGATGTCCAATTGGAACTTAAGCAGTTTGTTGGCTTTTGGTACTTCTTCACAAGAGATGATGCGAGCGATACGCATATCTACTGCGGCAAAAGCATCGAACTCAATCTCTTCAGCGATTGGTTCTTTGTCTAGCTCGGTTTGGCTAGCCTTGTTCTTTTCCGCTTCAGCTTTCTCTTTCGCCGCCATTTCTGCCGCCGCATCTTCTTTAGACGCTTCGATCATCGCTTCAACATTCTTCGGATCGATACGGTTGAACAGTGCTTTGAACTTAGTGATCTCGTGGCCTGTTAGTGGAGCAGCGATGTTTTCCCAAGTTAGCTCTTGGTTTAGAAACGCTTCAGTACGCGCAGCTAGCGATGGCATTACTGGTTTCAGGTAAGTCATCAGTACGCGGAACAGGTTGATACCGACAGAACAGATGTCTTGTAGTTCCTGATCTTTGCCTTCTTCTTTTGCTACAACCCACGGTGCTTTTTCATCAACGTATTGGTTAGCTTTGTCTGCCAATGCCGTGATTTCACGGATTGCACGACCAAACTCACGCGTTTCGTAAAGCTCAGCGATACGGTCAGCAGCAGCAACAAATTCGTTGTAAAGTTCAGGCTCTGCAAAGTTGTCAGACAGTTTGCCTTCAAAACGTTTCGCGATGAAACCTGCGTTACGAGATGCCAGGTTAACGATCTTGTTAACAACGTCAGCGTTTACGCGCTGAGTGAAGTCTTCAAGGTTAAGATCTAGATCATCGATACGGCTGTTTAGCTTCGCAGCGTAGTAGTAACGTAGACACTCAGGGTCTAGGTGCTCTAGGTAAGTGCTTGCTTTTACGAACGTACCTTTAGACTTCGACATTTTCGCGCCGTTTACGGTTACGTAACCGTGTACGAATACGTTGTTAGGCTTGCGGAAGCCAGAACCTTCTAGCATTGCTGGCCAAAATAGGCTGTGGAAGTAAACGATGTCTTTACCGATGAAGTGGTACAGCTCTGCTGAGCTGTCTTTTTTCCAATACTCGTCGAAATCTAGGTCGTCGCGCTTGTCACATAGATTTTTGAAAGAGCCCATGTAGCCGATAGGCGCGTCTAGCCATACGTAGAAGAATTTGTTCTTCTCACCAGGGATCTCGAAGCCAAAGTATGGTGCATCACGTGAGATATCCCATTGCTGCAAACCAGATTCGAACCATTCTTGCATTTTGTTCGCTGTTTCAGCTTGTAGCGAGCCAGAGCGAGTCCACTCTTTTAGCATGCTTTCAAACTGAGGCAGGTCGAAGAAGAAGTGCTCTGAATCTTTCATTACTGGCGTCGCACCAGAAACCGCAGATTTAGGATTGATCAGTTCTGTTGGGCTGTAAGTCTCACCACAGTTGTCACAGTTGTCACCGTACTGGTCTTCAGACTTACATTTTGGACAGGTACCTTTTACGAAACGGTCCGGTAAGAACATCTCTTTTTCTGGATCGAACAGCTGAGAGATAGTGCGGCTAGAGATAAAGCCATTTTTCTTCAACTCAAGATAAATGTGTGACGCTAGCTCACGGTTCTCATCTGAGTGTGTGCTGTGGTAGTTATCAAAGCTGATATCAAATCCAGCGAAGTCTTTTTGGTGCTCTTCGCTAACTGCGGCAATCATTTCTTCAGGAGTAATACCCATCTGTTGCGCTTTAAGCATGATTGGCGTGCCGTGAGCATCGTCAGCACAGATGAAGTTTACAGTGTTGCCGCGTAGGCGTTGGTAACGAACCCAAATGTCCGCTTGGATATGCTCAAGCATATGACCAAGGTGGATCGAACCGTTAGCGTACGGAAGGGCACAAGTTACCAGCATTTTCCTTGACGGAAAGTTTTTTGGATCGTTTGCCATACTTAATATTCGCTTTTCTTGATAGGTATAAATAAATTTTGATGGATAATACTACCCCATGAACTGACTAACTCCAAGGTGTCAAACTGCGGAATGCCTTAGTTTTTTTGGGGTTCTGGTTGAGCCTGGACGGTGGTAGCATGACATCTAAAAGGAGGGCTTATGCATCAGTTCACTTCAAAACAAGATTTTTGTCACTTGTTTAACCAATTCCAACATCCACAGTTGGTGGAAAACTGGGCAGATATTCATGGCGCAATTTCGATTACGACACAGGGTTCTATTGATATAACGTTGCCATTCGCAAGTAATGAGCTTCAAACCGTACTGCATGACTGGATCAAACAGCAGCAAGCCTCGGGTAAAGTATCTGAATTCCCATTTAATATTCGCCTTGGAGTTAAAGCTTTAGAAACTCAAGTGGCTAACTCGGTTAAGGGTGTTAAGAACATCATTGCCGTCAGTTCTGCGAAAGGTGGCGTTGGTAAATCTACTACCGCAGTTAACTTAGCGTTGGCAATTGCTCAATCTGGGGCGAAAGTGGGATTGTTGGATGCAGATATCTATGGTCCGTCTGTACCTATGATGTTGGGGCAAGAAGATGCTAAACCAGAAGTTCGTGATGGCAAGTGGATGGAACCCATTTTTGCTCACGGCATCTATACTCATTCTATCGGTTATTTGGTGGATAAATCAGAAGCGGCGATATGGCGCGGTCCAATGGCTTCAAAAGCGTTGTCGCAGTTATTAACTGAAACAGATTGGCCAGATTTGGATTATTTGGTGATTGATATGCCGCCAGGTACGGGGGATATTCAATTGACGCTGTCACAACAAATTCCGGTAACAGGTAGCGTGTTAGTCACAACACCGCAAGATTTAGCCCTTGCCGATGCAAGGAAGGGAGCGGCAATGTTTAACAAAGTCCATGTCCCGGTTATTGGTGTTGTGGAAAACATGAGTTATCACATTTGTAGTCAATGTGGCGCGAAAGAGCATATTTTTGGTATGGGCGGAGCTGAAAAAATGTCGCAAGAATTTGGCTTAGCATTGTTAGGACAAATTCCGCTTCATATCTCTATGAGAGAAGATATTGACGCTGGTGTGCCAACGGTAGCAAGACGCCCAGAAAGTGAGCATGCAGGGTATTATAAGCAACTTGCCGATCGCGTATGTAGCACGATGTTTTGGCAAGGCAAAGCAAAACCAGATGCGATTAGCTTTACAATGGTGAACTAAGTTTACTATGCCTGTTGGTTGATAATTGCACATTTTAACGTTTGCTCGGAGGTTAATCCTCTGAGCAGGCAGAAACTTATGACTAAACCCTAATTCCAACTAGTAACTATGGGGTGAACTCCCTATAATCAGGCAGTTTATCTTTTTATGTGACTAGAAATCATCATCGGGTGCAAACTAATGTCTGATAATAATCAATGCGTCATCGTAGGTATTGCTGGCGCTTCTGCTTCTGGAAAAAGTCTGATCGCGAGCACTATTTATAATGAGCTTCGCGCGAAAGTAGGCGATCATCAAATCGGTGTCATCACGGAAGATTGCTACTACAACGACCAAAGCCACCTAAGCATGGAAGAGCGAGTAAAGACGAACTACGATCACCCGAGTGCGTTGGACCACGACCTACTGTGTGAGCACCTAGAAAAATTGGTACGTGGTGAAGCAGTAGAAGTGCCTGAGTACAGCTACACTGAGCACACAAGAACAATTAACACCACCACAATGACACCTAAAAAGGTGATCATTCTAGAAGGTATCCTTCTTCTTACAGACCCTCGTCTTCGTGATTTGATGCATGCGACAGTATTTATGGACACACCGTTAGATATTTGCTTGCTTCGCCGTGTTAAGCGTGATGTGGAAGAGCGAGGCCGAACTATGGAGTCTGTTCTTAAGCAATACCAACAAACAGTACGTCCGATGTTCATGCAGTTTATCGAACCTTCTAAGCAATATGCGGACATTATTGTTCCTCGCGGTGGTAAAAACCGTATCGCAATTGATGTATTAAAAGCTCACATTGCAAGACTTTTGAAAGCTTAAGCCTATAGACGGCTATATCGCTTTATTTTTAGGAGAAGAAGTGGCACCTTAAGTGCCACTTCTTTTTTTGTTTTTAAATTAGTCAGTTGCAGGTTAAAACCAGACACTTTTCACGCTTTTGTGGAACTGTCAGCGGCAAATGGAGTCTGCGCTTATAATTGTAAAAACACTCGAGCAAGGAAAAACAAATGAAGAAACTGCTCTTAATTCTAGCAATACCGATTGTGGTCATTTTGGTCGCAATTTTAGCGTTAACCATCTTCGTCAATCCGAATCAGTTTAAACCCCTTATTGTTGAGCAAGCGCAAAAGCAAACGGGATTAGAGTTGGTGATTGAAGGGGATATCAGTTGGCAATTTTTCCCATCAATTGGCTTTGAGTTGGGACATACAGAATTGCGAAACCCACAAGGCTTTAGTAAACCCAATTTATTCAAAGTTGATACCGTTGGTGTAGACATCTCTGTTATGCCACTTTTTAGTCAACAGCTTGAAATTGGAAACGTCACGCTTGATGGTGCTGAGTTCTACATTGAAACCAAGAAAGGTGGCAGCAAGAATATTGATGCATTGACGAAAGCCCAAACACAACAAGCAGAACAAGAGAACAATGCTGCGCCTACGCAAAATGGTGAAACGCAAACTTCTGGTTCTGATTGGAGTATTAATCTTGCTGGCGTTACGGTTTCTAACGGTTCATTAGAAATGCAGGATAAGCAAGCCGGTAGTTACACCAAACTTTATGATATTTCATTAAACCTTTCCGAATTCGCTTTTGACAACTGGACAACGGCTGATTTTGGCGTGAAGGGCGAAATGAACGACCAAAAGTTCACCGCGAAAGGTCAGGCAGACTTTAAGCTAGAAAAAGGTTTGGCAAACTACGCGCTAAAGAACATCAACTTTGATGCGACATACTCTGACCCTGCCAATAAAATTGAATCGGCAACGATCGGTTTAGACACGTTTGAATTCGATAAAGTAAATAACCTGACTTATGCCATTAAGGGTGACGCTGGTGGTATGAAGTTAGATATGCAGGGTGCTGGTCAACTTAGCGTGGACAAGGCTATCAGCAAAGTACAGTTGGATAAGTTAACTCTTAAATCGACTTTTGAGGGTGATGCTTTACCTCAGTCCCCGATGAAAGTCGACATGGTGTCTGATCTGTCTTTCGACCTAACGAAAAACCATCTGAGTTTTGTTCTAGAGAAGTTAACAGCGAATGCTATCGCCTTAGATGGTAAGGCTGATGTGGCACTCGGTGATATTCCTAAAGTACGCTTTGCTCTCCATAGCCCCAATATCGATCTTGATGAGTTCTTAGGGTTAGATAAGCAAGCTGCCGAAGGTAATAAGCCTGCTTCTGGTGGCGAGAGTGCTCCTGCCGGACCTGAGGTTGAGCCTGATTTGTCTGCGTTGAAAACGTTAGATGTAAAGGGTGACATTACCATCGACAAATTCAAAGCGGCAAATGCGAAGATGGAAGCGGTAAAAACGAGCTTCACTGTAAATCGTGGCGTGTTTGAGCTTACATCTTTTAGTTCGAAGTTGTACCAAGGCTCAATCTCAGCGACAGCGAAGTTAGATGCACGCCAATCACCAGCGACTTACAGTGTTAAAAAGTCAATCAAAGGCGTGAAAGTTCAACCGCTACTTATAGACGTTGCTGAAAACGACAAACTTGAAGGGACAGGTAACATTGATGTGAATGTTACAGGTAAGAGTCTCACGCCTACCGGTATCAAGAAGAATCTATCTGGTACGGTTGTTATCAATTTTGCTGACGGTGCGGTGAATGGCATCAACGTTGCTCAGTTGATTCGTGAAAACTATGCGAAATTTAAAGGGCAAAAAGTTGAAGGCACCAATGAAGCTAAGAAAACAGACTTCAGTGCGATGACGGCGACATTGAAACTCAACAAAGGTGTTGTATCAACGGATAATATGCAAGCTCAGTCTCCATTGTTACGTGTTCGTGGTAAAGGTACCGCAAACTACATTAATGAAACAGTCGACTTTACTATCAGCACGTCAGTTGTAGGCAGCCTAGAAGGCCAGGGCGGTAAAGATATAGATGAGCTGAAAGACATCACGATTCCAATCAATGTGTCTGGTAAGTGGGCAGAACCTAAATTCAAGCTCGTATTCGATGATGTTCTGAAGCAGAAAGCTCAGAAAGAAATCGATCGTGGCGTAGAGAAGCTAACGGACAAAATCAAAGACGAGAAAACCAAAGATGCGGTCGATGGTTTATTGAAGAATCTTTTCAACTAACCGTGCGTGAAAATCAAAAGGGTTGGCATTTTGCCAACCCTTTTTAAATTACTCTGCGAGTGTTACCAATCGACGCCTTTGAGGGCTTTTACGCCAGATTCAAATGCGTGCTTTACATTTTTCACTTCAGAAACGGTATCGGCCATTTCAATCAGGGTTCGATGTGCGCCACGCCCAGTAATAATAACCGACTGCATTTTAGGTCTGTTGCTCAGTGCTTCGACCACTTCGTCTAAGTCGATGTAGCCGTAGCTCACCATATAAGTTAGCTCGTCAAACAAGATGACATCGATAGAGTCGTCTTGCAGCATGCGTTTACATTCTTGCCATACGCCTTGCGCTGCTTCGGTATCAGCGGCTTTGTTTTGAGTTTCCCATGTAAAGCCGGTTGCCATTACTTGGAATTCAACGCCGAGTTTCTCAAGTAGGTTGCGCTCACCGTTGTCCCAAGTACCTTTAATAAACTGCGCGACAGCACAACTCAAACCATGACCCACTGCGCGTGCGATCGTACCGAATCCTGATGTCGATTTACCTTTACCATTTCCGGTAATGATCAGTAGCAGACCTTTTTCCTCTTGAGCAGCAGCGATTTTTGCGTCTACCTGTTCTTTGACTTTTTGTTGGCGAGCTTTATGGCGTGCTTCTTTATTTTCTTCGATAGACATAATACTTCCTCAATTCCTTTTCGTGCTCTGCCCAAGCTAATTTGGGTTCATTGATTTATCTCGCTATGATAGACCAACATATCGTGAAGAAAAACCACCGATAATTCAGGGAATAAAATGAAGAAAATACTTGTTGTTTGTATGGGAAACATTTGTCGGTCACCAACTGGAGAGGCAGTGTTAAGAGCGAAAGCTCAAAAGCTAGGCGTTGAAGTAGAGGTTGAGTCGGCAGGTACAATTGGCTACCACGCAGGAAACCGACCAGATTCAAGAGCGATGGCAGCAGGAAAGCAGCGAGGTTATTCTTTTAAAGGAATGCAAGCGCGCCAAGTCACCATTGATGACTTTGAAAAGTTTGACCTTATATTAGCCGCAGATAAAGCAAATTTGGCCGATTTATTGGATATTTGTCCGTTGAAGTATCGACACAAAGTATCGTTATTTTTAAGTCATTCTGAGTCAGGTTACGACGAAGTCCCGGACCCATATTATGGTGGGGAAGATGGCTTTGAACTGGTGCTTGATTTAATCGAAGAGGCATCAGACGCAATTTTGAAGAAGCTATAATCGCCGTGCTTGAAGACAATAGAAAAAGGGATGAGCTCAGCTCATCCCTTTTTATTCGTGTTATGTGCCGTCCTAAATAAGGTTGACACTTTCCACCCCCCAAAATTGGAGAGTGTTATGAAATCAACAACTAAAAGAAC